>JARRQC010000024.1:0-19079 GCA_037382165.1 bacterium | reverse complement strand
TGATCATTGACAATGCCGAAAAGGCACTTGTTGTTGCCTGTTCTAAAACAGGGGCGGTGATTCACGAATATACGGCAGCCCCTTTGCATAAAGACAGTGATATGACACACCAGTGGCTGATAGAATTTGAAAAACCTCCCGCTGATATGGAATTCTTCAGGGAGGCTTTTGATAATGCACTCAAATCACTCAATTCTGATTATGAAGCCAAAAGGTACCAGAACCTGATCCTCAAATCACCGGTAGTAATAAGTGTGCCCGGGGGAACATTTTACAAGTGGATGAAAAAAAGGGATAAGCTGGGCGGACAGAATAAAGTACCTCGTCTTTCCAACGACCGGGAATATGTGGATGATATCCTTGAGATGCTGTAATAAGGGCACAATCGTGGCGACACGTAATGGATAAAAAAGTTTAAATTCGTAGCAAAATCAGTTCTAATATGCATATAGCAGTCGCCGGCAACATTGGATCAGGAAAAACAACACTAACACGGTTAATGGCCAAGCATTTCGGTTGGAAACCCCAGTATGAGGATGTGGAGAACAATCCCTACCTCCATAGTTTCTACGAAGATATGCAACGATGGTCCTTCAACCTGCAGATCTATTTCCTGAATTCAAGGTTCAGGCAGGTGGTGGAAATCCGTAAAAGCGGAAAAAATATTATCCAGGATCGTACCATTTATGAAGACGCCTACATTTTTGCACCCAACCTGCATGCGATGAACCTGATGTCGACACGGGACTTTGAAAATTATGCCTCCCTTTTTGAATTGATGAGCTCCTTTCTGCAGCCGCCTGACCTGCTGATCTACCTCAGGGCTTCGGTCTCTACACTCGTTGAACAGATCCAACAGCGGGGCAGGGAATATGAAGAAAGTATCCGGCTGGATTACCTCAAACTGCTCAATGAAAGATATGAAGGATGGATAGAAAAGTACAAGCTTGGCAAATTGTTGGTAATCAATGCGGACAACACGGATTTCTCGAAACCTGAAGACCTCAGCGTGGTCATCGACAAGGTGAATGCTGAGATCCATGGCCTTTTCTGATACTCCTAAATTAACGCGATCGATTGATTCATGAAGATCCTCGGCATTATCCCATCCCGGTATGGCTCCTCCCGATTCCCGGGAAAACCCCTGGCTGATATTTCCGGTAAGAGTATGATCAGGCGGGTGTATGAGCAAGCCGCCAGGTCTGCACAGCTCGACGGACTCTTTGTGGCAACGGACGACCAGCGGATCTTCGAACATGTGAAAAGCTTTGGGGGACAGGTAGTCATGACTTCCGCTGTACATCCCAACGGCACATCGCGTTGCCTGGAAGCCCTTGGTATAATTCAGGAACGGATTGATCCAGAACCCTATTCCGGCGTAGTGAATATACAGGGGGATGAACCCTTTATACAGCCTGATCAGATCTCNNNTGCAGAGATCGCTACCCTCTGCTGTAAAATAGATGATCATGAAGAATTGTTCAGCCCCCATGTGGTTAAGGTGGTTTTTGACAAACAACATGTGGCTGGTTATTTTAGCCGGCAGGTGATCCCTTACTGCAGGGATAAAGAAGAAAAAGACTGGTTGAGTCAGCACGATTATTACAAACACATTGGCATTTACGGATTTCATGCGAATGTGCTTGCTCAGATCGGTACGCTTAAGGAAAGCCCATTGGAAAAAGCGGAACAACTTGAACAACTGAGGTGGCTGGAAAACGGATTTAAAATCCATATCGGTATAACCACCTATCAGAGCCCGGCCATTGATACGCCTGAAGATTTATCAAAACTTACAAACATCCACTGAAAATTACCTGCCGAATGTGTATTTTAGCCAGATTCGGAAAAATGTAAACTCATGAATGTTGATCGTTATATCGGAGAATTACTGTATGATTACGAATGCGTTATACTGCCTGGATTGGGAGGTTTTATCTCCAACAGGAAACCGGCATCGGTGAACCTGATCACCCACCAGTTCAAACCTCCGTATTATCAGCTATTCTTCAACGTCCACCTGACCGAAAATGACGGATTGCTCATCAACTATCTGGCACAAAGGGAGTCTGTTTCTTTTGCAGAGGCGAAAGACCGGGTCGATCAATATGTGGATACCTGCAGGAAAACTTTGGAGCAGGGGGAGACCGTGAGGATTCATGATATCGGGACCCTGTCAAAAGGTTCTTCCGGGATCCTCTACTTTACGCAGGACACGAATGTGAATTACAACCCGGATGCCTTCGGGCTGACTGGATTTGTCTCGCCTATGATAAAGAGACAGACCGACGAAGAAAAGGTGAAGGCATTTATTGACAGTCAAAAACGGGAGCATGTGCGTACCTCCGGCAACAAACCTGTCAGGCTCATCAGCCGCAAAGGCATAGGTAAACTTATGGCCCGGGCAGCCATCTTTATCCTGCTTGTCTCTTCTATCAGTTGGGGTTTACTCAACAGTAACGAGATCAACGGCTACTTTGCCGAATATGCAACAGTCAACCCCTTTGTCAAGAAAAATCCTGTTTATCAGCCCAGGGATATGAACAAGTCTTTTGGCAAAGAAACAAAGGAGGAAAAAAATATCCAGCCTGAGGAAATAAAGAGGGCAGAAACTGAGTTTGAAGTCCTACCCAGTGGTGAAAATAAAATTGACCCTGCAACAGAAGCTGAGATTATTAGCGAACCTGTCCTGACAGATGAACCGGATAAGCCAAAAGAAGCCGCCACCACCATGCCCGCGCTATCTGAAGATTACCCCGAGGCGGTTACGGAGCCACCTCCGAAGTCATCCGTGAATCGCTATTATATCATTGCCGGCTCCTTCAAAAATCATGATAATGCCGAACAACTGGTCCAGTCATTGCGTACGAAGGGATATGAGGCCCGGATTGCTGACACCAATAAATACGGGATGTATCGTGTGGCGTATGATGGTGCCGCCTCTTTAAAACTGGCAAAGGAAAAACTCCGGGCAATCCGTCAGGAGGATAATGCAGAAGCCTGGATCCTGAGAAATTAACATGATCATTTTTAGTTCGTGGCCGGCAAGAACAAATTAAGACGGTTTGCTGAGAACCTCACCTTCGACAATTTGTTTCAGCTTAATTATGAAGAACTGAAGGATGGATTTCACCTGAAAGGAAGCTGGAATGACGAATATTTTAATACTAGCGGAGATATCGTACTTGAGTTGGGATGCGGTAAAGGAGAATATACAACGGGTCTGGCTGAAAGGTATCCTGAAAAGAACTTTATTGGGGTGGATATCAAAGGATCCAGACTTTATGTAGGGCTGAAATATGCCCGGGATCATGACCTTTCCAATGTAGCCTTTATTCGTACAAGGATCAATCTCATTGAATACTGCTTCGCGAAAGATGAAATTTCCGAAATCTGGATTACTTTCCCTGATCCTCAGCCCCGAAGGTCCAGGACAAGACGACGTCTGACATCACCAAGGTTCCTCGAAAATTATACCAGGTTTTTAAAACCCGATGGCATCATTCACCTGAAAACCGATAATATCATCGTTTACGAAGCCACCCTGGATGTGATCCGGGAAGGAGAACATGAATTGCTTTTCAGTTCGGATGATATCTATGCTTCGGGTATTGACAATGAATTGACACAAATACAGACCTTTTACGAAAGAAAATGGCTGAATCACGGCACCAGGATAAAATATCTTCAATTCAGACTGAAAAGAGATGAAGGCGAATGACAGCTTCTTCGAGCGGGTTTATGAGGTAGTAAAGAAAATCCCTTACGGAAGAGTTACATCCTATGGGGCTATTGCAGAATACCTGGGATCGAAGGGTTCGGCCCGGATGGTGGGTTGGGCGATGAACCATTCACACCATCATCCGGATAATATACCCGCACACCGTGTGGTAAACCGTCAGGGACTTTTAACCGGGAAACATCATTTTGGCGGACAGGATATTATGAAACAGCTGCTTGAAAATGAAGGCATTACTGTAAATGATGACCGTATTGTCCATTTCGATGATGTATTCTGGCATCCTTCACAATTGGATTAAGTTTTCCAAAAAGACCACCCCATCAGGATAAAAACCGTTTCTTTTTCCACCCGATAATATACCTAACAGAATAGGCAACTCTGATAAATATTCCGTAAATTTGCCACTGGATTTTAGATTATTACAATTTAGTCTAAATAAAATTAAGAGAAGGATGAGAATCACCAAATTTCAGGTGCAGGAAGTATTGAAGCAGGTAATATTCTTCAAGAAACAAAACAACATTGTTGAGCTTGAGATGGTTCACAAGATCGATATTTCTGACCATGAGATATCCATCAGCATCGTATTCCCCGATCTGAATGATCCGGCTGTGTCCATTGTCGAAAATACAGTTTCCAAAATGTTGAAGGAGAAATTTGGAGAAGATGTACAGGTTAGCATAAATTCCCTTTCCGAGGCAGATGTGGGGAAAGGTCCCCTTGCGGGAGTTAAAAATATCATTGCCGTCATCAGCGGAAAAGGTGGGGTAGGCAAATCAACCGTATCGGCGAACTTAGCCGTAACCCTGGCACAGATGGGTAAGAAAGTGGGCATTCTTGATGCAGATATCATGGGTCCCTCCATTCCGATTATGTTTGGCGTGGAAGGTGAACAGCCTGCCATGATCGAGCGGAATGGAAAACCGCTGATGGTTCCGCTTGAAAACCATGGGGTGCGAATTCTCTCCCTTGGTTTTTTTGTCAATCCCGAGCAGGCACTTATGTGGAGGGGTTCCATGATCAACAAAGCATTTAATCAGCTCATGACGGATACCGAATGGGGAGATCTGGATTACCTGATCGTTGATATGCCTCCCGGTACAGGCGATATCCAGCTTACCCTCGCACAGTCATACAAAATCAGGGGTACGGTATTGGTAACCACCCCGCAAAAAATTGCCGTTGCGGATGTGAGACGGGCAGCGATGATGTACCGTCAGGATAAACTGACAATCCCTTTGTTGGGTATCATCGAGAATATGGCCTTTTTCAGTCCGGATGACAGGCCGGAGAAGAAATATTTCATTTTTGGAAAGGGATCTTCCGACGAGCTCGCCAGTCAACTGGATATCCCCATACTGGGCAGGATCCCGATTGTTGAAAAGATTGTGGAGACAGGCGATGGCGGCAACCCGATCACCCTGGACGAAAAATCGCCTGTGACTGCAGCATTTCATCATATCGCGGCCAGCGTAATCAATCAGGCGGAAATGTTACAGGCAGCCACCATGAATTAAAAATCTCAATTTAATGGCACATACAAAAGAAGAATTGATCCGGAAAGTCCAAAATGTCCTCGAGCAGGTAAGACCTTATTTACAGCAGGATGGCGGGGACATTACTTTCGTGGAACTCACTGAGGACAATGTGGTAAACGTAGAACTGAACGGAGCCTGTGGCGCCTGCCCATTCAGTACCATGACACTGAAGAATGGGGTGGAAGCAACCCTAAAGAAAGCACTGCCTGAGATCAGGGAAGTGGTGGCCGTCAATTTGTAGTGCGCTTTCCGGTGAACTGGCTTCCCCCTCAGGAAAGGTATTTGGCCACAATAGGCATCCTTCTTCCCATCCCGAAAGCTTTTGAAGAGACCCTTAAAATAGGTGGGGTCTGATACCGCTTGTACTCATTGGTATTTACCAGCTTTAAAGTTCTTTTGACAAGGTTTTCATCAAAACCCATGGCGATGATCTCGGCCGGCCCTTGTCTCAATTCAATATACTGATAAAGGATTTCATCCAGGTCATTGTAGTCCGGAAGTGAATCCGCATCCAGTTGACCATGCCGAAGTTCCGCCGATGGCGGTTTGGTAATGATATTTTCAGGAATGACCTCCTGATCCCTGTTGATATACCTGGCCAGTTTAAAGACCTGCGTTTTATATACATCACCCAGAACCGACAAACCACCGTTCATATCTCCGTATAAGGTACCATAACCGACGGCTGCCTCGCTTTTGTTGCTGGTATTCAGAAGAATGTATCCGAATTTGTTGGATAGCGCCATCAGTATTACACCACGCGACCGTGCCTGCAGATTCTCTTCGGTGATATCAAAAGGAAGTTCTTTGAATATTGGTTTCAGGGTTTCCTCAAAGGCCTTGAACCCCTTTTCAATATTGATGACCTCATAGGGCATCCCCAGGTTCTGTGCCAGGTCAATCGCATCTTTTAGTGAGTGATCGGTTGAAAACCGGGAGGGCATCATGATATTCATTACATTTTCCGGACCCAGTGCATAAGCTGCCAGCACGGCAGTGACAGCAGAGTCAATGCCACCGGAGGATCCCAGGATCGCTTTGCTGAAACCCAGTTTGCGGAAATAATTCCTGATACCCATGACCAGCGCATCATGGATCATTCCTGTTTCAGACCGGGTATTTGTCCTGCCCCTCCCGGTTTTTCCTTCCAGGATGTCTTCCAGTTGATAGACCTGAAAATCTTCATCGAAATACTCCATCTCATCCAGAATATCACCGTTTTTGTCCATGATCATTGAACCGCCGTCAAACAGCAACTCTGTCTGGGCCCCCACATGGTTGACATAAAGTAAAGGCAGGTTATATTTTCTGGCATTGCGCTGCAAAATTTCCGTACGGATGTCGATCTGGTGATAATTGAAGGGTGATGCGGCGATATTGATGATGAATTCAGGTTTTTGGTCCATGAGTTCATCCATGGGATTGATGGTATAAAGCGGATTATCCTGAACATTCCACAGGTCTTCGCAAATCGTCAGGGCGAATCGGGTATCCTTGAATTCGATGACCTCAAATACCTTATTGGGTTCAAAATACCTGTACTCATCAAAAATATCGTAATTGGGAAGCAGGGTCTTGTACCGGTATTGTTTCACCTCTCCATTATAGAGAAAAGCAGCTGCATTGTAAAGCGGTTTACCCTTTTTATGCGGGTTGAAAACGGGTGTTCCCAGGATAGCGGCGATATCCTTACAATGGCTCGCAATCTCTTCAACAGACTGTTCACACATACTGACAAAGTCCTTGAATTCAAGAAAATCACGGGGCGGATAGCCCGATATGGCGAGTTCGGCAAAAACAACAAGGTCAGCTCCTGCTGCTTTGGCTTTTTCAATATGCGCGATGATCTTCCCGGTATTATCCCGAAAGTTGCCTATATGGTAATTGATCTGGGCAAGTGCAATATTCAAAGCCAATCGGTTTAGAATAAAACCGCTAAGTTAATGTCAAAAAACGAATTACGGACCCTGAATTCATCTCCCTTGAACATGTTTACAAAACAATTGTCGAATGTAAATCCGGCACGAACAGCAGTACTCCCGTGTATTGGAATTTCAATACCTGCACCGAAGATCAGCGAAGACCGTGTGAATGTCAATTCATCATTGATGTTATTTTTTTCCGAGACTTCATCGCCGTCGCTTTCCCGGAAGGTATCCATACTTTTGGCCTGAAGCAGGAAGGCAATACCGTATCCGACCTGTCCGTAAATGCTGAATTTCTCTTTGATGGGTTTGGTCTTCATGGTGAATAGCAGGGGTAGCTGCAGATATCTTGTATGAATATTGCGATCAAGCGGCCCATTTTGTGCTGATGAAGTCGTGTTGCCATTCAGGTAGATCACCTTGAAACCGGTGGTGAATGCATAATTCTCCATCAGGAAAATATCAGCGACAAAGCCATATGAACCACCAATATCCACTCCTTCGTTCTGGAATGGGGCATCCTCCGCGGCAAACCAGCCGATGTTAAATCCACCCTGAAATCCAAACTGAAAGGGTTTATATTGCGCTTGAGCCGTCCGACCTGATATCAGGATCAAAATAAGAATGAAAAAGCTTGAAAATTTCATAGCACTCCAAGGATCAGTTTTGGCATAACTAATAAAAAATGGTGTTGGGATAGCCGCCAAATGAATTATTTATTCACATTGGCCGTTTAATTACATAAGGCAAATCCTGTGTTCTGCAGAAAATAATGACTTAATTTTGGACGTTACTATTACTAAAATAACGATTATGAAAAAAGCAATCTTAGTTTTTGCAACTGTTCTGATATCCACTGTAATGTTCGGACAGTTCCATTTCGGTCCCCAGGTTGGTTATACAGCTTCTAACCTTTCAGTAGATAAGAGTGAGATCGTTAATAATCTGAAAAGCAATTTGCTTATCGGAGTTTTCGTAAGGATGGGAAAGAAAATATACCTGCAACCGGAAGCCAATTGGTTGACACAGGGCGGCACATTCAAATATGAATTTGAGGTTGATGATCCCAATCCGGTAGAGCAGGAAATCAAGCTGAACACCCTTCAGGTTCCCCTGAGCCTGGGCTGGAGAATGATCAACCTTAATGTGATCAATATCCGGCTTTTTGCTGGCGCATCTGCCAATTTCATCCTGAATACAAAGATTAACACATTTAATCCGGATACCTATGAATATCTCCTCCCGGAAGATTTCAGCTCCATCCAGTGGCAGTGGCAGGCCGGACTCGGTGTGGACATACTGATGTTCGCCATTGATGTACGCTATTGTGGCGGTATCAATGACCTGGTGAACAAAACCGTTACAGTAGACGGAGGAAATTATCAGGTAAGTTCAAAATCAAATCTTTTCCAGGTTACCCTGGGTTGGAAAATATTTTAATTAACCTGCAAACACATACCGGTAATATTGTATTGATGTTTTTCAACACAAGAAGCATCAGGTTATTCCTGGCTGTTACGTTCCTTTTGTCAGCTGTTTCATGCAGTGAAACATACACCCGGTTTCCCCAGGCAGATATTGCTCCGGAAGAGAAAGTTCAGGTCCGTATCCATCGTTTTGACCAGGCTTTGTTCGGATTGGAACCTGATCAGTTTCAGGAAGGATTGCTTTCCATCCAGGACGAATTCAAACCATTGCTTGCGGCAGATCTGTCAGATACGGCTAATGTGATGCAACTATATCGCTTCGTTACGGACACCCAGGTGATCCGCATTTACGAACAGACAGAAAAGGTCTATCCTGCTTCAAGGTTCATGGAATCGTCACTTTCAGACGCATTCACGAGGTTCCATTATTTATTCCCAACTTATCCGCTTCCGGAGGTATACACCTACATTTCGGATTTGTATTTTGAAATGCCTATCATTATCCAGGGCGATCAATTAATTGTCGGCATTGACCTATACCTGGGAAGTGACTTTCCGCTTTATCGTAAATTGGGTTTGCCTTTTTACAAGATCAGGTGGATGGAACCTGAAAGTTTGCCGGTAGATGTCATGAAGGCCCTGTTCCATCATCATCTTGCACCGGAATATTCCCAAAAGACTTTACTCGACCGGATGATTGACGGGGGCAAGTTGCTGGTCTACCTGGATGCGGTCTTTCCCTCCGTCGCTGATGAATTCAAGATTAGTTATACCCCGGAGCAATTGTACTGGGCGAATGAGAATGAACAGCATATCTGGGCCTTCCTGGTCAGCAACCAAATGCTCTATACCACCGATTATCAAACGATCACCAAATTGATCCAGGACGGTCCATTCACCACGGGCTTCTCAAATGAATCCCCTGCCCGACTGGGTATTTTCATTGGCTGGAAGATTGTGTTATCCTATCTGAACAACAACCCCGGCGTTTCTTTGGAGGAGCTGTTCAGAAATGTCGATTCCCAGGACATTCTGCAAAATTCAGGGTATAAGCCGTAGCCTGTCACCGTTGGTTTTCCGCAAGGAATTTCTTACATTTGTCTTGAACCAAATTATTAATGAAATGCTTGTCAAAACCTATGGCAGCGCCATCCAGGGCGTAAATGCCATTCTCATTACCATTGAAGTCAATGTTAGCAAGGGAAAGAAGTTTTTCCTTGTCGGACTGCCTGACAATGCGGTCAAAGAAAGCCATCACCGGCTGGTTGCGGTGATCAATTATATCAATTATAAGTATCCGGGGAAAAGAATTGTTGTCAACATGGCCCCTGCGGATATCAAGAAGGAGGGTTCTGCTTATGATCTCCCTATTGCGATCGGTCTGCTGGCTGCTTCGGAGCAGATCTCTGCTGACCACATCGATAAATACCTGATGATGGGTGAACTGTCCATGGACGGCAGTTTGAATGCAGTCAGGGGAGTCTTGCCTATGGCATTGAAAGCCAGGGAAGAGGGGTTTGAAGGCCTTATTCTGCCGGTCAAAAATGCTTCCGAAGCTGCCATTGTGCAGGGCCTGAAGGTATATGGTTTTGAACACATTAAGGGGGTGATCGATATGCTGGACGGAAAATCCATCCATGAGGAAGTCCGGGTGGATGCGGAGGAGGTCTTATCCGGTGGTATGACGTCCTATATACATGATTTTGAAGATGTCAAAGGTCAGGAAAACATCAAACGCGCCATGGAAATTGCGGCCGCGGGAGGACATAACGTGATCATGATCGGTCCTCCCGGATCCGGAAAGACCATGCTGGCCAAGCGGCTACCCTCCATATTACCGCCCATGACCCTTGAAGAGGCGCTGGAAACGACCAAGATACACTCCGTGGCCGGGATGATGAATGGTGAAAAGGCACTGGTAACCAACCGCCCTTTCCGTTCGCCACATCATACCATCAGTGATGCAGGCCTTGTCGGGGGTGGTACCTATCCGCAACCGGGAGAGATCTCCCTGGCAATGAATGGCGTTCTCTTTCTGGATGAGTTGCCGGAATTTAAGCGTTCCGTACTGGAAGTAATGCGCCAGCCGATGGAAGACCGTATTGTCACCATTTCCCGTGCCAGGATCACTGTCGATTATCCGGCCAGCTTCATGCTGGTAGCCGCCATGAATCCCTGCCCCTGCGGTTTCTATAATCATCCTGAGAAAGAATGCGTTTGTTCCCCGGGTTTTGTGAAGAATTACCTGAACAGGATATCAGGCCCCCTGATGGACCGGATTGATTTGCATGTAGAAGTTACGCCGGTCCCCTTTAAGGATCTGGCTACTGCGCCACCAGGGGAGAAGAGCGAGCAGGTGAGGGTCAGGGTTACCGCTGCAAAAAGAATTCAGGATATCCGCTTTAAAAATCATCAAAGTGTTTTTACCAATGCGCAAATGTCAGCAAAGGATATTGAAAAGTATTGCCTGTTAAGTGAAGCGGGAAGGCAGTTGTTGAAGAACGCCATGGAGAAACTCAACCTTTCCGCCCGGGCTTATGACCGTATTATCAAGGTGGCCAGGACCATCGCAGACCTGGATGGTGCAGAATCGATAAGAACAGAACACCTGGCCGAGGCCATTCAGTACCGAAGCCTGGACAGGGAAAGCTGGGGAAGCTAGCGGAATGAAGAAGGGCGATTTGTGATTTTAGATTTTAGATTTTTGCTGTATGGATTGCGGTATGTTCCAGTGGTTGCAGTAGTTCCAGTGGTTGCAATGGGTGCAATTAGAAATTCCTTCAAAAAATCGCTCTATTAGGTTGCAAAATGTGCTATTAATAAAGTATTCATGGTTCTGTAACAATTAAAATTCGGATTTTTGCATACAGTGGTCATGTTAATCACGTGTTTGCAGCATTATAAATTCAATTTACAAGTATGATCAGTTTAGATACACCCATTGACAGGCTCAATGAAATCAACAAAGGCACCCTGATGGAGCAGCTACACATTGAATACCTGGAGATAGGGGATGGATATGTCAGAGCCAGAATGCCGGTGAATGAGCGTACCCGGCAGCCGATGGGGATACTTCACGGTGGTGCCAACCTTGCATTGGCTGAAACGGTCGGAGGACTCGGATCTGCTTTGATCGTAGATCTTGATGAATATGATGTCAGGGGCTCCCAGATCAGTGCCAATCATATAGGAACTGCCCATTCAGGCTGGGTTTTTGCTGAAGCACATATCATACACCGGGGCAGGAATACCCATGTGTGGAATATTGACATTACCGATGAAGAAGGTAAAAAAGTGTCTACCTGCCGGCTGACCAATTTCGTTCTCAGGAGAACATAAGCCCTTTTTGGCGTGTTGTTTGCTATAAATCCCCCGACGTGACACAAAAACTTTTCACTTCTTTTAAAGCCGGATCGCTCAATTTGAAGAACAGGGTAGTGATGGCCCCCATGACGCGCAGACGGTCAGAAAATGCTTACCTCAAGCCCAATGAGCTGATGGTGAAGTATTACGAACAGCGTGCCTCTGCAGGGCTTATCATTACGGAAGGCAGCCAGGTGTCGCCCGGTGGTTATGGCTATATGTATACTCCGGGCTGTTATTCACAAGAGCAATTGCAGGGCTGGAAAAAAGTGACAGAGGGTGTGCATGCATGGGGTGGTAAAATATTCCTGCAACTCTGGCATGTCGGTGCACTTTCTCATCCCCTGCTGCAGCCTGGAGGCCAGCTTCCGCTGTCCGCCTCGGCCATCACCCCGCAGGGTGAAGTGTTAACCCCGGATGGTCGTAAAAAATATGTTCAATCCAAGCCGATGACCCTGGAGGAGATCCAGGAGACGGTGAGGAATTTTGGACAGTCAACAACTTTGGCGAGGGAGGCTGGATTTGACGGTGTAGAGATCCATGGCGCCCACGGATACCTGCTCGATCAGTTTCTGCGTGATGGCACCAACAAAAGAAAGGATGAATATGGAGGAAAAGTGGAGAACAGGGCACGCTTTCTGTTTGAAGTGCTCGATGAAGTTTGTGGCAACTGGTCATCGGAACATGTTGGGATCAGGCTTTCTCCCAAATTCAACAGGCCGGGCTTCGAGGATTCCGGTCCTGAGGAGATTTTTGGTTACGTAGTGGAAAAACTGAACCGTTACCGGCTCGCCTACCTCCACATCAGTGAATTCGGAAGTCCCGGATTCAGGAATGATCCAGTGCAAAATACCATTTTGCCGCATTACCGGGATATGTACCAGGGCACTTTGATATCATGTGGCAACTATACCAGGGAGTCAGCAATCCAGACTGTGGAAATGGGACATGCCGATCTGATAGCCTTCGGTAAATTGTTCATTTCCAATCCTGACCTGGTTGAGCGTTTGAAGGTCAATGCACCGCTGAATGAACCGAAGAAGGAAACATTTTATCATGGGGGTCCTGAAGGATTTACTGATTATCCATTCCTGGACGAAAATGATAAAGCGGATAAAATCCCTGATTGATGAACTTTTTAAATGAAAAATTTGTCATAATTGAGTTATGAAGAATCTAATCCCCTTGACCACATTGTTGCTGTTTGCAACGTCGTTCCTTTCTTGCAATAAGTCAAGTGACACCCCAATTGTCAGGAATGTACAGGTGGATTTTAGCTTTTCCCATCATATTAATGGAAAGGAGCTCATTTTTGACAGTATAATGTACCTTAATGCCAAAGGCAATCCTTACAGTGTCTCCACGCTGAAGTACTTCATTTCCGATATTCGGCTCAACCGCAAGGACGGAACCTTTGTCCACTTTGATATGGAACACTATGTGGACGCGCGCGATGAAATGACAACCATTTTTCGTCCCGACAGGACGATTGCTGCCGGTGAATACACGGAGGTAACTTTTATTTTCGGTATTGATTCTGTAAAAAATGTAAATGGAAGATTCCCGGATCCCCCGGAAAATCTTATGGAATGGCCACCGGCACTTGGTGAAGGGTATCATTACATGAAACTCGAAGGTAAACTGGACTCGGCAGGAATGATTAAAAATTACCAGGCACACAGCGGTCCGTCAAAAGGGAATCATTATTATTTCACGGTTATCCTTCCCAATTCCACTTTCCAGGCTACCGATGACCAGCAAACCGTAGAGGACAATCCCATGACCGTGGAGGGAGTAGCTTTGGGAAGAAAGCTGTTTTATGATCCGATCCTGTCCCGTGATAATACCCAGTCCTGTGCAAGTTGCCATAATGCTGAGTTCTCCTTTACAGATCATGGCAACAGGTTCAGCACCGGTATTGATGGAATTGCCGGAAACCGGAATGCTATGGCTATCATCAACATTGGCTGGATGGATGAACTTTTCTGGGATGGTCGCGCGAAAGGTGCAGAGATACAAGCACTTGAACCTGTTCCCAACCCCATCGAAATGCATCTCAATTGGACAGATGCCATGGGCAAACTGAATGCTGACGAAGAATATCCTCAACTCTTCTTCGATGCCTTCGGAAAATATGAAATTGATTCATCGATGGTGGTCAGGGCGATTGCCCAGTTCGAAAGGACGATGATATCCGCGGATTCGAAATGGGACCGCTACCTCAAGGGTGAAGCTGAATTGACCCCGGCTGAAGCGATGGGCTTTGAGGTCTTCTTCACTGAAAAGGGAGACTGCTTTCATTGCCATGCCACCATCCTGTTTACCGACAACCTGCCTCACAATAACGGGCTGGATGCGATGCACACCGATCCGGGCTATGCTTCCATTACCGGAAATGCTAATGATATGGGCAAGTTCAAAACACCCACGCTGAGGAATATCGTTTTTACAGCACCCTATATGCATGATGGACGTTTTGAAACCCTGGAAGAGGTGATCGACTTTTACAGTGAAGGGGTAAAATGGTCGTCAACGATCGATCCGCTTATGAAAAAGGTAGATCAGGGCGGCGTAAAACTGACACAGCAGGAAAAAACCAGCCTGATCGCTTTCCTGAAAACATTGACAGATACTACATTTATTTCAAATCCGGATTATTCCGCACCGGAATAGTTATTTTTACAACATGATAATTCCCCTGCCCAGGCTATTGATCGGCGTGATCTTATGGTTTATTGTTATTCAAACCAATGGACAAATCAAGATGGTGAGGTACGACAGCATTCCGGTGGAATTCGAAGGCGAGATCCTGCAAAATCCATGGGCCGGCGGACTGAACAGTCCCCAGTTCTCAGCACTTGATCTCAACGGTGACGGCAGGGAAGACCTGGTGGTATTTGAACGCGATTTTTACGGTATTGTTAAACCTTTCCTCAATAACGGCTCCACTACCGGGCCGGCGTATACCTATGCTCCTTTTTACAGGCATGCCTTCCCGGCCATGAGCAACTGGGCGCTTTGGGCAGATTACAATTGTGACGGGAAAGCGGATCTTTTTACCGATGTACCTTTTGGTATAGCGGTATACCGCAACGATTATCAGCCGGCAAGCGGATTGAGATTTACGAGGGTATCCGCCCTGCTGAAATCCGAAACCCCTGACGGCCAGGAGACTTTGTATGCGGCTTCTCCGGACATTCCGGCCATTACAGATGTCGACCTTGATGGAGACCTTGACATCCTGGTTTTTGGCATTCTCGGCAGCAGTGTCGAATATCATAAGAATCTATCAATGGAAAATTACGGTGAATGCGATCACCTTGAATTTGAGCTTAAGAACAGGTGCTGGGGATACTTTTCCGAAAACGACAATACCAACGGGATTACCCTTTATGATACCTGTCCGGAGAACGTGCCCGATCCTGAAAAATCAGTGCGTCATGCCGGTTCTACTGTGTTGGCACTGGATCTCGATGGGGACGGGGCAAAGGATCTTTTACTGGGAGACCTTTCCTACAATAATCTGGTCATGCTGATGAATGGCGGCACGCCGGACCAGGCAGTGATGGTGAATTATGACAGTCTGTATCCTCAGGATATTCCGGTTGACCTCACCGTATTTCCGGCCGCATTCCATGTTGATGTGAACAATGATATGGTGAAGGACCTGCTCGTTGCGCCCAATAATCCGGTACGCTCCGAAAATAAGAACAATATCTGGCTGTACCATAATGATGGTACGGATGTTGTCCCCGGTTTTGAATACCAGACCAACCGTTTTCTGCAGGAAGATATGATCGACCTGGGTGAAGGCGCCAGACCGGTTTTTTTCGACTATGATGGAGACAGCCTGTTGGATCTTGTTATGGGTAACTACGGCTATTTTATTTCAGATGGCATATATGACAGCAAATTGGCATTGTACAGGAATACGGGTGACGCTTCAAATCCTGTCTTCAGCTGGATTACCGATGATTTCTCATCCCTCTCGTCACTGAGCCTGAATGGTGTGTATCCCGCATTCGGCGATCTCACGGGAGATGGGGTCCCGGAAATGATTATTGGTGATGAACAGGGCAGGTTGTTCCTCTTTAGTGACCAATCTGCTGAGGGTGAACCTGCCAACTTTATCCTGGAGGCACCGTATTACAAATCCATTGATGTGGGTGATGCAGCAATGCCCCAGATCGTTGATGTTGACAGGGATGGTAAAAATGACCTGCTGATAGGGGAAAGGGGAGGTACCATTGATTATTTCAGAAATATAGGTACTCCAGCAGAACCCGAATTCAGTACTTCTCCTACCAGTGATTTTTTTGGAGGTATTGATATGATGATCCCCTGCTGCGGAGGCTATTCATCACCTTTTCTTACCCGCGACAGTCTGGGCCAATCCATTTTATATGTAGGATCTGAACGGGGCTGGTTGTATCTCTATGACGACATTGACGGCAACCTGGACGGTGTCTTTCACCTGGCTGATTCCCTGAACCTGTATGCATTACGGGCTACCATATCCGGCGCTGATATTACCGGTGACGGGCGCCGGGAATTGGTTTACGGTGAATATACCGGAGGTGTATCGGTGTTGAAACCCGGTCAACCTGAATTTCTGACTGTTGAGGAAACAGCACAAGTACAGGGAGAACTTGAGATTTGGCCCAATCCGGCTTCAACAATAGTCCGCCTGATTCTTAAAAGCGAACCAGGTGAGTACATGGAAAGCGGTGAAGTGTATGACCTGCATGGGAAAAAAATGGAAAGCAGGATAATTCCCGGTAAAGTTACCTCTCTGGAATGGGATGTTTCCAGGCTGGAGAGTGGATTGTACTTCTTCAGAGTCCTTACCACCCGGCATCGAAAATTAAACCATACACTGGTTATCCGCTGATCACCGTTTTGTGATGAGCGATGAGATCATTTCGCCGGACCTGCTTGTCATTTTGAGAATATAGGTTCCGGAAGGTAATTCTTGTCCAAAAGTTACTTTCCTGCTTGGACGACTGTTCAATTCTAATTCAGCAACCAATGCTCCCGTTAGATTAAAGACTTTAACTTCCTGATATGCTGATTTATCATCCGGCACTTCAAGGGTGAAGACGGATGATGAAGGATTGGGGTAGATGTTAAGTGACTCTGTATCAGACGGAGAATTGATGCTTGTGACCCAATTGGATAATTCTACATTGAGCAGGGTAAGTTCCCCGTTTTCCAATTCAACATCCTCAATCACTTGGGAGGGATAATCTTCATGGATCACTTCTATGTTGTAAGTGCCTGCCTCCGGTATTCCAAAGGCGTAAGAACCGTCCAGGTCGGAAAAGGCGATGGCATCTGTTGGCTGTATGCGAATGACCGCATTCATGATTGGCAGGCCGGTGACACTATCCGTGATTTCTCCTTCCAGGTAGCAAGCCCTGACATATTCAGCTTCAAGTATGTACAATCCTTCCTGCATATCGGAAGCCACAATATTTCCTGATGGTAAAAAAGGATACACACCCCAGCAACCGTTGTATCCGTTGCCTTCGAATTCAGGAGCTGTATCGAAATTACCTACTTCGATCAGGTTGTGTGGTCTGTCAGCATCATGTATTGTTACACCGTCAGCATAATAAGAGGTTACGATATAATCATTCAGCACATGCGCATTATGTGGTATGACGAGCGACAAGGGACTGGATTGTATACGGTCAACTTCTGTGATATTGTCCAGGTCGGTTACATCAAAGGATCCGATGAATCCTCCGCCTACTTCATCTGTGGTAAATACATGGGTGCCGTCATCTGACACCCAGGCGTTATGGGTAAACTGACTCGGCGTGGTGGCAGAACCCATCAGTTCTGGGGCAGAAGGATCGGAAACATCTATGGCGAGTAACTGACCGGCGTATATTGCACCCCCCCACAAAGTATCCCCACGCGCCATTCCATCATGGAGGTAGAATTCATCAAAAATACCCAGTTCCTCGGGATTCATCGGATCACCGGTAAGGTCGCAGATGATGGCGCCCCCGGAACTATAGTTGGCACCAAATATGTAAAGCTTTCCGAACTCATCGATATAAATGTTATGGGCGGACTCAAAAGGATAATCTTCACCTTTAAAGTAGGTAAAACTGGTTACCTGACCAGGCAGGGGGTTCAGGTCCACAATCAATATGCCTCCTCCTCCTTCTGTAGAAACATAAGCATGATTATCCCAGGTTTTGATATCTCTCCAGATAGAGGGGACACCGGTTTCAAAATAGACGTCCTCCGGTGATCCCGGATCGGTAACATCGACAATTGAAAATCCGTCGAATACACCGACGAGTGCATATTCATTGCCATCACCATCCGCATATCCCCAGATGTCACTCAGTTGTTTGGCATAAGGAAAATGACCCAATTCGTTCATATTGAGTTGTCCGAAGCTGAGCATGGAAATGATCGTAAATAGAAGGAGCGTTGCGATTCTTTTCATTATACAAAGTTATTTCAGTTGGAAACTAAACGGTCTACAGGTGAACTTTCGTGCGAAGAAAGCGATAAAATCCTGAACCGCAAATGAATTAACACCTGATTACAGTAATTTGTTCTTTGGAGTTAAAGCCAGAAAGGGAATATACTGATGAAGATCAGAATGAATTTGCGGAATCAGTCTTTAAAACCGTCATCATCTTCGTCCTCTTCTTCCTGCTCCAGGTCATCACCGGTATATTTGTCTTCAAAGTCAAGCTTGATTTCTTCTTTGAGGTACCCTTCATCATCATAATCATCATCTTCGTCGATAATGTCGATGGCCTGCTGAACAGTCATTCGGACCAGGTAATATTTCTCTTCTGTTTCAAAAGGTAATGCACTGACTTTATTGCCTTCCTTATTGACAAAAGAAATCAGGTGATGGTAAAATCCATCCGGATAATTCAGTTTGATCTGTTCCTGGATGGCTTGATCCAGTTTTTCAAAATCCTTGATAACTCTCGGTTTCTGGCTGTTCATCTCTTTTATTTTATCTGCGGGACTTTAACGTCAAAATGATGATTGATCACAATTGATGGCAACAATGTTAAATAATTATTTTATTCCCAAAAGAACTTAA
>JARRQC010000023.1:0-33612 GCA_037382165.1 bacterium | reverse complement strand
AATTGCCTGATCCACTCTTTTTCAAGGTAGGTCTGATAATCCGCTATTGCTACACCTCTGGCCTCATTGAGTTCTTTGGGTTCCGGAGGCAGTATTTCCCGTATCCTGATGATGGTGATCAGGTCTTCCACATCGGATTCATATTCTGTCGTTGTACCCGCTTTCCATTCCACCTGGTCGAGATATTTATTGTCGCCATTTTCATACAATCCCGGCTGGATGGTAACGGACGTTATGCTGTCCTCATCCAGCGCTTTGGCGATCGCGCCATCATCAAGATGCCGGGTGATAAGGTCCCGCAGTAAACTGGCATCTTTTTTATTCCTGACTGTGAAGAGGGTCGCATCCACACGTTCTTCCCACATGTAGTCATCCTGGTGTTCATGGAAGAACTTTTCCAGACCGGCAGTATCTTTCACCGCCTGGCTCCATACTTTCTCGTCTGTCAGGTTGAAAAGCAGGATGCCGTCATGGTATTCCTCCATGAGGGCGGCAAAATCAGGATACTTTTCTTCCAGGTGGGCATCCTCATAAGCAATACAAATCGATTCTATGTAGTTGCTCAGCAGTTGTTCGAGATAAACATTCTTATCCAGGTTCACCTGTTTTCGCTGGTTTTTTTCCACATAGGCTGCAAAATCCGATTGCGAATACTTTTCATTGCCCAGCTTAATCAATGTCTTGTCAAAAGATTCCACAGTGGCTGCTGAAAAGCTCCTGTTCAGCACGGAGGTGTCGATGGCAGCGAACAATTCGTCTTTAGCTTTCATGTTGAGTTTGAAATTGTTTTCAGCCTTAATGGTATTGATAACCGCTTGCTTGCTTTTCATCGTCCGGTTGTCTTTTTCGAGCCTTTCTTTAAGGGTTGCCTCTTCTTCCTCGAATGTACCCGGTGTTTCCCGGCTGATGAGTTTTAATATGTGATATCCATACATGGTTTTTACAGGTGCTGATACTTCATCGATCTCGAGCGCCTGAGCTGCCAGTACAAATTCGGGTACTACCCGGTTACATGTAAACTTGGTCAGCAATCCGCCGTTGTTGGCAGATCCCCTGTCTTCAGAATATTCCGTTACAGCCTCCTCAAAAGACATGCCTTCCTCGATCTTCTGGTATATATTATTGATCTTATCGCTTTTTGCAGCAGAATCCTCCGGAGAGGCATTAAAGGGTACTGCAACAAAAATGTGTGCCACCTGTGCGATGCCAAGTGCATCCTTCTTATCGGTAACCTTGATGATATGGTAGCCAAAACGCGTACGAACTGGTTTGGATATCTCTCCGACGGGGGTATTGTAGGCAGCAGTCTCAAAGGGGTACACCATATTGAAGACGGTGAAATAACCCAGGTCACCCTTGTTACCCGGCCTGAATCTTTGTTTGCCGGGGATTTCCTCCCTGTCTTTTGCAGAAGGATCATCTGAATACTTCAGGGCTGCTTCGGAGAAATCCATGCCATTCATGACCTCTTTACGGATGTCAACGATCTGGTTGTAAGCTGCCATCGTATCGGCAGCAGGAGCATTTTCATCGACCATGATGAGAATGTGGCTGGCACGTACATCAAGAAGTTTTCGCTCATAGGCTTCACGTAACAAGGCTTCATTGACGCTTTCATCAATAAAATAAGGTTTTGCCAGTTGGTCGCGATAACCGGCCAGTTCTTTTTGAAAGGCTTCAATGGTATCCATCTGCAGATCTTCCGCCTCTTTGACTTTCAGTTTGAAGTTGATATACAGGTCAAGATAATCAGGGATCGGAGTGATTTCCTGCATGCTCGACTGGGTATTGTTCTTGTTGTACACCCGCATAAATTCATCCGCTGTGGTTGGCTCACCGGCAATGGTTACCAGTGTTTCCTTTCCGAATGATTTCTGGGCTGTCATATAAACATTGACAGACAGCAAAAGCAGGGCTGTCAAAGATAATCTTACAAGAAACATGTTCTTTTTCATTGCAATATTCATAAAGGTTTTACTTAATTTTTCGTTCTGCTGTAATTGGGTGCCTCACGTGTGATGGTAATATCGTGCGGATGACTTTCCACAGCGCCGGCGGGTGATATTTTGATGAATTTTGCTTTTTGCAGTTCACCGATGGTATGTGAACCGGTATAACCCATACCGGCCCTCAGGCCACCTACCATTTGCAATACCACCTCGTTCAGGATACCCTTGTAGGCGACGCGTCCCACGATCCCCTCAGGAACCAGTTTTTTTATGTCATCCTCGGCATCCTGGAAATAGCGGTCCTTTGAGCCATCTTTCATGGCTTCAACGGATCCCATTCCACGATAGGTTTTAAATTTTCTTCCGTCATAAATGATCGTTTCACCGGGAGATTCATCCACACCGGCAAAAAGTGATCCTGCCATAATCGAATGGGCGCCGGCGGCGATGGCTTTTACAATGTCTCCGGTATACCTTATTCCACCATCAGCGATAACGGGAATCCCTTTGTCCTTTACGGCACTGGCCACATCATAAATGGCAGTAAGCTGTGGTACACCAACACCTGCAATGACGCGTGTCGTGCAGATTGATCCGGGACCAATACCCACCTTGATGGCTTCCGCGCCTGCATCGATCAGGTCCCTGGCCGCCTCTGCGGTGGAAATATTTCCTACCACCAGATCAACATCCGGAAATTTTTACTTGACTTTGCGGGCCATATCAAGTACGCCCCTCGAATGACCATGTGCGGTATCAATAACAATGGCATCCACACCCACATCAACGAGTGCGGATACCCGGTCCAGCGTATCGCTGGTAATTCCAACAGCAGCTGCCACCCGCAGGCGCCCCTGATCGTCCTTGCAACTGTTTGGATGGGCTTTGATCTTCAGGATATCCTTGTAGGTGATCAATCCCACCAACCGGTTATCCCCGTTTACGACGGGTAGTTTTTCAATCCGGTGCTTTTGCAGGATGTCGGCCGCCTTCTCAAAGTCGGTGAATTCAGTCGTGGTAATCAGGTTTTCACGGGTCATTGCCTGAACGATCGGTTTGTTTTGGTCCCGTTCAAAGCGCAGGTCGCGATTGGTAACAATACCGGCAAGTTTGCCTTCCTTGTCAACTACCGGGATCCCGCCGATGCTGTTCTCTTCCATGATCTTCACCGCATCCCTGACAACAGCGCCTTCCTGCAGTGTTATCGGGTCCAGGATCATCCCGTTTTCAGCCCTTTTTACTTTGCGTACTTCAAGGGCTTGCCTTTCGATGGTCATATTCTTATGGATGACCCCGATACCGCCCTCCTGAGCCATGGCGATGGCCATTTTCGACTCTGTTACCGTATCCATGGCTGCTGAAACAATAGGAATACGCAACTCTATATTTCTGGAGAATAAGGTGTTCAGTATGGTTTCACGCGGGAGAACATCGGAGAGACCCGGGACCAGCAACACGTCGTCGTAGGTTAATCCCTCCCCCTTGAATTTATCACTGTCAGTAAACATGGTACCTGATTTAAAAATTGTGCAAAAGTATCAAAATATATGAAACGAAAGGCTTATGGTGAAAGCGAGAAAGGCAGATTTAACAAGCTTTAATATATCACAGTGACAGTACCTGATTTGTTGATCTTTTGTGCTTCGAGGGTTTCATAAATGAGCCTGTAAACGTAAGTCCCTGACGGTACCATTCGGCCGTTGAAAGTTCCGTTCCATCCTTCGTCAGGATGATTGCTTTCAAAGATCAGATCACCCCACCTGTTGAAGATCTGGAAAAGAAAATATCTGCCATTGTAGAACCGGTATACCGGCTTAAAGTCCGGGCTGATACCATCCGGCCGAAAGGCATTGGGCATATACATCTCTGATTCTTTCACTATCGATATGCGGTTGGACCGTGCGCGTTCACGGTAGTCATATAAATTGCCGGTGCGTTCAAGAGCCTCTACCCAGTAAATCGGGATGCCGTCGAGATTGGAAAAGATAGACAGATCGTCTACATATTCGTTTGTTGTACCGCTGACTGAATCGATCATTTGGGCGGGCTGACCCGTATCGAAGATCCGGTAGATGTAGTATTTTTCCACTCCCGCATGCCAGCCTTGCAGGGGAAGCCAGTTCAGCTGGTTGAGATTTTCAGAAATGCTGGACCCGGACAGGAAGATCGTACTCAGATCATTCGATTCAAGGGCTTTTGTTCCGCAACTGTCGAGTACACGGACATGATAATGATATTGCCGGCTGCCGGGATCGGCATCAGCATCCAGGAATTTCAGTGGAAAAGTACCTGTTGGGGGTGTATTCAGGGTGCTGATGAGTTCACTGTCAGTTCCTTCCTGCTCGCGGAATATCTGCCAGCTGCTGACCACCGAGGTGTCAGCATGGATGGTCAGTTCGATGCTGTTATCTTGGAGTACGTCCGCATTGACCAGGTATATATATTCAGGCTTATGATAAGTGTAGGAGTTTATTTCTGTATGGCAGGTTGTGGAGGTACCGGTACTGAAGTAGGCCCTGATAAAGTAAGTGTATGCCGATCCAATCTCCGGAAGCGTATGAATGTATGTTGTGTCGGAAAAAGAATTGTCGGTAATCAATTCAAAAGGCCCATCGTCTTTGGATACCCAAACCTCATACTTTTCCGCATCCGGGCCGCGGTAATGATTCCATTGCAGTTCAATATGCCCTGCACAAGCATCGTAGGCCGCCTGGAGAATGCGGAGACTTTTTCGCAGCTCATTCTCATCCTTGGGTCCGCTGCTTCCGCAGGTATCTATCGTTGCAACTGAATAGGTCAGTTCCTTTGTACACGGTGACGAGAGCATGTCTTCATAAAAGGTATTGCCTGCGCCGTAAACGGTATCGATCGGATTCCAGATACCGGATTCAAAACGGTAAATGATGTATGCAAGCGCATTGCCGACGGTTTCCCATCCGATTACAATATTTTCCTGTGCATTGATGCTGATGGAGTCGATAACCGGTTTGGCAGGTTCGTCCGTGATCTTAAACCAGTCTCCATTTACATTGGAAACCGATCTGCATCCGTTAATATTAGAACGTTCGATACGGTAATTGATGGAATCATTGCAAACCACCACCGGTTCGGTATATTCAAAGTTATCAGAGGCAATGGTGGTCAACAGAAACCAGTTGCCTTCCGGGTATTCCTTGTAGATTTCCATAATGGGGTTACTTCCGTCAGGATCGGCGGAGGACATCGGATTCCAGAAGAGTCTTGCCTCATTGAAATTCACATTATCCAGTTGCAGAAAGAGGGTTTGCAGGGTATCGGAAGTGGCAACACCCTCCTGGTAAATGGTTTCTATAAAATAATAGCGGCTGCCTCCGTTTGCCTGGGCATCCCCATGCAGGTAAGTATTTTGTGCCACGTCATTTAGGGTCGCTATCTGGGTGAAAACGGCTCCACCGGAAGAATAATTTATCCTGTATTCAATAAATCCTGTGGTATTAATGGGTGTAAGGAAAGTCATCTCAACTTCTCCTTCAGGAAGTACTTCCAGACAGATCGGTGTTGCCGCATCCTGTCCCTTGACTGCCTGCAGGGAAAGGCAGTACCAGCAGGTAAAAAGAGCTATTTGAAAAATAGTTTTCATGGCAGAACGGCAGCCTGTGGAAGCGATTATTCCATGTTGCCCACCACCAGCCTGATCATATCATCAGGTTGGAGGTAATTGTTTGCAGTATCCAGTATATCGGCAGATACCGACATCAGTTTTGACAAACTATCGAGATAATAATCAAATCCCAGGCCAAAATCCCGCGCTGACCTGAACCTGTCTGCGAGGGCAAAAGGTCCGTCAAAATTACGCAGGAAGGTGCCATAAATGTAGTTCTTAACGGTTTGCAGTTCCTCCCGGTCAATCTTTTCCTCCCTCAGTCGCTGCATTTCCTTGAATATCTGTTCAACCGCAGACCGGGTATGTTTGGCGTTCACCTCGGTAGCAATGGAGAAAGCGGCCCCCCTGATATAGTTGATCTGCGAAGAACTTACTCCATAGGTATAGCCTTTGTCTTCACGGAGGTTCGACATGAGCCTTGAACCAAAGTATCCTCCAAGTATGGTATTCAGAAGTACAAACTTATGGTATTCAGGATGCAGTTTGTTCATGATGCGACGGCCAATCCTTATCGCAGACTGAAGCGTTTCCCTCTTTTTAATGTACTTTTCCCGCATTCCATTTTCGCCAATGAACGCTATTTCCGAAGTAAGACCATTTGCCGTAAGAAAATCATTTCCCAGGTAACGGTTGACCAAGCTTGTCACTTTCTCATCCGCTTTGCCGCTGATAATTACATAAGCACTGTCGGAAGTGTAATTCCGGTGATAGAATTCATCCAGATCCTCTCTTTTCAAAAGGTCAAAGTCATCCACTTCAAGGACCTGCCCGTAAGCCGAAGATGCTCCGAAAAGCAACCTGTTGAATTCCAGCATGGCCTGGTATCTGACCTTCTCGGAATTGATCAGGAATTCATGTCTTTTTTGTTCCAGATAGGTAACCAGTTCATGTTCCGGGAAAGTAGCTTTTGAGATCAATTCAGCAATTAAAGGCAGCAATCCTTCAAGATGTTTAGTGAGCGTGTATAAGGTGAGGGTAGCCGAATCTTTTGTTGTATTCACATCACAATATGCACCTACATAATCAAGTTGTGCCGCTATCTCTGATGAGGTAAAACCGAGGGTGCCCTCCTTGAGAAGCTTACCCGTCGCGGCGGCGGTCAGTTTTTTATTCTGATAGGCCGAACCGGCCCTGTAGATGATGTCGACCCTGGTCACTTCAGCTTCTTCGGCATGGATGGTATATGCAGGAAGACCATTATCCAGCACCATTTGTTCCGGTTCTTTCAGATGCAGGTCAATGGTCTTCCCATTGGAAGGCATCCTGGTCCTGTCAGGTATGTTATGCTGGCTGGTCATCAATTCTGTATATTAAGCGCGGAATAAAAGAGCGTATTTGAAGCTTCTTCACGAAGCAAATCCCGGGCCATATTTCTTATCTCCTCCCGTGTAACGGACCGGTATTTTTCATTTTCCTGCATCCAAAGCGCGGCGTCACCCAGCATTTCATAGTATCCCAGTTGCATCGCCTTATTCAATACAGACAGACTTCCGAACACAAGGTTTGCTTCGATCTTGTTTTTAATTTTCTCTATTTCCCTTTCTTCAACAAGGTTTTCTTTCAGGTTCCTGATTTCATGATCAATGGCTTCTTCTGCCATTCGACGTCCCACACCGTTCGTCAACCTGCCGGCAATGATAAATAACCCTTTGTCTTGATCGCCGGTAACAAAGGCGTTTAATTCGGTGAATAACTTTTGTTTCTTGACCAGGTTTTGATAGAATCGTGATGAATTGCCGTTGGAAAGGACATCGGAGATCAGGTCGGTAACATAAAATCCCCGCGCCGTCCTGGCCGGCATTACCCAGGCTTTATAAATCGCATGCTGAGGTACATACCTCTCCACAATTTCTGTGCGGGCATGATGTTGAACCGGTTCAACGGGATAATTACGCTCCAGGGGATTACCCCTGGCAATCGGTCCGAACCATTTTTGCGATAATTCCTCAATTTCATCGACCGATACATTTCCGGCAACCGATAAAATGGCATTGTCCGGATTGTAATATTTTGCATAAAACGACTTGACGTCTGCCATGGTAGCCTGTTCTATATGGCTGATATCCTTGCCGATGGTATTCCATTGGTAGGGGTGATGCTTAAATGCCAGCGGTTTAAGCAATAAATAAATATCACCGTAGGGTTGATTCAGGTAATTCTGTTTGAACTCTTCAGAGACCACCTGTCGTTGAACTTCCAGGCTTTTTGGTGTAAAAGCAAGGGAAAGCATCCGGTCCGACTCCAGCCAAAATGCGGTTTCCAGGTTGTTTTTGGGTATGGTAAGGTAATAGTTTGTGAAGTCGTTATTGGTAAACGCGTTGTTGTCTCCGCCAGCTTTCTGCAACGGCTCATCGAATTTAGGTACATGCAGTGATCCGCCAAACATCAAATGTTCAAACAAGTGGGCAAACCCCGTTTTGTCCGGGTACTCATCCCTTGACCCCACTTTGTACAAGACATTCATCGCCACCATCGGTGTATTGCGATCGCGATGTACGAGCACCGTTAATCCATTGTCCAGGGTAAAGCGATCAAATGTTATCATGACGAGGGTTGCCTTTCTTTACTTCAGATCTTTCAGTCAAGTCGGAAAGAAAGGATATGAACATGGTTAAAATTTCCCTTTTTTCCGATCATTTTTCCAGATCAAAAACAATCGGTAAAATTAACAATATGCACCGAGAAAAGTTTGAAATTTATGTGCTTTATTATTAATACTTTTGCTGAATATAATCAGATTCATTTCACTTTTCAATAAACCCAATCCAATGGAAAGAGACCAAAAGATATTTGACCTGATCAAGCAGGAGCGCGAGCGGCAAACACATGGTGTTGAACTTATTGCATCTGAAAACTTTGTCAGTGAACAGGTGCTGGAAGCCATGGGCTCTGTATTGACCAATAAATATGCTGAGGGCTATCCAACGAAAAGATACTACGGTGGCTGTCAGATTGTTGACCAGACAGAACAGCTGGCGATAGACCGTGCCTGTGAATTATTTGACGCTGCCTTTGCCAATGTACAGCCCCATTCCGGGGCACAGGCCAACATGGCCGTATTCCTTGCCTGCCTGAAGCCGGGGGATACCTTCATGGGTCTTGACCTTTCGCATGGGGGACACCTTTCGCACGGTTCCTTCGTCAATTCCTCAGGAATCCTTTATCATCCGATTGCCTACCAGGTGAAGGAAGAGACAGGCCTGATAGATTATGATGAGATGGAAGCGCTTGCCAGGAAAGAAAAGCCCAAACTGATCATTGCGGGTGCTTCAGCGTATTCACGGGATTGGGACTATGAAAGAATGCGCGCCCTGGCGGATGAGATCGGTGCCATTTTGATGGCAGACATTGCTCACCCTGCAGGACTGATCGCCAAGGGTTTGCTGAACGATCCCATCGAACATTGCCACATCGTCACCACCACTACCCATAAGACATTGAGAGGGCCTCGCGGGGGACTGATCCTGATGGGTGAGGATTTTGAGAATCCTTTCGGAATTAAAACGCCCAAGGGTGCGGTAAAGATGATGTCAGCAGTACTTAACTCTGCCGTTTTCCCCGGCATTCAGGGTGGTCCGCTGGAACACGTTATCGCTTCGAAAGCGGTGGCCTTCGGAGAGGCGCTTACCGATTCCTTCTTTGAATATACCCTGCAGGTGAAGAAAAATGCTGAAGTAATGGCCAATGCCTTTATTGAAAGAGGCTACAAGGTGATTTCCGATGGCACAGACAATCACCTGATGCTCATTGACCTGCGCAGTAAATTCCCAGATATTACTGGCCGCCAGGTTGAAAATACCCTGGAAACAGCTGATATTACGATCAATAAGAATATGGTTCCTTTTGACAGCCGTTCACCCTTCCAGACAAGCGGCCTGCGTGTAGGTACACCTGCAATTACTACAAGGGGACTGAAGGAAGGACATATGGAACCGATCGTTGAGCTGATTGATGAGGTGATCTCCCATCTTGAAGATGAGACGGTCATCGAAAATGTAAAGAAAAAAGTCAATGAGATGATGCGGGAGTTTCCCCTCTTCGCTTATTGATCAGGGAACGCTTCACTGAAACGAATTGAGGGCTCGAATAAAACCAGCGAATTTTCGTTTTTCAATAACTTAAGACATCTTTTGCTCTGCAGTGCGGATAGGCTTTGTCCCTCCATTTTGCAATGCATTGAATTAGAAGACAGCACTGAATTCTATTCTTCTATGAGGGACCGGATGGGGTTCATGATCATGAACATCTTACCAATAGTGTGGTTTTGCATGTGAGAAATATTTTCAGATAAATTACGTTTCAGGAAATAAATCAGGCTTATGTTGAGGTGGCTCATACCGTCGTTCATGTTGATCTTTGTGCTGCATGTGAACTCCCTTTTCGGGCAGGCCGGCAGATGTAATGAGACCTCCAGGGGTACGGCCATCGACTGGACGCCTGAAATTAAGTTGAGGTGGTCCGATTTTCGTGCGGATAAAAAAGGAAATGTGGCATTTTCAGTGGCATCATCCAGCTGTGGTTTTGGATATAATGGCTACGTTCGGGGAGAGGAGATCAGGGTAAGTGTCTTTGTGCGTTTTTACTGTGAAGAATCGTGGAAAGAACCCGGTTTCAGCCAGCCGGATGTGCTCCAGCATGAGCAATTGCATTTCGACATTTGTGAACTTTATGGCCGTAAACTTTACCAGGGCATCCACGCACTCAGGGCGAAAAAGCGTCTGAATGAAAAGAACCTGCAAAAACTGTATAATTCCCTTGTGAAAGAATATGATGCGTTTCAGGACCGTTATGACCGGGAGACAAAACACAGCACCGTCGGAGGTGCCCAGAAACAATGGAATGAACGGATAAAAAATGACCTGGACCGTTTGGCCGCTTTTGCAGATTATAAAGAATAGGGACACTTCGCATTTGTGCGGCGTATGAACACCTGTCAATATTCCTACCTTTGTATTTTAGATCCCTTTTTATGAAGACTCTATACATCGTCAGGCATGCCAAATCCTCCTGGGAGAATCCGTCACTCAGCGATCATGACCGCCCCCTTCTGGAAACAGGTGTCAGGAAAACATTAAGGATTGCCGAGTTTTTAAAGGAAAAAGGAATCAGACCGGAGCTCTTGCTTTCCAGTACAGCAATACGAGCGTTTGAAACCGCCAGGGTAATCGCACGGGAATTGGAATATCCGGAAGAAAAAATAGAGATGTCAGACAGCTTGTATCATGGGTCTGCAAACAGCATATTCAACCAGCTTTTTGGACTGCCGGATGGTGTTGGATCGGTCATGATATTTGGTCATAATCCTTCATTTACTTATTTTGCAAATCAGTTTCTGGATCCGACCATTGAAAACCTGCCCACCTCCGGCACGGTATCGATAAGTTTTGATACAGACCGCTGGACAGATATCACTTCTTCAAAATACAGGGTGGATTTTATGGTTACACCGAAAATGTTAAAAGGGAAATAATGGCAAAAAAAGAGGTACTGATCAATCGTGAAATTTCCTGGCTGCATTTTAACGAGCGTGTTTTACAGGAAGCCATGGACAAAAGAAATCCGCTGATCGAGCGGTTGAAGTTCCTGGGGATTTTCTCAAATAACAGGGATGAATTTTTCAGGGTGAGGGTAGCCACTGTCCGCCGGCTGATGATGGTTGAGCGGTCCAAAGGTGACAAGATGAAGTTCAACCCCCAGAAATTACTGAATCAAATACTCGATATTGTCGAAGAGCAGGAAAAGAAGTTTACCAATACCTATCATAATCTTAAGGAAGAGCTTTCCGCCGAAAATATTGTCTTCCTTGATGAAAATGACCTGAATGAGAACCAGGGGATGTTTGTGGTGGATTATTTCAACACTGAGGTGCGTCCCTTTCTTTTTCCGATCATGCTGAAAAATTTTGAGAGTCCGAGTACCCTGAGGGATAACGCCATTTATCTCGTCGTAACCATGATCGACTCTTCCGGGCAGCATGAAGAGGACTATTGCATCATCAAGATTCCGACAGACAGGTTGGGTCGTTTTATCCAGTTGCCCAGCGAAGATAAGAAACACTATATCATCATGCTGGATGATGTGATCCGGCACTCCATCGGTGAAATCTTCAGGACTTTTGGGTATGACAGTTTTAACGCTTACACGATAAAATTCACAAGGGATGCCGAACTGGATATTGACGAGGACATCTCCAAGAGTTTCGTTGAACTGATGACCGAAAGCGTAAAAAAACGTAAAAAGGGCGTTCCTGTCAGATTTGTCTATGACCGGGAGATGCCTGAAATGCTCCTGCAAGAGCTGATTCGAAAACTGGATATTCGCTCTACGGATACACTGCGAGGGGGTAGTAAATACCACAACTTCAGGGATTTCATGTCTTTTCCAAAACTGGGGTCTAAAAAACTGGTCAATCCGGTGTTGCCACCCGTAAAACATAAAATGCTTCCGCATTATAAGAGCATTCTTGAAATCATCAGGAAGCGCGATATCATGCTGCACTACCCATACCAGTCCTTTCAGTACATCGTTGATCTGCTGCGGGAAGCAGCCATCGATCCGAAGGTCCGTGCAATTAAAATGACGTTCTACCGGGCCGCCCGTTACTCCAACGTGATCAATTCCCTGATCAATGCAGCCAGGAATGGTAAATCGGTTACTGTTTTTCTGGAAATCCAGGCACGTTTTGACGAGGAAGCCAACATTTTCTGGGCAGAGCGGCTCAGTGAGGAAGGGGTAAAGATCATCAAGACGCTGCCCGGTTTTAAGGTACATGCCAAACTGATGCTCATCAGGCGCAAGGAAGAAGGTGAGAATATATATTACACCAATATTTCCACTGGTAATTTCAATGAATCCACAGCCAGGATCTATGCGGATGACAGCCTGCTTACTGCCAACCAGGATATTGCAAGGGAGGTCAATACCCTTTTCCACCTTTTTGAGCAGCCATACAACCCCCCGCGATTCAAGCACTTGCTGATCGCTCCCTACCATCTCAGGGACACCTTCACCAGGCTGATCAACACGGAAATCCGTAATCAAAAGGCGGGGAAAGAGGCGTGGATCAGGCTCAAGCTCAACAGCCTGGTGGATGAAAAGATCATCCGCAAGCTTTACCAGGCATCAAAAGCCGGTGTTAAAATTGACATCATTTGCCGCGGTATCTGCCGGCTGATCCCGCAGGTTAAGGGAATGAGCGAACATATAACGGTTATCAGCATCGTTGATAAATATCTTGAACATTCGCGCTGCTTTATCTTTGCCAATAAAGGCGAGCCGAAGTTTTACTCGGGTTCCAGCGACTGGATGGTCCGTAATTTTGATCATCGCTTTGAGGTGGTGGTCCCCATTTATGATCCGGAAATCCAGCGCGATATGATGGATATTTTTGAGATACAATGGGCTGACAATATAAAGGCAAGGCTGGTGAATGTGGAACCGATCAACCAGTATAAAGAACGGGAAGAGGGAGAAAAGGAGGTCAGGGCACAGCTGGATATATACAATTACCTGAAAGCCAAACATGAAAACGGTTCATGAATGAGATCAGGATACCTTCGAACGGGTATCCTCCAGGGCCGAATACGTTCCAAAAACATGAAGGATATCACCTGTTCTGATGTAGGTTTCCCCATGGGGAATATAAAATGAATTACCCCTTTTTACCATCATCAGAATAGCATCTTTATGAAACGGGATCTCTTTTACCTGTGATCCATCGACTTTATTTCCGGTAACCTGTATTTCTTCAACAGAAAAATTCTCAAAAGACTCTACAAGCGCATGATAAGTGGTAGGTCTTAATATCAGGTTCTCTATGGTTGTTGCCAGAACGGCGATCACATCCACCGTCTGAATTCCCAGTTTTTCCAGCGAATCTTTCACTTTACCTGTTGATCCCCGCGTGATAACCCGCTCATGCTGCAGCTGGCTGCGTAAAAGTGAGGAAATTTCCATGTTTGTCTCTACATTTCCTGTTTCTACAACCACATAATCATTAACGGTCATACCTATCTTCTTGTAGGTCTCAGGATCATTCCCTTCCCCCTGCACCACATCAAGACCTTTGGATTTGATATCCTGGTACCGTTGTTCATTTTTTTCCAGTATAAGTGTATGCTTGCCATGTAATTTCATGCGTCGGGCCAGTAAAACGCCTGTGCTGCTTCCCCCGACGATGATGGTTTTACCGACTTCCGGAACCTTATTCGTTGCGATCAGGTTGAATAGATAAGGGGAAAGAAAACAGGTGATCACAGCCAGCAGGATAAAACTTGCATTGATGTCAGGTGTGATTACGCCAAGACTCATTCCGATGGCGGAAGCAACAATGACAAGGCTCAGTCTGGAAGACATCAGGAAGCCGGCAGCAAGTGCCTTCCGTGTTATGAAAAGCGGGCGCCAGAGAATCGCCGGAAATACATTGAGCGCGTAAAGGGAAAGCAAAAGGGCTGCCAGGAACCAGATCCTTGATGCATCAAGTCCCACCAGGCTTTCCGGATCGAACTGAACCCCCACCATGATAAAGAAGAAGGGTATGAAAAACCCGAACCCCATCCCATCCAGTTTGATCTGGATCACAGACCTTTCGCGGTGCAACAAAGAAGAAAGGACCAGCCCGCTGAGAAAAGCACCGAGGTATACCACTTCTTCTCCGATATACTGGGCGATGACGACAAAGATCAGGATCAACACAATCGATCCGCGAACCTGTATCTGCGCGGCGGCATGTGAAAGCTGATATATCAGTCTTTTGACAAAACGGATGCGGCTCGCCCACTGACCGATCTGGTATGAAATATAAAACAGGATGAATATAGCTATGATGAAAAGCAATTCAATCCGAAAACCGCTTTTAATGATAAATGCAGTGAAGGTGAACAACACTATTCCGAAAAAATCGGAAATGGATGCCGCGATGATGATCATCTGGCCATACCTTGTATGTGAGTCTCCCCGCTCCTTGAGGACAGGCATGACAATCCCCAGCGAAGTTGCCACCATGATCAGGGCAAAATACCAGACATGCGGAATATCTATGATCATATCCAGCCCCAGGGCAGAAGCATAGGCCAGGAATAATGCGATACCAAAATAGAGGAGCCCAACGAGCAACGGATTGCGAAGAAATCCGGCCATCGTGATTTTTCTTCTGGGCAGTGAGGCGATGATGCTGTCCACATCAATTTCAAGGCCACTGAGAAACATCAGGAAAATCAAGCCTACCTGGGCAAGGAAATCCAGGATGCGCATATCTTCGGGACCGATACCGCTGACGAAAAACCTGGCGATGATGAATCCCAGAATGATCTCGACCAGTACAGAGGGTATCTTCTTCATTTTGGCGAGCGACAACAGCAAAGGTGTTGCCCATGCAATACCCGCGATGATCAGAATGGGCAGATAGTCGTAATGTGCCGAAGCGCTCAGTAGTGTCATATTTCAAGTCAGGAAAAACTGTGAAAAGATAGCTAAATTATCGTATTAAAAACGATAGGCCGCTTTCCTGAGTTGTCGTACATCCCGGATCGGATTTTCCGGATTAAGGTGATGTGCAAGGAATTTCCAGATCTTTACCCTGATCTCCTGAGCGGTCTGTGTATCGATACGGTCAAAAGAATGGCCGCCTTCAACATCCTTGAAAATTTCGTATTCAAATTGTTTGTTATCGGCCTTCAATGATTTGATCAGATGTTCTACCTCCAGTACATTCACATCGTCATCATTGGTATTGGTGTGTATAAGCAGGGGCGTGTTCTGAAACTTATGGGTGTTCCATGCCGGGGATCTCTTTCGGTATTCTTCGATATTCTCATTGGCATTCTTGCCAATATGGTAATCGGCTGCGTAAAGTTCACGGTAATCTTCCGTCTGGTAACCCATCCTGGACACAAGGTCGCTGACGGGTACTCCCGCAAAGGCAACCTGGTAAGCTTTCGGGTGGTCGAAAATGTTCATCAGTGCGATCATTCCTCCATGGCTCCAGCCAATGATCCCTATTCTGTTTTTATCGACGAAATCATAATTTTCAATCATCCAGTTGCGGGCGGCAAAAACGTCTTCATTTTCCAGTCCCCCATAATCGATGTTTTGATAGTAATCTTTTCCATAACCTGTACTTCCCCTGTATTCCGGGGCTACCACGATATAGCCCTGGGTCATCAGTTCCCTGATAATATGCTGGTAATAGGTGGTGAAGTCCCCGTGTACACCCCCATGGGGGAGTACGATCAATGGATATTTTTCAGAGGGATCTGTATTCCTCGGAATAAAAACATAGGTCCAGAATTTCAGTGGATTATTTACCCCCATGGCTGTGGGGTTTGGGGTATTGGCCTTTGGTGGCCCCGTTAGGTAGACTTTATCGATGATCGCCAGGTCACCCACTTTTTCATACCACAACAGGTCCTCAATTCCTTTTTCCAGCTTATCGAACCGGTGTTGCAGGTCACTGATCTGTTGCTGGAGTTCTTCTTCGCCGGCGGTCTGGGCATGAAACACTGAAACGGGTAATAACCAAAACAGAAAGGTAAGGGATAAAAAATTCTTCATGATCATGGTTGATAACGTTAAGTTCAACAAATTTAACAGAATGGTTGATGATCTAAACCGAAACAGATAAAGTATTAAAATTTAATATCTTCGTATGACATAAAGAAAGATTCTTGTAAATTGCGCGATCAAATCAGATAGGAATAAAATTACAAACCCTAACATTTTAATTATGAGAAAAATTTACATTTTAGCAGTTTTCTTAATGGCTTCTGCACTGGTTTCAGGCCAGGTATATCTTGCAGAGGATTTCAGTGGCGGTAATATGCCACCTCCGGGCTGGGAGATTGACAACATGGAAAATCAGTGGAGCGTATCTGCTACCAATTCGGCAGGCGGAACGGCTCCTGAAGCCAAGTTCACCTGGTACAATACGGTGCAAACAACCCGCCTGATCTCTCCTGAGACAGATCTTACGGGAGGCTCCGATCTTAAAGTTAAATTCGCCCATTTTCTGGATAATTATGGCGGTGGAAGTTATTCTATCGGTATGGCTGTAAGAACCGGCGGCGGTGAATGGGATGTCCTCTGGGAAGTGGCTCCCAATTCAAATATAGGGCCCGAATTGAATTATGTGGATATTCCGGCTTCATACGAAGGTGCAACTGATTTTCAGATTTGCTTCTTCCTCGACGGAAATCTCTACAACCTTGATTTCTGGTTCATCGATGACATTGAAGTGCTTACTCCGAATGCACTTGATTTGTCACTGACAAGCGTCATGTTACCCAGCTTTGTAGCCATCGACGATGAATTTGAAATTACAGGTCATGTCCTGAACGTTGGAACAGACGCGATTACATCTTATGACGTGTCCTATACCGTTGACGGCGGCGACCAGCAAACCACCAGCGTAAGCGGCATATCACTTGCCATCGGCGAGTCCGATGCATTTACCTGTTCACCTTCGATCTCTTTTGGTGAAGAAGGAAGTCACGATATTGAGGTGATGATCCATAATATCAACGGAGGCGATGATGACAATGATGAGAATAATATGCTGAGCGCGATGGTAAGTGTTGTGCCCTTCATTCCGGAAAAGAAAGTGCTGGGTGAAGAGGCTACCGGTACCTGGTGCCCATGGTGTACCCGCGGAACCTGTTACATGGACATGATGTACGAGACCTATCCCGACACCTGGATTGGTATTGCGGTACACAACAGTGACCCGATGGAAGTTCCGGAATATGATGCGGCTATGCCCTCTATCGTTCCCAATTTCCCCGGATATCCTAGCGGAACCGTTGACAGGTCGGGAACTGACTACTACGATCCGTCAGAATTTGAAGAAGGATATCTTGAAAGGATAAATGCCATTTCTCCGGCGACCTGTGAGATCACCAATTTCTCATTCAACTGGGATACCCGCGTGGTTACTTTCGATGTGGAATCGGAATTTGTCGCAGATGTTGACAAAGAGCTGCGTTTTATGGCGATCATTCTGGAAGACAGCCTCTCAGGCACTTCTTCCGACTGGGCACAGGCCAATGCATATGCAGGTGGAGGAAATGGCCCCATGTGTGGTTATGAAGACATGCCGAACCCCATCCCTGCCAGTGAGATGAAATATGATCATGTAGCCCGGGCTATCCTTGACACTCCCTATGGAACGGAAGGCAGCCTGCCGGCCACGATAAGTGCTGGAGAAACCCATTCTTACACCTATACCTATACCATCCCCGAAGATTGGGATTTCTACTGGATGCAGTTTGTAGGTGTTTTGCTGGATGGTGAAACCGGTGAAGTACTTAACTGTAATGTATACCCGGAAGAAGTGACTTCTGTTGAAGAACCTCAGGTGGTGGCAAACATCAAAGTCTACCCGAACCCGACACAAGGAATTGTATCGGTCTCCGGCGCAGATAATGCTACCATCATGGTATATAACATTGCCGGTAATCTCGTAGCTTCCTACGAAGACTTCAGGAATAGCACCATTGACCTGTCAGGATATAATTCAGGAATTTATCTTTTCTGGATCAAGACAGATGATGGTATTGTGACCAAACGCATCATTCTTGAATAGAAATTTGTGTAAAACAATTCAAAGGCGGCCGAATTTCGGCCGCCTTTTCTTTTTTTATTTGCCCAACAGAAAAAATAATTCGGATGAGCAATACGGCCAGTAAAAGCACTTATGTACTTTCGATTACCATTATCGGTGTCTTGTTCTTTATTTTCGGTTTCGTCACCTGGTTGAACGGAATACTGATCCCTTACCTGCAGATTGCTTGCGAACTCACAAATTTCCAGGCATTGTTCGTCGCATTTGCCTTTTACATCTCCTATACGGTGATGGCGCTGCCCTCCTCCTGGGTACTTAAGAAAACAGGATTTAAGAATGGAATGACGGTTGGTTTGCTCGTCATGGCTGTCGGTACCCTTACATTTATCCCGGCAGCACAAACACGGATCTATGCCGTTTTTCTGCTGGGGCTTTTTATCATGGGTACAGGATTGGCTATCCTGCAAACCGCCTCCAATCCATATATTACCATTATCGGTCCCACCGAATCCGCCGCAAAAAGGATCAGCATCATGGGTGTCTGGCGCCCCTGATCCTGGCATATTTCATTTTAAGTGATGGCGATACCTTTGTCGAAAACCTGAAAACACTGGAAGAAACTGCCCGGGTAGCAGCACTTGATGAGCTGGCATCCCGCGTGATCTATCCCTACCTTGTCATGACGGTTATCCTTGTGTTGTTAGGTGTCATGATCAGGTTTTCTCCCCTGCCGGAGATCGAAAAGGAGGAAACAGATGAAGCAGCCGGCGAGGTGGAAAAGAAAACCCATATTTTCCAGTTCCCGAATCTTGTCCTCGGTGTGCTCGCCTTGTTTCTCTATGTGGGTGCGGAAGTGATCGCCGGTGACACGATTATCCGGTATGGAAATTCGGTGGGCATTCCATTGGAAACGGCAAAGTATTTCACAACGTTCACCATGGTGGCCATGATCGCCGGTTACCTGCTGGGGATCATATTTATCCCGCGCCTGATCACCCAGCAGAAAGCTTTACAAATATCTGCCCTTTTGGGCGTGGCCTTTTCAGTGGGCATACTCTTTACGCCGCCTGAAATATCAGTCGCCCTGGTTGCAATGCTTGGGTTTGCCAATGCCATCGTATGGCCTGCCGTCTGGCCGCTGGCATTGCACGGTCTGGGACGATTCATCAAAACCGGTTCTGCCATGCTCATCATGGCCATCGCCGGAGGTGCCCTGATTCCGCTCCTTTGGGGAAAATTGTCTGATATTTCTTCTACGCAGACCGCTTACTGGATTCTGATCCCATGTTATCTTTTTATCTTCTATTATGCTGTCAGCGGTCATAAGAAAAGGACCTGGTAAAAAACAGAAGACACCCTTGAAAATATCTACACATCGTATACGAACCCCTATAGGGCATCTGGTTGGTTTTGCAGAAAAAGAAGGGATTTGCGGACTTTTTTTCTTTGATGAGGATCAAATCCTATCCAACGACCTGCATGAAAAATTCGATGGGGAAGTGGAAATCATCAAAGGTGAGGACAAGAACCTGCAAAATCTTGAGATTCAGCTCGATGAATATTTCCAGCATAAAAGGAAGCACTTTGATTTGCCGCTTGCTTTGAAAGGAACACTTTTTCAGCAGGAGATATGGTCCTTATTGCTGCAGATCCCTTACGGAACGGTGATCTCCTACAAAAAGCTGTCCGATTTGTGGGGCGACCCGAAGGCGATCCGGGCAGTTGCAGCGGCTAACGGCGCCAATCCGGTATCTATTCTTGTACCCTGCCACCGGGTGATCGGCGCTGATGGTAGTATGACAGGATATGCAGGTGGCATTTGGCGGAAGCAATGGTTGCTGGATCATGAAAAAGATCAGCTTCGACTCAATCTTTGACCAGTGTCATTATTTTTTATCTTGCGACTTATTGAAAAAGAGAAATCCGAATAATATGAAACCCACTTTATTGATACTTGCAGCCGGTATTGGCAGCAGATATGGCGGCGTAAAACAGATGGACCAAATCGGGCCATCCGGAGAAAGCATTATTGACTATTCCGTTTACGATGCCATTCTTTCCGGTTTTGGTAAAGTTGTTTTTGTTCTGAACCCAAAGATCATAGACGAATTTAAAGCCGTATATGAACAAAGGCTGAAAGGGAAGATAGAATCCGAATTTATTTTACAGGAATTGCATGATATACCTGAAGGGGTTTCTTATAACGAGGAGCGGATCAAACCCTGGGGAACCGGGCATGCGGTGCTGGTAGCGAAAAACTACATCAATGAACCTTTTGCGGTTATTAATGCGGATGATTTCTACGGCAGGCATGCCTTTGAACTGGTCTCCGCTTTTCTTTCCCGGCTCGACCCGGAAGAACCCAAATATGCCATGGTAGGTTATAAATTGAAAAATACCCTGTCGGAACATGGAACCGTCTCCAGGGGTATTTGTCAGACAAACGACGGCCTGCTGACCGATGTGGTGGAACGCACAAGTATTCAGCGTAAAAACGGAAAAGTGATCTATAATGACCACGGTCATGAAGTCGCTATTGATGAGGATTCGGTAGTTTCCATGAATTTCTGGGGATTTACCCCAAAATATTTCGAACAATCAGAAAGGGACTTCAGGATTTTCATCCAGGAAAATGCAGACCAGTTAAAAGCCGAATTCTATATCCCCTTTGTTGTCAATAACCTCATTGACAAGGGTGATGCAAGCTGCAAGGTATTGACAAGTAACGACCAGTGGTTTGGCGTGACCTACCGGGAAGATAAGGAGATCACCATCCGGAAGGTTCACGAACTGGTGGAACAGGGCATTTATCCACGACAGCTCTGGACATAGCCGAAAGGTCATCCTTAACGGGTCATGGTCACCAAGGCACCCACATTACCAAAATCCGGTTCACATCAAAAGACAACGCGATATAATTGAAAGCCAGTATTCCTGGGTTGGCGCGGTGAGTGAATGCGTTCCCTTTGGAAGTGGTCATATTAACGATACTTTCCTGGTGACCACCAATAAAGGCCGGTATATTTTGCAGAGGGTGAATAAAAAAGTCTTTCGCATCCCCAAACTGGTATCCAATTATGAACTTTTGGCCAGGGAAATACAAAAATACCAGCAGCAGGCACAACGAAAAATCACCCCTGATATATATACCACCAAAAATGGTGTTTACCATTATCTGGATGATGAGTATTACGCCTGGCGGCTGGTGGAATACCTCTCCGGAGCTACCACATATGATATTTCCCCGGAACCGGCCATCTCTTATCAGGCTTCCAAAGCCATCGGGAGTTACCAACTTTTCCTGAATACCCTCGACCCTGCAGATCCCTGTGACACCATCAAGGGATTTCACGATCTTCCCGGCAGGTTACAAGCTTTCCTGAAAACATCTGAAACATGTAACAAAAACCTTTTGAACAGTGCGCAAAATGAAATATCAACGGTGAATCGCCTGGCATATCTTGAAAAGGAGGTGTCAGGGGCGCTTTCTGGTTTAATAATGCGTGTTACCCACAACGATACCAAGCTGAACAATATCCTGTTTCAGGGTGAGCAATCTTACGTGATAGACCTTGATACGGTCATGCGTGGTTATATAATGCATGACTACGGGGATATGGTTCGTACATTTACCAGTCCAGCTGCTGAAGATGAAAAAGAACTGGGAAAGACCTTCTTCAGACAGGAACATTTTGAAGCACTGACCCGGGGTTACCTGGAAAACCTCAGGCATGAGCTGTCGGATCATGAAAAGGAAACGATGTTGCTCGGAGTATATTCTATAATCTATGAGCAGGCAATTCGGTTCCTGACAGACTTCCTTAAAGGAAATGTTTATTACAAGGTTGCTTATCCGACACATAATCTCGTCAGAACCCGAACTCAGCTGAAACTGCTGGAAGAAATCCTGGAGCAGCGTTCCTTCCTGGAAATGATCATCAGGAAAAATTTTTAACAGCCGGCAAATTGGCCTGCTTTGCGTTGTCCGGTGCCATCCGAATTGCTTAATTTTACTCAGAATATTATAGAAAAACGAAAAAATGGAGAATGTCCAATGGAAACCTGCCAGGCTGGTAGTTATCATGTTTCCGCTATTGTTTTGTTTGCTGTTTGCCGGTATGGCCCAAAAAGACTGGGAGAACCCCCAGGTGGTTGGGATCAATAAACTGGCGCCCCACGTCAATGTAGTTCCCTATGCTTCCGCAAACGATGCGCTGAAAGGAGAATTCATGGGATCACCATGGTATAAATCGTTGAACGGAAAATGGAAATTCAGATGGTCTGAGGCACCCGATAAGAGACCGACAGATTTTTATCAACCTGGTTATGACGATTCAGGATGGGAGGAGATCAAGGTGCCGGCCAACTGGGAACTCAACGGTTATGGCATCCCTATTTATGTGAACATCCCTTATGAGTGGACCGGTGACCCCAGGCCGCCGGAAATCCCAAAAGATCATAACCCGGTAGGTTCCTATCGTACTACTTTTACCCTACCCGGAGATTGGAATAGGCGAGAGGTTATCCTGCATTTCGGTGCCGTCAAATCAGCCATGTATGTCTGGGTAAATGGGGAAAGTGTTGGATATAGCCAGGGGAGCAAGTTGCCTGCTGAGTTCAATATCACCCCATACCTGGTGAAGGGCGTTAACCAACTGTCAGTGGAGGTCTATCGATGGTCCGACGGAAGTTACCTGGAATGCCAGGATTTCTGGAGAATAAGCGGTATTGAGCGGGACGTTTATCTCTGGTCCCCACCCAGGGTTTCTATTTTTGATTTTTTCGCCCAACCGCAGCTCGTGAATGAATACAAAGATGGCCAGCTGAAACTGGATGTACAGGTGACAGACCACAATAAAAAGCTTTCAAAAAGCAATTTCACTTTAGAAGCGTTGTTGTTCGATGAGGGAAATCAGGTAGGCACTGTAAGACGGGATTTTACTTTCGCCGCTGAACGTGAGGAGTTAAACCTTGAGCTTGCGCTGAAAGACGTTAAAGCCTGGTCGGCCGAATATCCCAATTTATATCAACTGGTTCTGATCCTGAAGGAGGGTGATCGAATGGAACATATCGTGAGTCATAACATCGGATTCAGGAACTCGGAAATGCGTGGCGGGCAGCTCCTGGTGAACGGAAAAGCAGTATTGCTGAAAGGTGTCAACCGGCATGAACACGATGAATTTACCGGCCATGTGATTTCACGGGAATCGATGCTGAAGGATATGGAATTGCTGAAGCAAAATAACATCAATGCAGTGCGCACCAGCCACTATCCGAATGATCCTTACTGGTATGAATTGTGTGATAAATATGGGATTTACCTGGTGGATGAGGCCAATATCGAATCTCATGGCATGGGATATCATTCCGACAGGACACTTGGCAACAATCCCGACTGGGAGAAAGCCCATCTGGAAAGGATCATGCGGATGGTAGAACGGGATAAAAACCACCCCTCCATCATCCTGTGGTCGATGGGTAATGAGGCCGGTGACGGGGTCAATTTCGTAAAAGCCTCTGAATGGATCCATCAGCGTGACCCATCCCGTCCGGTACACTATGAGCGGGCACTCCGTGAAGATCATGTGGATCTGTATTCACCTATGTATGCCACCATCGATCATATTGAAGCTTATGCCGAACAAAATCCGAAAAAGCCGTTGATCCTTTGTGAATATGCCCATTCCATGGGAAACAGCACTGGCAACTTGCAGGATTACTGGGATGTGATCGAAAAATATGATGCCCTGCAGGGAGGTTTTATCTGGGACTGGGTGGACCAGGGCCTGGCAAAATATGACCGCTTTGGCAAAAAATACTGGGCCTATGGTGGTGATTTCGGTCCGGAAGGGACACCAAGTGATGGGAATTTCTGTATCAACGGCATTATCAACCCTGACAGGACGGTACATCCTGCCATTCATGAGGTAAAGAAAGTCTATCAGTATGTTAAAATAAAGGAGATTTCAAGGGCACGCGGAGAATATGCCCTGACGAACAATTACCATTTCACTGATCTCTCAGGGTATCATTTGAACTGGAATGTCATGGCCAATGGAAAAGCCATCCTGTCAGGTACCTTTGATACATTGCGCGTTTCCCCGGGGGAAACCGATACCCTTTATGTGCCGGTGGACATGCTTGACATTCAGCCGGCTACCGAATATCTGCTGAATTTCAGCCTGTTAGCCGGCAAGGCCCGTCCTTTCATCGAGGAAGGTTTTGAAGTGGCTAAGGAACAGTTTTTTGTTACCTACAAGAGGCCGGAGAAGCGAACCAATTCACTCAGGCTGGGTGAGCTGGCGGTTGAGTATCTTGATCATGAGGTGATCGTCCACGGTCAGGGATTTCAGATTACATTCGATCAACAAGATGGATTGCTGAAATCATATCGGATGGGTAATTATGTTCTCATTGATGCACCGGTTACCCCAAATTTCTGGCGCGCACCCACAGACAATGATTTTGGTTATGGAATGGAACAGCGACAGGGACTCTGGAGGGGTGCAGGAGATCATCTGAAGCTGAAACGATTTGAGGTACAGCATAGCAATCTTTCCATTCTCAGGATCTTCAGTGAATTTGAATTGCCGGATGTGCGTTCGGATCTTTGGATTAATTATGTAGTTTATGGCAATGGAGAGGTGCAGATCGAGATGAAATTCAAACCCGGGATCAAAGGTTTACCGGATCTGCCCAGGTTTGGTTTCAGTATTGAATTGCCCGAAAATATGGACAGGATAGAATACTATGGCCGCGGTCCCCATGAAAATTATTGCGACAGAAACCATGCTGCATTTGTAGGTCTTTATGAATCAACTGTCGATAATATGTATTATCCCTACATCCGGCCGCAGGAAAATGGTTACAGAACGGATGTCAGGTGGCTCAGAATTTTGTCACGAAGAGGATTTGGATTGCTGTTCAAAGCAGATAGTGATTTTGGCTTTTCCGCGCTTCCCTATGCTATTTCAGAGCTTGACCAGCTGACAAAGCTGAATTACAAACATACATCCGACCTGGTGAAAGGGGAATCAACTTTTCTTCATATTGACTGGAAACAGATGGGTGTGGGTGGTGACAATTCCTGGGGAGCACAACCCCATCCCCAATACAGATTGCCAGTGCGTGAATATAAATTTACATTAAGTATCAAGCCTTCCTCGATAAAGGCTGACCCGTTTGAGCTGTGGCAGGAAACATACTAACCGGGAGGTCTTCTCGTTAAATTACAGGTTGATCACCGGCATATTATTCATGAGATAGTTTACTAAATTTACCGTTAAGATAAGACTGCAAATGAGAAGAAGGAATACAATTATCATAACCCTATCGGCGCTTGTCCTTATTATTTTGATTTGGGTCCTCGCCGCCCCCGGTGAGGCCGATAGCTCAACCATCAAGGTAGAGGTTCAGGAAGGACAATTCATCATTGATGTGACCACAACCGGTGAGCTGGAAGCCCGTAGCAGTGAGAATATAACCGGTCCCAATTCAATGGGCTTGCGTAACGCAAGAATCTGGCAGCTGGTCATTGAAGACATCGTTCCCGATGGCACCATTGTGGATTCCGGACAGTGGGTAGCAACCCTGGACAGGAGTGATCTGGAAAACAAAATAAAGGACCAGGAACTGGAAGTGGAGAACCTGCAAACCCAGTTTATCAAAACACAACTTGACACCACCATGACGCTGCGTTCCGCGCGTGATGAGCTGATCAACCTGGAATATTCACTGGAAGAAAAACAAATTGTTGTAGATCAGTCGATATACGAACCTCCTGCCACACAGCGTCAGGCGAAGATCGAATATGAAAAGACAGAACGTACCTTGAAGCAGGCCATCGAAAATTATGACCTGAAACTTCAGAAGGCCAGGGCGGATATGCAGGAGGTGACAACAAACCTTACCAAAGCGAAGCGCAGACTGGATGAGTTTCTCGAACTGAAGCAGGAATTTGTAGTAAAAGCGCCTAAATCAGGAATGGTTACCTACAAGAAAGGCTGGGACGGAAGGAAGCAGGGAGTCGGTTCACAGGTGAGTACCTGGGATAATGTGGTGGCAACCCTTCCTAATCTTTCCGCTATGAATTCCAAAACATTTGTCAATGAAATAGATATAAGCAAAGTGGCCGTAGGACAAGAGGCTGAGATCGAGATTGATGCCTTCCCCGGTAAAAAATTCACCGGAGAGGTTTTTGAAGTCGCCAATATGGGTGAGCAATTAAAGAATTCAAATGCCAAAGTCTTTGAAGTGATCATTCAAGTCGATGGCTATGACTCCGTGCTTAAGCCTTCCATGACCACCAAGAACCGGATCATTACCGAGGTCATCGATTCGGTAATTTACATCCCCATTGAATCTGTCCATGCCAACGATACCCTGACCTACGTTTATAAGGGCGGAAGAAAAACCCAGGTAATTCCGGGTAAAAGCAACGAAACGGACATCATCATCCTTGCGGGCCTTGACAGGGGTGACGAGGTATATCTTAAAGCTCCCTCAGGGGCAGAGAATTGGTCTTTCAAACTGCTCGATCCTGAAATTGTCGCTGGATATGAAAAACGGCAAAAGGAAGAAGGAAAAGCCGCCAAAAAGGAGGATGCTGATCAAAAAAGGTTCAACCCTAAAAACCGCGGGAACCGTCAGGGTGGTAACCGCCGGCCAAAAAGCTAAGAAACGTGGAGCGTTATTTTCAGATCATTCCTGTTGCACTGGAAGCGGTATTTACCAATAAATTCCGTTCCATACTGACCGCCCTGGGCATTATTTTCGGTGTTGCAGCTGTCATTGCCATGATGGCAATAGGTAATGGTGCCAGAATGGAGATCCTGGAGCAGATCAAACTGGTAGGCGTTAATAATATTGTCATCCTTCCACTGCCGGATGATGATCCCACAAATACGGAGGATGAAGATGGTGAAGAGGAAGGAAAAACACTGAAGAAAAAGTTTTCACCGGGTTTGACGCTGAAGGATGCCGATAACATCCTGCAAACCCTCCCCACAGTGAAACAAGTCAGCCCGGAGGTGATATACGCTACCATGGCTGTGAGGGAAGGAAATAAGATGAATGTAGACCTGTCCGGCGTAACAGAGAACTTTTTCGCACTCTTCAACCAGACCCTGAGTGCGGGAAAAATGTTCAGTGAGTGGCAGATCAAGCGGGGAGATCCGGTTTGTATCATAGGTCCGGAAGTCAAAGCAAAATTATTCCCGAAAACGAACCCCATCGGTAAAACCTTGAAATGTGGCAATGTCTGGCTGGAGGTGGTCGGTGTACTGGAAGGCGTAATTATAGATGATAAAGCGGAGGAGATGGGTATCAGCGATTATAACCGGAATGTATTCACTCCGATCAAAACGACACTGCTTCGTTTCAAGGACCGCTCCAGTGTCAACCAGGCATCGTTGGGAGAAACCCAGGTTTTCTATTCGAGATCCAGTGTGATGATCAGGGAAAATGAAAACGGTTTTGGCGGGGGAGCCAACCAGTTGGATAAGATCATCGTACAGGTTGAAGAAACCAGTCAGCTGTCTTTGCAGGTATTTCACTCATTGTCGGGGGTATCGGAATCATGAATATCATGCTTGCTTCGGTGATGGAAAGGATCCGGGAGATTGGTGTGAGGAGAGCTACGGGCGCTACCAAAAAGGATATAATCTTTCAGTTTCTTGCAGAAGCAACGCTCATCAGTGTCTCCGGCGGTTTCATTGGCATAATGCTGGGTGTTATCATGGCCAAAGTCATCCATTCCACAACAGGTATTCTTACCATTATCTCATTTTCATCCATTGTGGTCTCCTTTGGAGTGGCAGCCACTGTGGGAATCATTTTTGGTTATCTGCCCGCGAAGCAGGCTTCAGAGAAGGATCCCGTTGAATCTCTGAGGCATGATTAACAGATTTCATTATGAAGTAAAATCACTACCATGAACCAGTTTTTATTCAGATCCCTGATTTTCGCTATATCTTTTTTGGTGGCCATTAACCTGACGGGGCAGGATACCCTCAAACTGACGCTTGACGAAGTGATCCAGATGGCACAGGACCAATCACCTGATGCCCAGATCGCCAAACACCGCTACCGTTCGAGTTATTGGTTTTACCGTTCGTTTCGTGCTGAATACCTGCCATTTCTTCAACTGGAAGCCACCATCCCGGATATCAACAGGACCATACAGGCTATTCCGGCCCAGGATGGTTCAACAATATATACCCCGCAGAGCCTGCAAAGTTACCAGGTGGGGCTCAGCCTGAACCAGCGGATCGGATTTACCGGCGGGGAAGTTTTTCTCAGCTCAGGATTGAGAAGGTTGGATAACAGTCTTACAGACACGACCGTAACTCAATACCTGACCAACATCATTAATATTGGATATCGACAACCCATCTTTACATACAATGAGTATAAATGGAATAAACTGATAGAACCGATGCGGTTTGAGGAAGCACAGCGTATTTACATCGAAACCAGCGAGGATGTGGCCATCAGGGCGGTTGATAATTTTTTTCAATTGCTGCTGGCCCAGATCCAGGTCAAGATAGCTCAAAAAAATGAAGCCAACTACGATACACTGTTTCGTATTGCCCAGGGAAGGTATAATCTCGGGATTATTGCCGAAAACGAATTGCTTCAGCTGGAACTTAACCTGCTCCAGTCACAGGCATCTGTGGAAGATGCCGAGCTGAATTACCAGAACAGGCTGTTTCTTTTTAAATCTTACCTCAGGCTGCAATCTGATATCGATATTGAGTTGATCCCTCCGGTCTTAAAGGAGTATTTCGATGTGTCTACCGACAAGGCGCTTGCAGAGGCCAAGAATAACAGGTCGTCAGGCCTGGAGTTCAAAAGAAGGTTGCTCGAAGCCGAAAGCCAGGTCAAACGTGCGAAAATGGAAGGGCGCTTCGATGCACAGCTTTTTGCATCTTTCGGGCTTACACAGACTTCCGGAAATTTACAGGCAGCCTATCAGAATCCCCTTGACCAGGAGGTCGTTACACTCGGGATTACCCTGCCGATACTTGACTGGGGAATGGCCAGGGGTCAGATAAAAATGGCACAATCCAACCAGGACCTGGAAATCACCGCCATAGAACAGGAAAGGATAGATTTCGAACAAAATGTCTTCCTCCAGGTGATGCAGTTCAATATGCAGGAGAAACAACTGGGTATTGCCGCCAAATCAGATACCGTTGCACAGAAGCGCTTTGAAGTGACACAATTGCGTTACCGTATCGGAAAAGTAAATGATGTCATCGAACTGGAAAAAGCGCAGATCGACAATGACCAGGCGAAACTGGGCTATTACCAGGCCCTGAGGACATACTGGCAAAGCTATTACCAGCTCAGGAAACTAACGCACTACGACTTTCAGAAGGGCACTCCCATTACCGTCAGCTTTGATGACCTGCTGAATTAATGGAGTGAAATCTTCAGGATATGCAATTGATTTTCACACGCAGGAAATTATGCTTATTTTTATCTTTATCTTTATCTTAAAATTCAATCTATTCACCAAATTATACCTACTGAAAAATGGCTGTATTAGTTGGCAAAAAAGCGCCTTTATTCGAAGCGGACGCCGTCGTTGATGGCGGTAAATTCGTTGAAAAGTTCTCTCTGGAACAATACATTGGAAAACGGCATGTGGTTTTCTTTTTCTATCCCCTGGATTTCACCTTCGTATGTCCCACGGAGTTATTGGCTTTCCAGGATCGCATGGAGGAATTCGAAAAGAGAAATGTAGCGGTCGTAGGCTGCTCCAGCGATTCAAAGTTCTCACATAAGATCTGGCTTCAAACACCAAGGGAAAAAGGTGGTATTGAAGGGGTGACCTATCCCCTCATTTCAGATCTTTCCAAAACAATTGCGGAAAATTATGGTGTCCTCGCTGGGGAATACGACTATAATGAAGAGGGTGAGATGGAATTTCAGGGAGAGCCGGTGGCCTACCGGGGTTTATTTGTTATCGATAAACAGGGGGTTGTACGCCACCAGGTTGTCAACGACCTGCCATTGGGCAGGAGTGTAACAGAAACCTTGCGGATGATCGATGCGCTGCAACATTTCGAGGACAAAGGGGAAATGTGCCCTGCGGACTGGAAGCCCGGTGATAAAGCGATCTCGCCGGAGGATCATGGTATTTCCAGCTTCTTTGGCAACCGTTGATCTGTTCCTTTTTTCTTTTAAAAACAGACAGTCACACTTCAACCCGGAAGTTGATAAAAACAGCTTCCCGAAAAAGTATGGTCTTCTTTAATTGGTAAAGTTAACCCGGTAAAAATATTCCACCGGTGATTCAAAGCGATGTAAAAGTTCAGCTTCTGCGTGGAAACCCGGTAAAGCGCTGTCCAGTCGTTCCATGATGGGAAGCAGGTTGTCCTCCATCCCCTCCCCGATAAACAGGTATACCGGCTTGCCGATAGAAATGAATTCATCAGCAGTCAGGAAATGATCCCATAGGAAAAAACGGTCACTCCACGAATAATAGAAATAGGTGTCCGGATACTGTTCCATCAATTGCTCCTGAAAAGTGCTCTTCAGCGCCCCGCTTGTAAGAAATCCGGCAACCATGGCAGATTCCATAAAAACGGAACCCCTGTAATGTGATGAAATGATCAGTGTACGCACTGGTGACCTGTAGGCATCAAGTACATGTTTCCTCTCCTCAAACCTTTGGGATTGTTTCCTGAGATGTGCGGCGGTATCAGCCAGGGGAGCCAATTGAACCCAGGCCAGGATGATAGCTGTGAACAGGATGGTTGTTGAAGTGATTCTTGTGATGCCGACCTTATCATAATACCGGATGATCATTTCTGCCATGAGGAACAAAAGGAAAAATTTCATGAGCAGGGTGGGGAAGAAGTAATGCGGGGTATAATGCTTGGCGATCAGCAGGATGGAGATAACGACAGCAATCACAACCCCTGTAGAGACCAGCAGGAGCGATCGCATTTCACCCATCCGCTTTTGTCCAGAAAGTAGATACATGAGTAGGATCAGGAGGGCGGTCATTCCAAGAATTAGAAAAAAGGAGAGGTCTGTACGTATCATCTCTGTTTATCTGTCAGAAATTTTACGGTGAGCAGACACAACAGGAGCAAAGGCATAATCATGGCTGTTTCCGGGATCAATCGCCCCATGATCGACAGGATGCTACTGGTGCCCCAGGGCATGAATTGCAACAACAAGGCCAGGAGAAGGTTACCGGTGAAGCGGTAGGTATACCATCCCAGGCCGAATAATGTGACTGCGGTCATCAGATTAAGCAGGATGCTGGCCCCGTGAATGAACATTTCCGGGTCTTGCAGGGCATTTGAAATCAGGTCGTTGCCAGGAAATAGCAGGTTTACAACATGAGCGGAGAGGGCATAGATGATCTGAAGGATCGTTCCCGGATGGTCAATGAAATCGACGGCGAGATTGAAAATGGCAAGGTTCAGCCCGTTGAACAGGTGGAAATATTCCGGATCGACATGCATCATGTAGAAATTGCCACGACTGAAATGCATTAACAATCCCAGTACCAGCATGATCGCCGGCAGGATCATCAGGAGCATGGTTTTCAGGTAACTGGTAAGCGCATTCCACATAATAGTCAATTGAAATGATATACAAGGGAGACGCCGCCATAACGGGAAATGCCCAGCGTCAGGTTGGTTTGTCCCTGCATCAAATGATAGACCGTTTTCCCAATGGCAAAACCCAGTGCAGCCCCGATAAAAACATCCGACGGCCAGTGTTTATTATCATACATCCGGGACCAGGCCACCCCTGTCGCCAGGCCGTATGAAAGGAAAGAAACCCAGAGCCTGTCACGGTATAGGGATGAGAAAAGGGTAGCCAGTGCAAACGCCGCCGAAGTATGACCCGAAGGAAAGGCAGTATATTCCCAGCCTGTAAAAGGACCTTCCCATAAACGGGGATTGGCAGGATCGTCCTGATTCGGGCGGTGCCGGTGTGTAAGATGTTTAATGAACTGGGTGGTTACAGAAGTCATGATAAAAGCCTGAATACCTCCCAGGGCAACCTGTCGCGCCCGCACATGATTCGCTGCCAAACCATAAATGTAATATGCCCCAAGTAAAAAAGCCGGGTAAAGTCCGCTGCCCCAGGGTTCGAAAACGTATTTTGAGAGCCTGTCCTTGCCCTGACCCGGAGCACGTTGTATCCATTGGAGAATGTCATCATCATAGATATAAAGGAGGGTTCCGCCGGCAATGATTCCCGAGAAGGTAATCCATTCAGCAGCTTTCCATCTTGCCGGACCGGTAGGTATCTTCTTGGTCACTGTCCAGTAAGACTTGAAATATTCACTATCCGGCTTGAATGAATAGGTCTCATAAGTATTTTCCTGCCCCGTGAAGTGTAAAGTCAACAAGTGAAAAGCAAAAAAGCAAATGAAAAACCTCATGGAAAGGTATGCTCTCTTGTTTCTGTTTGCGGCTAATGCGGAAAAATTCATAACAGCGAAGCAAGTTATAAAAACTTCCCCATGAACAATACCCGGGGTTTCGTGTTCCATCCAAAGCCCCTAATATTGATTTATGCGCCAGGCGGAGATTATCGATGAATCGGCAAACAGATTGCTCACTGATATGGGACCTGTCTATTACGAGACGGACCTGGATCATTTGGGTCATCCTGTTGTGGAGCCTTTCAACGCGTATTCATCGCTGGCCATGGCATTGACAGCGGTTCTGATATGGATATTTCTATTGAGAAATAACTTCCGTTCATCGCCTTTCCTGGCCTTTGTTTTTGCCCCGTTACTCTTTTTGGGTGGTATTGGAAGTACCCTTTTCCACGCTTTCCGGTCCTCTCAATTTTTTCTTTTGCTGGATTGGCTGCCGATACTCTTTCTTACGATCCTTTTGTCACTGCATTACTGGTACAAGCTCTTTCCGCGCTGGCTGTTTATCTTTGGAATGACCCTGCTGATCATTCTGGCCAGGGGAATACCTGCTATCTGGCTCCGGGGATCGCTGGCGATCAATGTGTCTTATTTTCTTTCCGGTGTCCTTATTTTGATTCCCCTGTTCGTCTATATGTACAGGAACCGGTTTCGTCAGGGAAAATATATACTCTACAGCGTGATTGTATTATTGTTGGCGCTGATCTTCAGGTATACGGACGATTTTGACCGCTTGATGTTACCCATGGGTACGCATTGGCTGTGGCATATCTTTTCTGCATGGGGAGCCTGGCTTCTCGGTGTTTATATATATAAAAGCAACAGGAAGTCTGTACAAGGTGATATTCAGGTCGCAGCCTGAATCGTAATGTTTTCTCTTATTCCTTTTCCTTGGCCTTTTTCCAGTAATCATCCATTTCTTCCAGGCTCATATCATCAAGCAGTTTTCCATCTTTTGCGGATTCGGTCTCGATGAACCGGAATCTCCGGATAAACTTTCGGTTGGTTTTTTCGAGGGCATCCTCCGGGTTGACACCAATGTACCGGG
>JARRQC010000022.1:0-14183 GCA_037382165.1 bacterium | reverse complement strand
TTCATGGAAACCGCAATGTCCCCCTGGTATACCTCCAGCAATCCGAAAATAAAGCTGGCAAGTATGAGTATTGAGATCAGCGAAATGGTTACAATGAGCCATCTTATCGGATAAGATTTTTTCTCTGCCTTGTATGCGTTGCTTACCACAAACTTATGGGGAAGATCTTCAGTCGCATCTACTTTGGACTCCTCATATTTCGCCTTCAGCTCACTAAGCTGTTTCTTATCGTGTTCCAGGGCATCGCGAAGCGAAACATAGGGCCCCCCGTATTTTGCCAGCATTTCAAGCTTTTCCTCGAGCCTTTTTACCCCGGCTGAATTGCCTCTGGCCATTTCAATCGCAAGCTGCCGGTTAAACATCTCGGATTGACTTTCATAATCATGAACACCATATCCACGTAATATGGTCAGGGAATCCTCCTTTTCCTTCACCTCCTCCTTCAGCGAAAAGTACTCGCTTTCCACTATTTTAAAGGCTTTTATGGCGACCTCCTTCTGCATCTTGTTGATTGTAGAATCAACCAGTTCAGCAATATCATTGGCAATGTCTGCAGCAAGCTGGGCATCTTTATCAAGTACGGTGATCTTGACAGCCATGTATTCCGTTCGCCTGAACTTGATATTACTTTCATATTCCTTATAGAGTTTTGTCATCTTATAAGGAGAGTTTTCCGAAATATCATAATGTTTCAACAGATCATACTTCTCAATTACCTTATCCCTGATCTTATTTGAATTCAGCACCTGAAGCATTTGCTCGGTTTGTTCTTCTTCTCCAAATTCCAGTATATCCTTTGAATTGCCCGGATTTTCACTGAGCAAAACCTTGGAAATGGATTTGCTGGCCGTGGGATAAAGAATTACCGTCGACTTATATAAAGGTGTAATGAAAAAAGGTGAAGAAAATATCGTTGCCAGCACTACTGTAACGATACCAATAATCGCCAGGTGATTGCGGTATTTCGACAATACATGGATAAAAACCCCTGAACTTAAAGGTTTTAAGGAATCGTTTTGTTCCTGCATCAATGAAAATATTCAGCCGGTAAAAATAGAAAATATTATCTACTATTTACAGCCATATATTTCACTTGTATATTCGGCCTTCCGGATTGCCAGAATCGCTAAATTTTTGGCTGACTTTTCAACATGGAGATAAAAGCCCGGACAGGTATGAGCCGGAGCACAAATGCGATAAATAAAGCCGTGGTGATCATCAGGCCACAAGCCAGTTTCCAGTCCAGATTGAAAAGATGGACCGCAGCCAGTCCCAGCATGAAAAGCAGAAAAACAAAACCAGACAGCCGGATATAAAATCCACGATCGAACCGTAAGCTGATCATCTTATAGGCCAGCAGGACCTGTATCAATGCCGTTATCCCCTGGGCGCTGACATTGGCGATGGCAGCCCCTAAAGCCAGATGCCCGGGTATTAGCAGGAAATTAAGCACCAAATTGAGGATCAGTCCAACCAGTGCAACCCCGTTCAGCTGCTTCAGGCTATTGTTAGCTGTAAGTAACGTGCCGAAAATGTAGGTGGCAGAAATGGCCAGTAGACTGAACATCAGTAATCTAAATATTAAAGCAGACTGACCTATGCGCTCCAGGTAAGCATCAGGTGACTCTCCCTCCCCCTGGGTATACATCAGCTTCATGATCTCGTTTCCAAAAAAGAACGAAACAACCAAAATGATCAGTGCTCCTGAAATAATAAGTGAAAAAGACATTTGTACCAGTTGATCAACAGGCTGTTTATCTTTGAGCATTTTGGAGAAGATCGGCAGTAAAAGAACCGCAAAAAGATAGGAGAAATTCTGACCTGCATCCAGCAACCTGAAGGCTTGTGCATAAACGCCGGACTGGGATTCTCCAAGCTCTCCGGGCAACAGCCGCTCAATGAGCACGGGATCGATACGGTTATAAAAACTCATCAGCAAAACAAGCAACGCAAATGGCAGGCTCTTTTTCAGGATCATCAGAAAAAAGGGTACATTCCAGCTCATCTTCAGTTTTCCGGATTTGCTCAATACGGCTATAAAGGCAATCAGTGCGGTGATCAGGTAAGATAAGGTCTGGGCATAAACAAACCACTCTATATGGAATTGTCCCCCGAAAATATTCGTCCAGATCAGTATACTGCAGAACATTATCATCAGCACCCTGTCCAAAACGGATATGAGACTGTCCGTTTTGAACAACAAAAGACCTCCCAGGTTGGATCTGAGGTAAAGAATAAATGATAGCAGGAACTGGTTAAATCCAACCCAGGTAAGAATATACAACTGGCGTTGGTCATAACCTATTACCCATCCTATCAGGAAAATAACGATCGCATAAAGGAATCCGAGGATTATTTTCAGTGTGCCGATCCCAGCCAGGTGTTTGTTCAGCAGCTGATTATTTTGCGCAATGTTTCTGTTGTTGAAGTTGGTAATACCCAGGTCAAGGAGAATATAGAAAAGGAAGGAAAAATTAAGCACGGCGAAATAGAAACCGTACTCTCCCGGACCAACGATATTTTGCACCTCCCTGTCAACACCCAGTATCCAAAAAGGCTTGACAAGGAGGTTCAGAAAGATCAGCAAGGCCAGGTTGCGGATAAATTTCCTTTGCATCTGCGCAAAGTTAGGAGAATATAAAATCAGGCGCACCGTCATTGTGATTCCGGATTTTTGAAATGAGACACGGGGTTGCGGTACGCTATAATGATGGAATTTTAAAACCTCCGGGATGGCTTTTCCCCGTGAAAAATTTGTGCATCTTTGCGATGACCAAAGCACCTGGTACAAAAGTGAAAATAGCCGTAAATACAAGGTTGCTGTTGAAAAACAGGTTAGAAGGCATCGGATGGTTTACCTTTGAAACTTTATCCCGAATTGTCAGGTCACATCCCGAGCATGAGTTCCTGTTTCTTTTTGACCGGAAATACGACAATCGGTTTATTTTCGCCGACAATATAAGCCCGGTTGTTGTCGCCCCCCAGGCGAGACATCCCTTGTTGTTTTACTGGTGGTTTGAGATTTCCATTCCTCAGGTATTGAAAAAATACAAAGCGGACATTTTCGTTTCGACCGATGCTTTTTTGTCGCTCAGGGCAAACTGTAAAACGCTGCTTGTGATCCATGACCTGAATTTTGAACACTATCCGCAACATCTGCCATGGCTTGTCAGGAGATACTACCGGCATTTTACTCCTAAGTTTGTCAGGAAAGCAACCCGTATCGCAACAGTCTCAGAATATTCAAGGAAAGATATCATGGCTCAATATGGGGTGGTCCGGGAAAAGATCGATGTCGTGCACAATGGAGCCAATCCTATCTTCAGGCCGGTAGAAGAAAAGGTACAGGAAAAGATTAGATCGAAGTACACCCAAAACTGCTCGTTTTTTGTTTTTATCAGTGCCATCAGTCCACGCAAGAACCTCACCAACCTGCTGAAAGCTTTTGATCTGTTCAGAAAAAATGAGACTAAACCGGTCAAACTGCTGGTTGTCGGAGAAAAGATGTGGTGGACAGATTCATTGAAACAAACCTATGAGGCGATGCAATTTAAAGAGGAGGTTATCTTTGCCGGCAGATTGTCACAGGATGAACTTGCAAAAGTGGTTGCCTCTGCACTGGCCCTCACCTATGTCTCGTTCTTTGAAGGCTTTGGTATTCCCATTATTGAAGCATTCAGTTCAGGGACCCCTGTTATCACTTCGAATGTAACTTCCATGCCGGAGGTTGCCGGTGACGCAGCCATTACAGTTGATCCCGGCAAGGTTGAAGAAATTGCAGGAGCCATGCAGACCATCGCAAATGATCCTGCCAAAAGAAAGGAACTGATTGAAAAGGGGAAGATACGGTCCAACATGTTTTCCTGGGATATCACCGCGGATAAACTCTGGCAGTCAGTTGAAAAAGCATTCAATTCATAAATAATATAAAACCCAACAAAACAAGATGAATATATTGGTTATAGGATCGGGGGGCAGAGAACATGCCATGGCTTGGAAACTTGCCGACAGCAGTAAGAAACCAAAATTATTTTTTGCACCGGGAAATGCCGGAACAAGAAATTTAGGGAAAAACCTTCCGGTGGATGTGAACGATTTTGAATCCATTAAGATGGCGGTCATAGAACATGATATCGAAATGGTCGTCGTGGGGCCTGAGATTCCCCTTGTCAATGGGATCCATGACTTTTTCCTTCAGGACAGGTTGCTGATGAATGTCCCTGTGATCGGCCCTGTTTCGGAGGCGGCAACGCTTGAGGGCAGCAAGGATTTTGCCAAATCGTTTATGAAAAAATACAGCATTCCGACAGCAGCTTATGGCACCTTCGACTCCGGCAACCTGCAGGAGGGCTATGCCTTGCTTGAAAAGATGACCCCTCCCTATGTGTTAAAGGCTGACGGACTGGCGGCCGGAAAAGGTGTGTTGATCATTGATGATCTGGAAAAAGCAAAGCAGGAACTGGAACAGATGATCTCCGGGGAAAAATTCGGAGAAGCTTCCCGCCGCGTTATCATTGAAGAGTTCTTGAAAGGTATTGAACTTTCCGTATTTATCCTTACGGATGGCCATTCCTATATCCGGTTACCGGAAGCTAAAGATTATAAAAGGATAGGCGAGGGTGATACAGGACTGAATACAGGAGGAATGGGATCCATCTCCCCGGTTAATTTCGCGGGAAAGGAATTTATGGGAAAAGTGGAAGAGCGTATCATCAAACCTACCCTCTACGGACTCAGGAGCGAAAACATTAACTACAAGGGGTTTATCTTTTTTGGACTGATCAACGTGGGAGGCGATCCTTATGTAATCGAATACAATTGCCGCATGGGCGATCCGGAGGCAGAAGCCGTCATACCTAGGATTAAAAGTGACCTCCTTGATCTTTTCGAAGGGGTGGCAAACAATACCCTCAGTGAAGTAAAATATACGGCCGATGACAGGTATACTGCCTGTGTTATGCTGGTTTCCAAAGGTTATCCAGGGTCTTACGAGAAAGGGAAAGAGATCAGCGGCCTGGAAAATGTTGAAAAGTGCGTCCTTTTCCATGCCGGAACATCCCGCGATATTGAGAAGGAAACCATTAAAACAAGTGGCGGGAGGGTTATTGCCGTTACTTCGTATGGACAGACAATGGAAGAAGCACTTAACAATGCTTATGAAAATGCCGAACATATTAAATTTGAGGGTAAGTACTACCGCACAGATATCGGCTTTGACCTAAAAAAGAAACCCGATCGGGGCAACGAATGATCAGGTATTTTCAATCGGCCTATCCGTCGCAATATATTGTCATCTTTTTACTGCTGTTCATTTATTGGATCCCCGGAATATTGATCACTTCCGGGATATATGACATGGAGTTTGTTTCCGGTGAAATGTTCTATGCATGGGACAAGACACCGGGTTACAGGATCAGCCTGCTGGCCATTGCTTTTATCATCACAGCCATCACGGCATTGCTGATCAACAATCTCGTTTCATCATCCGGAATCTCAGGAAAAATAGGTACTACCGGCGCATTCATTTATATCCTGCTGGCTTCATCCCTTAGTTTCCTGACAGTTCCCCACCTGTTTTTCATTGTTAACTTCCTGATGGTCCTGCTGACGAAGCTGTTGTTTTCCATACCTGAATCCAAAAATCAACCGGTATCCCTTTTCAATGCAGGCTTTATATCTGGAGTAGCATCACTTATCGCTCCCGAGCTGGTGGTAATGCTGCTTTTGATATGGTCCAGTCTGCTGTTCCACCGTTCCAACCACTGGAGAAACTTCTTATCCAGCCTTTCAGGTATTTCGGTTCCCTGGGTATTCCTCTGGGTCTGGCATTTCTGGTCGGACAGCCTTCCACGCTTCAGGGAGATCTGGCATCAAACTCCCTTCTTTACAGACCTCCAAATACTAACTGTTAATGTTGATTTAAATTTTATAATACTGGCCCTTATCTTTTTATTAACCCTCATGATAAGCTTTCATGTTTGGGTAAGCATGAGAGGGAAAAACATCAACCTGAGACATAACCTCGCCATAACGATCAGCTTCTTTCTGACAGGCTTGCTTTGCCTCGTGCTGTCAAAAGACCGCCTTTATGTGATGGTCGCATTCATCCCGGCCACCTTGCTGATCGTTGATTTCCTGGAAACGGTGAGATACAGGAAAATCTATGATATTCTGCTGATCCTTTTTATGCTGTTTTTGCTGATCAATCAATATAGACTTCTGGTTATATAACAAAATTAAGTCCCATGCTCAGAAGCTGTTTGCATAAAACACTGACAGAAGCCGGTTGTGATGAAGCTGGAAGGGGTTGCCTGGCGGGACCGGTTTTTGCTGCGGCTGTTATACTTCCCGTGGATTATCGCAACCCGCTTCTCAACGATTCAAAAAAGTTAGCTGAAAAAAAGAGGCTTTTGCTCAGAGAAGATATTGAACGCCATGCCATATCCTTCGGCGTTGCATCGGTCAGTCCTGCTGAGATAGATGAAATAAATATTTTGAATGCCTCCTTCCTGGCCATGCACCGGGCCCTGGACAAACTTCTTGTCCGGCCGGATTTCCTGCTGATTGACGGGAACCGCTTTACCCCTTACTTTGAGATTCCCCACCAGTGTGTTGTCGGCGGGGATGGTAAGTTCCTGTCGATTGCAGCGGCTTCCATACTGGCCAAAACATACCGTGATGATTATATGCAGCAATGCGATACGGAATATCCGGAGTATGGCTGGAAAAGCAATAAGGGATACCCTACCCTTTCCCATAAGCTGGCTATAAAACAATCCGGGCTGTCCCCCCTGCACCGAAAATCCTTCCAGTACAACCTCCAGCTCAAACTGAAATTCTGAGAACACCAGTAGAATCTAAACAAAAAGCGGTCAATGTATCCCACAAATTAACATCAACCTGTTGATTGAAGTTTGAAAAGGACCGTGCAGGGTAAAACACCATCCTTACCTTTGCTTTTTCTCCTGCAAGGATCATGAACAGTAAAGTCGTAATTTCTGGCGTTCTTATATTGGCATTGCTGGCTATAGGTATCTTTTTTATCTATGACGCCTCGGTGGAAAGTGTCGATCCCTGGAAGGGTATTCCGGAAGATGCTGCCCTGGTGTTGGAACTGGATGAACCTCATGAATTTTTTTCCAAACTTTCGGATAACAATGAAATTTGGGAAGGTGTCCGCCTGAATAAGCAAACCTCCGGTATTTCTAAGGTGATCGAATTGATTGACACCCTGCTGGTTTCCTTATCAGAGAAAACAATCGATGACGGACACCCCCTGCTACTCGTCATACAACCGGGAAAAAAGGGTAATTCAGTGAATTTTCTGATCATCTCAAAAAGACAACAGGAAGGCAGCCTTGAAAGGATAAATTCCATGCTTGACGGCATGGGCGATTATAACATTTCACAGGTCAGGGATAAGTCCATCATGGTAACCGGCCCGTCCGGATCGAATTATTATATAACCCGCTCCAGGGGATTGATAGCCGCCTCCAATGCAAAGGCAATGACAGATCAATTCGTAAAAGACCTGTCATCAAATGGGTCTTCCCTGGCAGTAGATCCTGCCTTGAATAAACTCCGCTCCTATGCCGGGTCCCATGTGGATGGAAGACTTTATGTACAGTACAGGTCACTCTCCAGGTTGTTGAGTGATGTTGGGCGCGAATCCCTGCAGCCCTCAATTACCTGGCTTTCCCATTTTGCCGAATGGTCGGAAACCGACCTGATCCTGAAAAAGGATGAATTGATCATGACCGGTTTCACTACGGCCGATCCCGATGAAAGCCCGTTCCTTTCCTACTTCAGCGTGGACGAACCCATTCGGCATGAGGTATTCAACGTGCTGCCGTTTAATACAAACTCACTCCTGATCCTGGGCAGGTCCTCTTTTGAAGGATATCCCGCCCCGGTCAAAATTCAGCAGGTTTCAAAAAAGCTGGGAACTGATCTCACAAGTATATTCGGTTTGATCCATGGCGAAGTAGCGCTGGCTGCCAATGCCTCCAGGATGTCCGGTGTTGATAACAACAGCTGGTTCTTCATGCAATCAGACGATCCGGACAAACTTTTCGACTTTTTTGAAAGCATCTCGAAGATTAGTGGTTCGGGCAAGGTCACTGACCATGAAGGGTACAGGATCTGTAAGATAGATCTTAAGGATTTTATCCCCATGTATTTGGTGACGCTTTTTCAGAAATTCAAAAAAACTACTTTACGCTGATCGATGAATTCGTGGTTTTTGCCAATTCGCGGGAAAGTCTCATCAACCTGGTGCGGATGTATGAAACCGGAAAAACGCTTGACCTGAATGAGAATTTCAAAACCCTGTCGGATAATATCGGGGCATCTTCGAATCTGCTGCTGTACCTGAAACCACAGGAACTGAAAGATCTCCTTTCCGAAACCTTACATCCGGAATACAAAAGCATTGCAGCGAACAACACCCAACTGATACGCAGCCTCCTGGGGATGGCTTTTCAGTTCAGTGCCGGCGACAACCTGACCTATACGAGTTTTTATCTGAAAGGAAGCAAATCTTACAAAGAGGAGAACCTGGCAGTCTGGAAACTTGAGCTGGATGATCTGATTACCGGGCGCCCCACGTTGGTAAGGGATCACAATACAGGCCATGATAATATGGTGGTATTCGACCAGTCAAAGAATATCTACCTTGTAAGTACCAATGGACAGGTGCTATGGAAAAAAAGAGTGGATGCCCTGCCGGAGAGCGAAATATTTGAAGTGGACTACTACCGCAATGGTAAAATTCAATACCTGTTCAACACGCGCGATTTCATGTATCTGTTGGACAAGAACGGTGAAAATGTGGAATCTTATCCCCGGAAGATAAATCCATCAGCGACAAACGGGCTCAACCTTTTCGATTACAACAATAAACGCGATTACCGGATGATGATTGCCCTCTCTGACAAGCGCATTTACAACTACAAACTGGATGGTTCCCAGGTGAGGGGCTGGGCAAAACCCAGAACAAAAGATATTGTGCTCGAACCCGTCCAGCGGCTGGTGGCCGATGGAAAGGATTACATCATCATCAACGATGCCAACAATGACCTGACCATCGTGAATCGTCGGGGCAATGTACGTATCAAATTAAAACAGGATCCGGAACGTGCCAAATATTCTGATTTCTATGTAAACAAGACCAATAGCAAAGGGATCATTCTTTCCACTGATATCCGGGGAAAGCTTTTTTATATCTCAACAAAGGGGTCCATTCAATACACAGATTTCGGAGACTTTTCACCTTCACATTTCTTTCTCTACGAGGACTTCAACGGCGATGGATCTATTGATTTCATTTACCTGGATGGAAACGAGCTGACTGTATTTGACCGGTTTAAGAATGTACTGTTTACCTATCAATTCGATTCACCGATCAGCATCCGGCCTGAATTCTTCAGGCTAAGCGGCAGATCGAGGGTGCTTGGTGTGGTAGCCGACCAGGAGAAGACAATTTATTTATTTGACAATAAAGGAAATACGCTCATAAGCAAAGGGCTGGTTGGAGAAACGCCATTTACGGTCGGAAGCTTGCTGCAAAATGGCGATCTCAACCTGATCACAGCTTCCGGCACCACCCTGTTCAACTACAGAATTGACTGAGGGAATTTCTGATAAAGATGAAATTCACTCAGAAAATTGTCCCAATTGACCTAATTCCTAATTGACCTGAGGAATGACAAATAACAAATTCCTAAACGAACAACTCACGTTCAGGCATTGGATATTCGACATCGGGTATTCAATTAAGCAATCAGACATTAGAAATTAACCTGGTGTCTCTTCGATTAATGAAAAGCAGCCATCAACAGCTCCAGGTCCTGGAAAGGAAGGTTGTGCAAGTCTGCTATAAATTTATTGGTCAGCGTACCGTTGAAAATATAGGTTCCTTTCCGATAAGCCATATCCTTTTTCAGCAATTGCTCTATACCTCCGAGATCCGAAACGTTCAGCAACAGCGGTGTAAGGTAGTTGCTCAGGGAATAAGAAGCGGTATGCGGCACCCGGGAAGCAATATTGGGTACACAATAATGGGTCACTCCATGCACCTGATAGACCGGATCCTGATGCGTAGTGATCCGGGAAGTTTCAAAACAGCCTCCCTGGTCAATACTCACATCCACGATTACCGAGCCCGGTTTCATCTGTGCCACCATCTCCTCTGTAATAAGGCAGGGCGCTACCCGGCCTGAAGAATGTTTTGCAGAAATGATCACATCCGCCTCCTTCATGGCTTTCAGGATCAGCTTGGGCTGAAGGGTAGCAGTATAAACCCTCCTTCCGAGGTTGTTTTGAATATCGCGCAGTTTATATACCGAATCATCGAAGATCTTGACAAATGCACCCATTCCTATTGCAGTTCTGGCTGCATATTCTGCTACCGTTCCCGCCCCGATAATGATCATTTCTGTCGGTTTGATTCCGGGAAATCCACCAAGCATTTCCCCTTTTCCGAATTTGGGGTTGCTCATATATTCGGCTGCGATCAGGACTGCGGTATTTCCGATGATCTCACTCATCGATTTGATCAGTGGGAATCCTCCGGTTTTATCCTGTATATATTCGTAAGCAATGGCCTTGACTTTCTTGGCCATCAGTTTCTTAAAATACGAGCTGTTTCGACTGGGAAGAAAGATGGAGGACAACAGCGTATTCCCTCTTTTGAGCATCTCAATTTCCTGATCCTCGGGCGGTGATATCTTTAAAACAATATCCGCCTTGAATATCTCTTCATGCGAATCAATGATCTCAGCACCTTCTTCGGCATATTTTTCATTGGGAAAATGGGCAGCCGAGCCGGCATTCCTTTCCACTAGCACACGGTGACCATTTTCAACCAACAAGTGGACCGCATCGGGGACAAGCGCCACCCTGTTTTCATTGAAGCTGAGCTCCTTCGGGATTCCCACAACGAAATGATTCTTCCTGGGCAGTGTTTCCAGTAACTCCTCCTGGGGAATTAGTTTTTCTTTGCCCGAAAACTGTACATAACTTTTTTCTCCCGTTTCCATCGTGATTCAAATTGGCAGATCATGGAGTCGTATGAGTCCTGTCCGGTGTAAGCCTTACAAATATAATACTTAATCGATTGATTTGAAGCAGTGGAACCATCCAAACAAATGGTTCACACAATTTTAATTTCTGCAACGCAATCGATTGCAAAAGCATATTTAGAATCTTTCCAAACAAGCAGCCGGAAATGAATAATCTGATGTTAATAACTTGTTACGTAAACTGCCTATAATAAAGGATTTATAGTGTACTTTTTACTAAATTTGCAAGGCTTAAGAAATCTATTATAAATTACCAAAATAGCTTATGACGGCAGAAGAAAAAGGCAGGCTTGCCAAAGAGAATTATACGGCAGAAAATATCCAGGTACTTGAAGGACTTGAGGCGGTAAGGAAACGGCCTGCCATGTATATTGGCGATGTTAACACCAAAGGACTTCACCACCTTGTATACGAGGTAGTTGACAATTCAATTGATGAAGCCCTGGCTGGCTACTGTGATGAAATCAGTGTAGTCATTCATAAAGATAACAGCATTACTGTAGTGGACAATGGCAGGGGCATCCCGACCGGCATCCATGAGAAGGAAAACCGTTCCGCACTGGAAGTGGTCATGACGGTCCTGCACGCTGGCGGTAAATTTGACAAAGGATCCTATAAAGTTTCCGGTGGACTGCATGGTGTAGGGGTGAGTTGCGTTAATGCATTATCCGCTGAACTCACCGCCAAAGTCTATCGTGAAGGTAAGATATTCATCCAGGAATATCGCCAGGGACTCCCGCAATACCCAGTAAAAACCTTGGGTGATACAGAAATTACCGGTACGGAGGTACACTTCAAACCCGATGATTCCATATTCATCACTACGGAATATGACTTTTCCATACTGGCAGCCAGGCTTCGGGAATTGGCATTCCTGAATAAAGACATCAAACTGAAATTAATAGATGAAAGGCCTCTCAACGGCAATGGTGAAACAAGGGAGGAAGTTTTCTATTCAGAAAATGGATTGCCCGATTTTATCAATTACCTGGATGAAAATCGTGAAAAACTGATTGCAGAGACCATAAACATGGAAGGGGAGAAAAACGGGATCCCTATCGAGATTGCCATGCGCTACAATACCAGTTTCACAGAAAACCTGCATTCCTATGTAAACAATATCAACACACACGAGGGCGGAACCCACCTTTCAGGTTTCAGACGCGGACTTACAAGAACATTGAAAGGCTATGCTGAAAAATCCGGCTTGCTGGCCAAACTCAAATTTGACATCAATGGTGACGACTTCCGGGAAGGTCTTACAGCAATTATCTCCGTGAAAGTCGCAGAACCACAATTCGAGGGGCAGACCAAGACCAAATTGGGGAATTCCGAGGTGATGGGTGCCGTGGACCAGATGATTAGCGAAGCGCTGTCCGATTACCTGGAAGAGCATCCCAAAGAAGCCAAGACCATTGTCCAGAAAGTCATCCTTGCAGCCACAGCAAGACATGCTGCCCGTAAAGCGAGGGAGCTGGTTCAACGCAAAAATGTACTCTCCGGCTCAGGCCTGCCCGGGAAATTATCAGATTGTTCTGAAAGGGATCCCGCAAAATGTGAAATCTACCTGGTGGAGGGTGATTCTGCCGGTGGCACTGCGAAACAGGGCAGAGACAGGAAATTCCAGGCAATTCTGCCACTCAGGGGGAAAATACTGAATGTGGAAAAAGCACTCCCTCATAAGATCTTTGAAAGTGATGAGATCAAGAATATTTTTACCGCTTTGGGCGTAACGATCGGTACGGAAGAAGACAGTAAGGCGCTCAACCTGGAAAAACTACGATATCACAAGATCATCATCATGACTGATGCCGATGTGGATGGAAGCCATATTGCCACACTTATCCTCACCTTTTTCTTCAGGCATATGATCGACCTGATTGAAAAAGGATATGTTTATATCGCCACTCCACCACTATACCTGCTCCGTAAGGGGAAAACCGAGCGGTATTGCTGGACGGAAGAAGAAAGGGAACGTATCGTGAAAGAACTGTCTCCCGATGGAACGGAAAAAGGCATACATGTCCAGCGCTATAAAGGTTTATTGAAAATGAACCCGAGGCGGACCATACATTCAGCATGCTGATGGGAGATGAAGTAGCACCCAGAAGGGAGTTTATCGAAACCAATGCCAGGTACGCAAATATTGATATCTGAGCCTTTTTCCTATCCTGGTTTTTACAAACGAAGTACCTTACTCATTTTTGCTGATAAACGGTTTGTAATTCTAAATTTCATATCCTATTCATTATCAAGGGTATACTTTAGATTAAGGTGAATGATATATCTTTATACCTGTTTATACCCGATCTCTTCTGATTTATAAAAGTGAAACCTTTGCAAAAGAAATTATCCTCCAGGCTACAAAACAAGAAGATGCCGGTCCTTTTCCTGGGGCATGGCAGTCCGATGAATGCGATAGAAGAGAATGAATTTGTCAAAGGCTTCAGGAGAATCGGCAGAAAAATACCAGAACCTTCAGCTATAATTTGTATATCAGCGCATTGGGAGACCAATGGCACACAGGTGACTGCCATGGAAAAACCCAGAACGATTCATGATTTTAGCGGTTTCCCGAAGGAGCTGTTTACGGTTCAATATCCTGCACCCGGAGATCCGCGGCTTGCCGGTGAAACCAAAGCGATGGTGACCGTCAGCCCGGTTGTTCTCAACCATCAATGGGGACTGGATCATGGCGCCTGGAGTGTGATCAAACACCTTTACCCCGAAGCCAATATTCCCGTAGTTCAGCTGAGTCTCGACCGCAGCAAGTCTCCTTCACATCATTACGCTCTGGCAAAAGAGCTCTCAGCACTTCGACAAAAAGGCGTACTCATCATCGGCAGCGGCAATATGGTCCATAATCTGGGGATGGTTGACTGGCGCAACCTCGATAAATCAGGGCATGGCTATGATTGGGCACTGGAAGCCAGGGAAAAGATGACCACCTTCATCATGGACGAGAACCACCAGGCACTTATAGATTACCATTCACAGGGCGATGCTTTCCGCTTAGCCATTCCAACGCCTGAACATTTCCTGCCACTTCTTTATGCCCTGGCAATGAAGGAAAATAATGAACAAACCACCTTCTTCAACGAC
>JARRQC010000021.1:0-14070 GCA_037382165.1 bacterium | reverse complement strand
GCGGGACGGACAGAAGTTAGGATTCTCAAAAAGACCTGTTTTTCAAATCAAAATAACAGCAACCTATTCATATTCTCAACATTGCGCTTCACCAACCGGGACATAGCCGATTATTATAACCAGACACAGGTTCACTACAGGAGATGGTGGAAACTGGATGAGGCGATGGCTGTGCATTACGGCATGTGGGAGAAGGAAACCGCCAGCTTCAGGGATTCTCTCATCAATACGAACCGGAAAGTGGCTCAAATCGCCGGTATCCGTCGGGGTGAAAGGGTTCTTGACGCAGGTTGCGGAGTGGGAGGTTCAGCTTTCTACCTGGCGGAAAAGTACAACTGTAAAGTTACAGGCATAACCCTGAGTGAGAACCAACTCGATTTTGCACAGAAGAAAAACAGGGAACTCGGTTTGGAGGATAAGGTTGATTTCAGACTGGACGATTACAACAATACTTCACTGGGAAAAGGTACGATCGATATTATCTGGGCCATAGAAAGCCTTACTTCAGCACCAGACAAAGCCAGGTTTTGTAAGGAGGCCCATCGTGTTTTAAATACAAAGGGACGTATTGTCGTGGCAGATTATTTCCGGGATACATCGCAGCAGGACAACAGAGGCTGGATGAAGAAATGGCAGGATTGCTGGAGCCTGGCAGAGATACTTTCCGAAGACAATTATATTAAAACGTTTGCCAATGCAGGCTTTGTGCTTCGTAAAAACGTGGATGCCACGGCGAATATCCGCCCTTCATCCAAGATCATGTACCGTTCATACCTATTGGGAGCCATCCCTTCCATCCTCTACAACCCGCCCTTCCGGAACCGATAAGTTCATGAGCACGTTTATGAAGGGAGATAGTATCTGATTTAAGTTTTTCCCTATTCATCCCTGACACGTACTCCCGTATCTCTTCTTCTCCGGGCATTTTCTCGAGATTACCGAGTTGCCCCAGGTCATTACCTGTCAGGATTTTGCTCAGGCGGATGGATTCAGGAAGGCTGTCAACTCCGATGCCAAGGCTTGACAGAGGTTTTGGCACTTCAAACAAAGCATCTCCCGAAGCACGTACATAATAATTTCCTCCCATTCTTCCTACGACGTCAAGTTTCGTAGTATCGATAGCCCCGTGCAGGTTCATGATCCTTTCACTGATATGTAGATGGACGATCTCACAAACCACCAGGTTGGCTGACCCCGCCTTTCCTCCTGTTTCAATGATTTCCCTCACCTTACATTCAAATTGAAGCGGTGATTCTTTGACCCTGAACGGTCTTACTTTCACGCTTTTCAGGGGTGTAAGGCCCGATTTTTCGAATTCACTGACCCGCCTGGGATATTCGGTACTGGAGAGACTCATTTGCTGCACCATGTCATAGGTTACCGCATTGAGCACTACTTCAGGGACCTCTTTCAGGTTTTCGTAAGTATGCTTTGTCGTGTTATCCCTTCCCCTCCTCGAAGGTGAAAAAATAAGCGTTGACGGATTTACGCCAAAGGCATTGTAAAAACTGAAAGGTGAGAGATTGGGATTTCCATCCATATCGATCGTACTGGCAAAGGCAATGGGCCTGGGAGCGACACCGCCCAATAGGATCTTATGGAGGTCCGTATGACTTATTTCGTTTGGATCGATCTGTTTCATAAGGCCGGGAGCACTTTTACCCTGCTTTCTCCAAATCCAACCCTTATATTTTCCTTTTCAGCATAACCGCGCATGATAATGGTATCGTTATCAAGTACGAATTTACGCTCCGAACCATCGCTCAGCTTTATCGGACGGGTACCTTTCCAGCTCAGTTCCAGCATGGAACCGTAAGAATCTGGTGTTGGTCCAGAAATGGTACCGGAAGCATACATATCCCCTACGTTGATATTACAACCGTTTACTGTCTGGTGAGCGAGTTGCTGACTCATATTCCAGTACATATACTTGTAATTTGAGCGGCAGAGGAGATTCTCCCCGCCCCCATCAGGTTGAAGATAGACTTCGAGATTGATATCTATGTTCTTTTTCCCCTTAAACCGAAGGTATTCGAGCACTGGGGGCTTCTGAACCGGTCCTTCCACACGAAAGGGTTCGAGGGCTTCCAGTGTCACGACCCAGGGGGAGATCACGGAACCGAAATTCTTGGAAAGAAAAGGCCCAAGCGGTACATACTCCCATTTCTGGATATCCCGTGCGGAGAGGTCATTGAAAATGACCATTCCAAAGATGGCATCCTCCGCTTCTTCAACAGCTATACTTTCACCCAACCCGGTTTTGCGGCCGGTAATAAAAGCCATTTCCAGCTCAAAGTCGAACAACCGGGAAGGACCAAAGTCCGGATTCTCAGCATCGTCTGCTTTCGTCTGCCCTTTTGGACGATGGATCCGGGCACCTGAGACGACAATCGAAGAACTCCTTCCATGGTATCCTACAGGTATATGCTTCCAGTTGGGAAGCAATGCGTTCTCCGGATCACGAAACATTTTACCCACATTGGTGGCATGTTCTATACTGCTGTAAAAATCAGTATAATCACCGACATGGACAGGCATGAGCATCTCAACATCACGGATATGATACAACAATTCCGACAAGGTATCTGAATCGTTCTTCAGCCTGTCATTCTTCCGGTCAAATAATTCAGAAAGTCGCTGCCGTGTCGCACTCCATACCGGTTTTCCCAGTGCAATAAATTCGTTCAGGACTGGCTGGCTGAAGACCTGTTCGGGTATTCCTATATCATCCAAATACCCCCGGTCGAAGAGAACGGAAAGGTCAACTACCTTGTCACCAATCCGTGTCGCAGCACGCGGGCCCTTGCCTGTAGTGCTGAAGATGCCAAAGGGAAGGTTCTGAACGGGAAAATCACTTTTTTCCGGAACCTCAATCCAGGAAGTTAAAGACGGGTCGTTCGCTTTGATCATATACAATACGTTTTACGATAAATGCGTGGTATGTTAGTTATTACTTAAAATTGGGCAGATGGGGGTGACAGGTGGGGTGTAGTCTGTAGCCTTTAGTCTCCAGTCTATAGTGGGCAATCAGCAGCTGAGAATTGGCATTCTGTTCCCCAAATCACCAATCATCATTCCAACCCGCCAAACGCTATTCACTAAACATCATTCCAATTCGCCACTCGCCACTCATCATTCCTAAAGCGTGCCCCTATTCTCCTGTTCCCTTTCGATCGATTCAAACAAGGCCTGGAAGTGGCCTTTGCCAAAGGACTGGGCACCTTTACGCTGGATGATCTCAAAGAAGAAGGTCGGACGGTCTTCGACGGGTTTGGTGAACAGCTGCAGGAGGTAACCGTTTTCATCCCTGTCGATCAATATCCTGTGCTTTTTCAGCACTTCAAGATCTTCCTCGATCTCTCCGACCCTGTCCATAACGGTATCATAATAGGTATCCGGTACATGAAGGAAATCAACGCCCCGGTTTCGCAGTTCGGAAATGGTATGGACAATATCGTCTGTAGCTACAGCAACATGCTGTGGGCCAGGACCTCCATAAAAATCAAGATATTCTTCCACCTGAGATTTTTTGAGTCCTTTAGCGGGTTCATTGATCGGAAACTTAACCCAAAGGTTATCGTTGGCCATTACTTTACTTTTCAAGGCGGTAAACTTGGTGGAAATATCCTTGTCATCGAAAGAGATCAACTGTTCGAACCCGAAAACATGATGATAGAAATTGGCGATGGTATCCATTTCATTCCAGCCCACATTACCAACGATATGGTCCACATAGAGCAAACCTGTTTCATTGGGCTTGAATTCAGGATCCCAATTGATAAAGCCCGGGAGAAAAACCCCTTTGTAATTTTTTCTTTCAATGAACATATGAACGGTATCGCCATAGGTATGTATCCCGGAAGTAACGACTTCTCCATTATCATCTTTGAGCAGATGGGGTTCCTTATAGGCTTTCGCCCCGCGTTTCGTCGTTTCTTCAAAAGCGGCACGGGCATCATCAACCCAGAGGGCTATGACTTTTACTCCGTCACCATGTTTCTTGTGGTGTTCGGCGACCGGTGAATCCGGTGTAAGCGCTGCAGTCAGCACGAGTGTGATCTTCCCCTGGCGTACCACATAGGACACCCTGTCTTTCAAGCCGGTCTCAAGACCTGCAAAGGCAACCGGCTGGAAGCCGAAAGCCGACTGATAATAGTGTGCCGCCTGTTTTGCGTTGCCAACATAAAATTCAACGTAATCTGTTCCGTTGATCGCTAGTGATTTTGTCATGGTTATTCTTGATTTTTATTTTTGAAGTTAATCTATCCAACTTTTGTAATAATCAGGATCCTCTATTTTCAGGGCATCCCGGGTAAGTTTCAGCGGCCTGAAGGTATCGACCATCACAGCGTATTCCTCCGTATCTTTCTTTCCTATGCTGCGTTCAGCTGCACCTGGGTGCGGTCCATGCGGAATGCCGATGGGATGCAATGTAATTTGCCCCCTGCCGATGTTGTTTCGGCTCATAAAGTCACCATCCACATAATACAACACCTCATCGGAATCGACATTGCTATGGTTATAGGGTGCGGGTATGGCTTCCGGATGATAATCATACAATCTCGGCACGAAGGCGCAGGTCACAAATGCCGGAGTCTCAAAAGTCTGATGAACCGGCGGGGGCTGGTGAATACGCCCGGTAATGGGTTCAAACTCATAAATGGAAAGTGAGTAGGGATACAGGTACCCATCCCAACCTACCGCATCAAAGGGATGTGAATCATAGTGGTAGGGAAAGATCAGGTCATTCCGTTTGATCTTCACCAGGAAGTCCCCTTTTTCATCAAACGTCACCAGTTTCTGAGGTACTTTCAGATCCCTTTCATAAAAAGGAGCATGTTCCAGCAATTGTCCCACCTTATTGGTATATCTTTTCGGGAATTGAAGAGGGCTGAAACTTTCTACGATAAACAGCCGGTTATGCTCATTCTCAAAAGTAAGCTGGTAAATTGTCCCGCGTGGAATGATGACATGGTCACCTTTTACGAATGGAAGCTCACCATAAACCGTATGAAGCACCCCTTCACCCTCATGGACAAAAATCATTTCATCTGCTTGCGAATTCTTGTAGAAATAATCGGTCATGGATTTGCGCGGAGCAGCAAGGCTTATATAGACATCATTGTTATACAGGACAATCTTGCGGCTTTCCAGAAAATCATTTGCCGGTTTGATATCTAATCCCCTGAATGCCCTGTGCTGCATGTTCTTTTCTACCGCAGCTTCGGGTGCTACCGAATAGGCTTTATCTATTTTAGTGACCCTGGTGGGATTTTGGTGATGATATATGATCGAATAAATGCTTGAGAAACCTTCCGTCGAAACCAGTTGCTCAGGATACAGACTCCCATCCGGTTTCCTGAAAATAACATGTCGCTTGGAGGGAAATGTCCCACGCTGCAAATAATAAGGCATCTTTAACTGGATTGAATTAAAATTGAATGCAAAGATAGCAATATAAATATAGTTTCGAAAACGATTGCAGTCATAGCACAACCCTATTTTTGACCGATTACTGAAAGCGTTCTGCGGGTTATTTGTTCAGTCGGAACGCCATCAGAACAAGAACTGAGGTTGGGATGTATACTTAAAACCGATATCCGATCTGGATGAGATACCTCAACCCCAATCCAAGGCTGAGATTGGCACCTGATGTGGTGACTTTGCCATCATTCACCAGCTCGTCAAAACCGGGTATCGTACCTTTCAGCACATCATAGATAGCCTGCAGGTATTCGTCTTCCTTATCTGTCTCTATTTTACCTCCGAGTGACAATTCTGTGGCGTAGAAAGTAATGGAGGGCCCCATAAAAACGAGGTCAATTGACAGTCTTTCCTTAATAATGAACTGGTAACCAAGCTCCACACCTGCACTCAACAAATTCAGCCTGGCACCAAAAAGCAGGTCGCCTGATATGGTCTGGCTCTCGATGACCGATATATCGTTTTCAAATTTGGTAAAATGGTACGAGCCGTAGACTCCCCAGTACAGCCCGTCGGGTGCCGTTTTCCTGTTACGCTTTTTGAAATACATGCGGTAATCCCCTGACACTGTAAGCCCGGCCCTTTTCGAGGTGTTTTTGATCTGCAGGGAATCAAACAGGCTCTTGGCGAACCTTGGCAATTCAAAATAACCGGCATTAACGGAAAAAGACCGGTAGGGTTTTAATACCCTTTCATATCCGAGATTGATGTTCTTATTGCTCCAGAGCAAGAAGGGGGTGAGATTCCACCGAATGACATTCTTCTTGTAGTCAACAGAATCGGGGAAATCATTCTCCACCTGTGCAGCGATATGAAGCGAGAAGAAAGACAGTATCAGGGCAATACCGAGTCTTTGACATACGCTCATAAAAACTAATTTATAAATTTAAGCTATACTGTACAGTAATACTCCGGATTGGTTCGGCCTTCAGTGGCCGCAGCGAATAGCGCCGGTTAAAAATATTATCAGAAATAAGCGAAATTTTATGGTATTGCCTGAATTCGTAACTCAAGCGCATATCAAAGACAAAATTTCCATTGTTGTTGCTGTTGTAATACTCTCTGTAAAGAATATTCTGAAGCAGCTCGCTCTTCGTTGTTGCATCTTCAAAATCGAAAATTGCCTTATCGAGGTTCTCGATCTTACTGAAATACTTCATACTGATGCCATAGGAAATGGATTTGTATTTGATTTCTATGTCCGTCTTTACCGTATGCAGGAACCTGTATTTCAGGATCTTTTTCTCCGGGTTGACACTTGTTGAGTTGTAACTGTAGGGCGTATTCCTGTCGTCTATCGCAAAAACGTAGGCGGGATCAAGCGTAATCGGGAGAACATAGGTATATCCGAACAAAATATTGACTTCAATATTTTTAGCCGCTTTGGCCTGACCGGTAAGCGAGATATCGACCCCTGACACCTTGGAACTTCCTGTATTCACAAATTTGAATCCTGCCGGGGCAAATTTGATATCCCAGAATCCGAACAGGTATTCTATCGTATTGGTATACTCCTGGTAGAAACCGGCGATATCGAAATAGCCATAAAACTTGCTGAATTTGAAACCCTGTTTCAGGCCAATCTCTGCATTCCAGCTCTCTTCCGAAATCAGTTCCGGGTTATCAAAAACACCAAAGCTGCCGACTTTTGTCCTGATATATCTTTCAGTAATACTTGGGAACCGGTAACCCTGCCCAATGGAAGCCCTTAGATAGGTTTCCTGTCCCAGCTTGAACGACGCCCCCACCCTTAAAATGGGTTTTGTTTCACGGATGCTGTCGTTCAGCCTGAAATGTTCCAGTCTGAATCCTGCTGACAGGTTAATGGCATTGCCGAATTTCTTATCGAACTCCATATAGACTGACATATTCCAGAGGTTATTCTTTTCGGAGCCGGATGCTTCGTAAAGGGCGGCCCTTGAATAGGTATACTGACTGGTCAGCCCGCCGATGAAATTAAGATTCCCCAGTGTGGCAAAGCTTTTATTGAACTGGTAATTGTTATAAATCATCACGGCAAGTGTAGACTGATTATTTATAGCATCATTGTTGGCATAAAGTATCCGGTTGTTAAAGGAATGTTTTACACCCAGGCTCGAATACCAGTTAATAAACGGGTCAAAATAGAAAGTTGTGTTTTTGGTAAGCAAAATCGCCCCGGGGTAACCACGGTAGAAGTAATTGGTATCATTCAGCCAGGCCAGTGGCGAACTTTGCTTTTTATACATAAGATTCCCATTCAGGCCGAAATTGAGCCCCCTGATGGTCTTGGATCTTCTTCTGACGCTAAAATTCACCCTTCCCCGGTAGTTTGTCATATCGGCATCCGTTACCGTATCGCTGCTGTTAACAACGAACGGGTCGAGAACTGGTCCGCCGATATAGCTCCTGTCAGTCATGGCAATGGCACCGATAACAATGTCGGTATGCCCGTCACCCACCTGTCGTGAATGAAGGAAACTGGCACCGGCTATGGGCGCCACCCCGTCCCACCATTTAACAGCCGGACTTCCAGGAGCGGTATAGGCTCCTCCGTATAACCTCACTTTCGTTACGGGTTTGGTGGTAGCGTAGTTGGTCCGTACATAAATGGCACCGCTAAGCGCAGAAGAACCCGATAATACAGAGGCAGCGCCTTTAACTACTTCTATTTGCTTGATATTTTCAACCGGTATCAAAGCCCAGTCGGGTTTCCCGGCATCTCCGGTGATCATGGGAAGGTCATCGATAAACACCGCCACCTTACTGCCTACACCAAATGTGAATCCACTGCCTCCGCGAATCTGGGGTTCAGAATCCAGTATGGTAACACCCGGCGTCATATCCAGAATAGTCTCTACCGATCTGGTATTCTTGGCGTCAATCATCCGGGGCTGCATCACCTCTATCGATACAGTCTGGTCCTCCAGTTTCTTGTCGAATTTACCAGCTCTTATGACTACCTCATCGAATTGCGTGCTGAAAGGTTGCATGCCGAATTCGATAAACAGGGTCGAATCAGGCACTACGGTAACGGTCCTGTTAACCGATTTCATGCCTGTATAGGAAATGGTAAATTCGTAAGTACCGGCAGGCACCCGTAAACTGAAGAAGCCGTTAAAATCGGTAACTACGCCAATGGACATGTCTTTCTTCACGTAAATATTGGCACCTACCAATGATTCTCCATCCTGGTCATCGATTACTCTTCCGGAGAATATCCCGTATTGAGCAAAACTGCCGATCTCCAGCGACATGATAAAGAAAAAAAGCAGAAAACCCCGAAACAGCATTTTCATGGCATTTATCGAGCTGGTATTGTTACCAGATAGCAAAACCGAGTATTAAACTTATCTCAGAAAGACCTTTTGAGTATACAGCCGATCCTCGTAACTGACGGAAACAATATAAATACCTTCCGTTAATCCAGGCTGTAGGGAATTTTGCAGCCCGGTTGTTATCTTTTGTTTGTATACCGTTCGTCCGGTAATATCAGATATCCGCATATCTGCCTGTCCCATTTTACCATCCTCCAGAAGGATATTAAGCCTTCCGCCTGCTGCAAACACAGATAACCGTTCAGCATTGTATTCTGTAACTGAAGAACTGTTATAGATCATTTCCAGATCATCAAACCAGACTTCGCTTCCGTCGAGCGCATCCGTCGCATTGCCGGCTGTAAGGATTGTCAGGAGATATTCCGGGTTTCCATCACTATAATAATGGAAAGGGGTTGAAAACCGGGTCCAGGTACTCACTTCGGAAGTAGAAAGTTCGATAAAGGCCTCTCCTACCCAGGTCGAGCTGTCATCCTGAGGAATCGATGCATAGTCGGTGTGAAGAACGACATGTACTGTTGGAAAGTCTCCCTCCGTAGGTATGCTTTTATACCATCCTACAAGGCTGTCAGGCCTGGCTGTAAAAGGGGTATTCCATCGGGGATCTTCTGCGTCGGTATGTGAATTCCCGGCGGTTGGATCCAGGTCAGCCAATATTCTTCCATTGGTCAGGGTTCCGGTAGCTACAAAACCAAAGATGAAAACATTAGTCAGGTAGACGGAATGGTTTCCTGTATGCGCATCGTCACTGATGTTCCAGACATCAGGTGTAAGTTGCTGCAGTTCAACAGGCAGACAGGTGCGTATGCTGCTCCAGTCGACAGGCTCAGGAATATTTCCGAGGGGAATATCTTCCCATTCCTCAAAACCGGCATTCTCAAATTGTGTTTGTGCATAAACCACCGGAGGCAGGATAAACAGAAAGACCAGGGCCAAAAGTATAGTTTGCTTCATATTGTTGGTTTTAATAATGATGAAGTGGTAAAAATAAAAAAATCCGGCAACACCTCATTTTCAAAAATGATGCCGGATGTGAACAGTTTTATTAACCGGTTTAAAATATGTAAGACAGCCCGATATTCAATTCTATCCAGCTGACCGACTGAGTATCTTTGGTTTTGGCTGCATACTGATATTTGGCGGCGATATTGAATCCGGTATTGCTGCTCCCAAAGGGGATCACCACACCTACTTCAGGCGCCACGCCAAAATGCCAGGCTTTTTCTTCCACATAATAGATGCCCAGATAATCCCGGGATTCAATAAAATAGGCACCCAAGCCTACGCCAACGTAAGGCAGCACAAGTCCATATCCAAAATAATAATGGGAATTGACCGTCAAGGGTATAGCATTGATATAGCGCCGTTTATAACCATGAACCGTTGCGTTTTCGTATTCATTGGTAACGAAGCCGAAATCCTTGTAAAAGGTATGCCATGCTCCGCGACCCCCTACGGTTAATCTGTCAGTCACATATCCTCTTCCTTCCAATCCGAATCCCCTGAAAGAAGTCTGATCAATAAAGTCGTTGGTTTCACCTGTCGGAAAACCAATAGCCCATTGAAAATTCCAGATACCTCCACCCTGCGAGAAACCGGTAAGACTGATCCCCATGATGACTATCATCAGCGTGAATATTCTAATTTTTTTCATAACATTTTCTTTTTCAGTAAGATGAATCATTAGTTTAATTTCAGATAGGATGATTGCAGAAATGCCTGGTCGATACCATTTCCTATCCTCGATTGATCGGATCCACCGGAAGCGACGCCATTAAGTCCTGCTGCCCAGTAGATAGGTACAACAGTATCACCGTCTATGACACGAAAGTCTTCCGGATTGCTCATTTCTATCAACAAGGTACCGGTAGTATAGCTGCTATAGTAGGGAACAGAACCCCAACCCCAGCCGGGAGGATAATATCCCCACCAGCCTCCATACCAGTAATCAAGATCACGGGAAGCGTCTCCTTTTTTGTACCAGCCCCAACCCCAGCCCCAGCCGGGATAATAGGGATACCACCATCCTACAGACACCGTGGTGACCAGTATGCCGGAAACCGCCAGCATGACATCAGGGTTTTGTGCATTCTCATCATAATATACCCTTTGGTATCCATAAGCTGACATGTTACTTTCTATGGTCTGCAAGATGAAATCCTGATTGGGCACTGGTGATTTGTCCGTCGTATCCTCCCGTACAGGGAATACGGTATCGGGCATATAATAGGTCTTTAAAGTCTGAAAGTCTACCGAATCGTATCTTCCTGTAAGGACGATATCTGATTGATCGACCGATATGGAATCATTGGGATAACACCCATCCAGTAACATGATCCCGCCGAACAGCAGCATCAACAGCAAGCTGAATAATTTCCAATTTTTCATATTGTTTAGTATTTCGATGTTACATTAAACGGATAAAAATAGGCTAAAATCGTGACATAGATCATCTTCATTCAACTTCTGTTCCATTCTTACTGAAGTTCAGTGTGGCCGCAATATAGAAGTTAATTCCGATATAATAAGAGTCCATTTTGTTTTCCAGTGGCCCCTGTAAGGCCCTGCCGAAACCACCATCGGGAATGAATTCGACAGGATCGCTGAAATTGGTGATCTGTTCCTGGTTCAGTTTATATCCGAATCCCAGGTCAGCTCCGGCAATAAACCGGTTTTTTCCGAGGCTGAATTTGACTCCTGCAGAATAATGGTAGATATTGAAATTTGAGGTTGTGATATAATTCAGGGTAAAATCTTCTAGCAACTGGTCTTTATTGACGGCTGAAAAATCTGTCCGGAAAGCATTGAGGAAAATGAGGTCCTTTTTTATCGTCAAACTGTACCCAATAGCTACATTGAATACCGGTCTCGCACCGTATCCAAAGGAAAGCCAATCGGCTTCTCCGGTAAGCTCGAGTATTTCATAGATTGGCGGCGTGGTAATATCATCCCTGATCTGGGCTTCCACCATTTTGTATTGTTTGATCCCGGTAAAATATTCAGCGGTTAAGTAGATCCTTCTCCCCTCGTTGGGCATATCATAAATAAATCCGAAAGCGAAGGACCAGGGCATTTTATAGTTGGTCTTGAGATCACTTTTGTTTTGTCCGTCGAAGATGATATAGTCAGGTAACAAGTTTCCTTCGTAAGCGATATTCGACTGTTTCGCCATCCTTGTAGCTGTCTTCCCGGAGGAGAAGACCTTGAGGCTCGTCGTGGTAATATTGAATCCGAATTTCCAATTCTCTATCTGGTAAGCGAAACCTATCTTAAATATTAGCCTGTAGTCTGTAAATTTGATGGATTCGCTGTAGGCACCCTCCGCCAAGTTAAAATTAATAAATCCTATGGTGTCATTAGGATTATAGGCAGTTGCTGACCAGGTATTGTTGTAAATCAGGGTGGAAAAAGAAGCGAACATCGTCACGCCATAGCTGAAATTGTCATTGACCTGTTGCGCTGCTGCAAGCCCTACCCATGCATCCGTATAATTGTTGCGGTAGGAATAATAGGTATTATACTTTTCCAAACCCGGGTATCTTTTGATGACGTCCATATAGCTGGCTTTGGTGTAAGTTTTCTCCATTTTTTCCTTTACTCTTGTAAGTGCTGATGCAGCAAGGCTTATTCCGTACTTGTTTGGCGGAGTATAGGTATAGGAAATAAATTGGGGTTGAACGAGAAAGTTATCTGTTGACAGACCGATCCCGTGGCCAAGGGCATTATCCAATATGTAAAAGTTCCAAGTAAAAAGGTTAGCTGCCACCGAAAAATTCGATCCTTTCTGCATCTGGGTAATCGTGGCTGGATTATAATAAATGGCCGTATTGTCCCCCTCCCCTGCAACTACAGCCCCTCCGAGCAGTGATGAAAGTGAATTAAAATTATTTACCCAGTAATGATTGAGCAACTGTCCATGTAAGTTTACAGAAAGGATAAAAAGAATGGCAGCGGACAGCAGTTTGGGATACATTATTTTAGCTGGTTTCCTAAAACAAATGTATCCAATTATTCAATTCCCGAAAAATGTTTCATGAATTGTACACGTTCATAAGCTGCAGGATTTTGAGCCTGTTCAACACTCATCATTCCCCTGAACTGTTCTATTTGTGAGAAATTTTTCCTGTCCATCCAGTTTTCCAGCTCTTCAAGCATGCTTTTAATCTCCCTGAAGCCTTTCTTGTAGAGTACCGAAGCTATCTGCACCGCTTTTGCCCCAGCAAGTAATTGCTTGATCACTGCCGTACCATCATGAATACCGGTAGAGGCGGCCAGATCACATTTGACATGCGCGGACATCATGGCAATCCATCTTAATGAGATGGCCAGTTCGGCAGGTGAGCTGAAGACATTGGAGGTTTTCACCTCAAAATTCTCCACATCGATATCCGGTGAAAAGAAGCGGTTGAAAAGAACGATTCCCTTAATATCTTTCCATGAAAGCTGGGTAATTGTCCGCGCAAGACTGGAAAAATAATGACTGATCTTAACGGCTACAGGAATGTTTAACTCAGAGAGCACCTTATCAATAATGTCAAAGTAGATGGCTTCATTTTGATCAGCGGTGCGTGAAGGGTCAGAAGGCAGGACAAAAATGTTCAGTTCAAGTCCGTCTGCTCCGGCACTCTCTATGCTTTTGGCAAAGGATGTCCATTCCACGCCGGAAATGCAATTGATGGAGGCGATAAGAGGAATCTTCACCTTGCTTTTTGCATCCCTGAGGGTGTTCAGGTATTTTGAAACGTCGTTTTGTCGCGTATAATGCCTGATGTAATCGTCAGCTTCAGGATAAAGGTTGGCGGACTGATCCTGGGAAATGGTCTTGTTCACCATAAAATTGATCTGCTCCTCAAAAAGCGATTTCATGACCACAGCAGCAGCACCGTTTCGTTCTATTTCAATAATGTTTTCAACTGAATTCGTTAATCCCGAACTGCCGACAATGATCGGGTTCTTCAATTTCAGACCCATGTATGATGTTTCAAGCGATATCATTTCCATTTGATTTAAACAGCGTAAAAATAAGAAGTTAAAACCAAAAATCACGGATATTACCATATTTCAGGCGGGCAGAACATATTTACTTATCTTATTGTTTATGTGTATTTTAGCCCTAATTAAATTATTCATAATCGTTCTAAATTTTACTTAGGTAAGAAGCTGTAACGATCCGGGCAAAAGTCTGCCTGTTAATTTCCCCCATCCACAAGCCGTTTTCACATTACCTCATACATTTCATTAATTTTGACAAAAATGCTCTTTGAAAAAG
>JARRQC010000020.1:0-13290 GCA_037382165.1 bacterium | reverse complement strand
ATCGAGCTCGACAACGGCTATGGCCGCTCGGGCCTGACAACAGACCAGGCCGAAAGCATGAAAGAGATCGTCCGCATCACGGAAAATGCCGAAAACATGACTTTCAAAGGGTTTCTTACCCATGCCGGAAACACCTATAATGCCCGGGGCAAACAGGAGATCATGGTCATCATGGAGGATACGGCCGGGCAGCTGCGAACGCTGAAAGCACGATATGCGGACCGCTTCCCCGGTATCATCACCTCTTACGGCGACACCCCTTCCTGCAGCCTGGCAGAGGATCTCAGCGCTTTTGATGAGATACGACCGGGCAACTTCGTCTACTACGATGTGATGCAATACCATATCGGTAGCTGCACCCTCGATGATATTGCCGTCTGTGTGGCCTGCCCGGTGGTGGGCATTTACCCGGAACGGAATGAACTGGTCATCTACGGCGGGGCGGTACACCTGTCGAAGGAATTCATTGCCGGTGACAACGGTTTCAAACTGTTTGGCTATATCGTGGAGACGGACGGGAATGACTGGAGCGAACCGGTTCCCGGCGCCTACGTTTCTTCCCTCAGCCAGGAACATGGGGTTGTGCATATGCCCTCAGAATGGATATCCAAATTCAAACCCGGCGATCTGCTGGGTGTGCTGCCGGTGCATTCGTGTTTGGCTGCGGACGTTTTGAATGATGAAGGCCTGCCCGCCGAAGCCTAATTTCGCGCAGCTATTTTCCTTTCCACAACAACCATCCCCAATCACATCATAAATCCCAAATCGCAATTCGCCCGCATAGCGGTCCTTTGGACAATCGACAATCCCATTCACCTCCCCAGCCAGTTGCTGCCCAGGATGATGTACCATGCCCAGTCGCCGGAGAGCGGACCTTTTGCCACATCGATACCCATGTACATGTTGAACCAGCGGGCGAGCAGGTAACGAAATCCGCCGCCGCCGGCCCATTTGGCATTGCTCATGCGTAGTTCATCCCAGTCGTTGAAGGGCACCCCAAAACCGACAAACCCGGTTACTGCCCAGCGTGAGGTAATGTTGAACCGCTGTTCTGTTTCCAGGGTTGCCACAAAATCACCCTGGTACCTTACCGATGGTATCCCCCTGAGGCTGACGAACGGGCGCGTGTAAAAGGGGAAGTCACCATAGATACCTTGCGCCTGAACACGAAAACCGGAGACCAACGGCTTCCACCAGTTGCCAAAACCGAGGAATTCGACATTAAACGTGTTATACCTGTAATCGCTACCCAGCCAGGTGTCATTATGGCCATATTTCATGGTCAGCTTGGTCCCCCGGTTGGGCGTGAATGAGTTGTCGAAGTCCTGCAGGTAAAGTACAATGGTGGCGCCTCCAAGTTGCGATTGCATGTTCAGACTGTCGAATTTCGGGATATCGACGTCAGTTTGAAGGGTGATATCGGAATGGAAAAGGGAGTAATTTACTCCGCCGAACCATTTTGATCGCCCGAGACGATAAGCAATGCTTGTAAATATGGGCAGGCTGCGGAAATTGAATTTCAGTTTGTGTTCGTTCCCCATCGGACCCGCGAGGTAGAAGTTGATGTTAATATTCAACCATCCTGAAAAAAGTGCTACACGCAGCCGGTCCTGCAAATAACTGCCGTAATGCCCGCCATATACAGCCCAGGTGCCGTTTGCGGTATAAAGCCCTCCGGCTACCGACATGCTTGGAAGTGCCAGTTGCTGTTTTCCTGTACCTTCCCTGTCGATCGATTGCCGGGTAGGGTGAAAGAACACCAGTGCCAGGTTACCACCGTATCCCAGCGCCGGCTCGGTACTTAGGGTGGGCAGTGGAAGGAACCCGTGCATTTCGGTAATCCACCTGCTTATGTCGAATGCGTTATCCAGTGTATCCCGGAATGTTTCCCTGAAATTGCCCGGCGACTTCTTCTTTTTTCCCGATTCCGGAACATCCTGTGCTACCCCGTTTATTACGAATAATGGCACAAGGATGAGCAAAACGAAGCGGGTAAGCAGATATTTATTGTTCGGATTCCGGTATTTCATCTATCATGGTTTCAGACATGTTCAGCCATCACATCGAGCCGGAGAGCATCTGGTCGGCCCATGCCGTGTTTTCCTTTCCGGCTTTCAACACAATCCCATAATTCTGTTTCCCGTCGATGATGATCTTCAGCGGATCATCGAAGCGGACATGCCGAAGGACTTCATTCTCGAACAGGGCCTCTTTCTTGTCCAGAAAATCAAGATCGTAATATCCGTCCTTGATGAAAGGGTTGATGGTAAAGTAGCCCACCCGGAAAGAGGTGAGGTTCTGGAAAAAATGAGTTCCCTGGCTGGGATCGATGCGATAATCCTCCAGTCCAGATTCGATGATGAGCCGCGCGGCACTGATCTGCGGCCACTTGACGGGGATGCCAAGGAAAGGATCCGCCGAACCCCAGCGGCCGGGACCGATGAGTATGTAGTTTTTCTTTTCCTGCAGGAATTTCTTATTCACCCCGTCAATCATGGCCACGGTTTCCTTGTTGCGGCTTGCGCTGAAGTTCTGTGGCCTGACATACACCACATCCCTTATGTTATCGATAATCCCGTTTCCCAGCGCAGATTCGGATATGATCAGTGTCTTGTCCATTTCCACCTTCTCCGGGTCGAGGTGAACTGTTTCATTCTTGGAAGCGATCGGCCGGATCTGGAGGAGATGAAACAGAATACGGTCGTTGCTGCGGGATTCAATATCCACGGCAAATTCAATTTCCACAGGATATTTCATTTCCTTCTGACCGAGGGTCAGCACCTTCCGGATGATCTCCGCCAGGGGGAAAGTGTTGTGCTTCAGCATATTTGAAAAGGTGACCAGTTTCTTCCCTTCCTCATGGTAACCGTCACGGATGATGTCGTTATGGAAATCGTAAGTAGAAGCGACATGTTTGATGGTTCCGTCCTTTTCGGCTTCGGAGATACGCAGTTTCAGCAGGGAAGCGCTGTCGTCGGTGCTGCATTGGTATTGATCCGGATCGAGGCTGAGGGCGTAGAAATATTTCTGGGTTTCCTTCAGTGCCATTTCCGGGCTGGAGGTTTGTAATATTTTTTTGGGGTATTTGGGGGAAAACCGCAATGCCTGTCCGCCATCGACAATGAATTTGCCCAAACCCAATGCGATGCTCGCGGTGCCGTCCTCAGGCACTTCCGGCGGGATGGGATAGAAGTCGATGGAGCGGGCCACCCCGGAGAGCGTCGGATAATAACGGCCTCCGTGTGTCGATCCCACCACGGTTTCCATCACAATGGCCATCTTCTCCTCATCAATCACATTCGAAGTGGCCTGCATGTAAGCTTTGCTGTCGCGGTAATAGGCAGAAGCATAGACAGCTTTGATGGCACCCATCACCATTTCAAACATCCGGTTCAGGTCATCCTTCATATAGGGTACCATGTAGGTGTTATAGATCCCGGCAAACGGCTGATAGTGTGAATCTTCCAGCAGACTTGACGAGCGGATTGCCATGGGTCGTTCCACATGGGTCATCACGGTGTAGATGTCGTCCAGGATTCGCTCCGGCAGCTTGGCATCCAGGAACCGCTGCAGGATCTCCTCGTCGGTATAATCATCTGACAATGCAATCTGGTGCAACTCGTTGGATTCCATGAACTCGTCGAAAATGTCGGTACACAATACGAGCGTTTTGGGGATGGTGATCTCCACCTTGTCGAAGAGGCTATACAGGTGGTTCCGTTTGATCAGCGAATCGAGGAAAGCGAGCCCGCGGGCTTTGCCGCCGATCGATCCTTCCCCGATGCGGGTAATGGTAAAATACTCGTCAAACGACTCCCGGTTGAACTGCGAAATGACCCCACGTGATTTGGACATCCTGAAATTGGCGATCGCATGAAAGACGAAATCCCTGATTTCATGGGAATTGGCAAAATCATCACGGGTAAATTGCTTGAACAGGGTAGCGATGGGAAACAGCGCCCTGGCCCTCAGCCATTTGGAAAGGTGATCGCGTTCAATATGGTACAGCAGTGAACTTTCGGGGATCATGTAGATCTTTTCCTGCAGGTCTTTCAGGTTGCCTGCCCTGGCCACCTCGGTATTGTATTCCGGATCTTTGAAGACGAAATCACCAAAAGCAAAATACTCCTTGATAAATTCCCTCAATTCGAAATTCAGGCTTTTGGAATTCTTGTCGATGAATCCCGCCCGGACTATTTTTGCCCGGGACCGGTTATCCGGGTCTGAAGACTGCAGCAGGATAGGCATGTATTTGTTCTCATGCTTAATGTGTGTGATCAGCGAGATACCTGCATCCTTGTCTTTTACCCCTGAGCGGGGAAAAGTCATGTCGCTGATCACGCCCAGCAGGTTGTTTTTGTATATCTCGTAAAGTTGCAACGCTTCTTCATAATTGGTGGCCAGTAATATTTTCGGCCGTCCACGCGCCCGGTTCATCTTCTGGTGCTCATTCAGTCCTTCCCGCATGAACGCCTTGGACTGCTTGAAGATGATCTTGTAGATGTTGGGCAGGTAGCTGGAATAGAAGCGCATGTTGTCCTCAACCATAATTATAGCCTGAACGCCCACCTCTCCGATGTCATGCTCTGCATTCATCTCATCCTCGATCAGCTTGATGATGGCCAGTATAATGTCGGCATTACCCAGCCAGCAGAACACATGATCGACCGATCCCAGTTCATGGCGCTCGATTCGTAGTCCTACCTCCCGCGAAAAAGGTGTTAGTACCACGATGGGAATATCAGAATATTGAGATTTCAGTTCGTCAGCCAGGTGGAAGGTATCGTTCTCTTCCGCACTCAGCATGGTGATCACCAGGTCGATGTCTTCCTCCTTCAATACCTTAAAGGCTTCTTTCTCATTGGTGACGGTAAAGAAGCGGGGCGGGTAGCGCAGGTTAAGCGACATATACTCATAGAAGATCTGCTCCTCTATCCTGCCATCCTCTTCCAGCATGAAAGCGTCATACACACTGGAGATGAGCAGCACATTGTAAATACGCTTACGCATGAGGGTTGAAAAGGAAATATCCTCGAAATATTTCTTCTGTGCATAGAGATCAATCTTTGATGGAATCATCTTCTGGTACTGTCAGTTGTCACAAAGATAGTGAATTGGTGCATGGGGAGGCGGATGGGGAACGGGGGAAGGAAGGCCACGTAACGATCTATCGAAGTCAATTAAACCTGCTATTCATTAATCATCCTTCCCAAACCATTCCAGCGTCTCATTCACCGCCTCCTCCAGCGGGGTATGCCTGAACTCCGGAAAATCCGCCCTTATTTTATCATCGATCAGGTTGACATTGTTTTCAAAGAGATAAAAATTCTCCTTCAGCTCACGCATGACCGGCACGAACCAGCCCATGATGTTTATAATGAACTTGGGAAGGTTCTGCACTTTGGCGGGGCTGCCGGCCTGTCCGGCGATAATTTCCGCAAAATGACCGAAAGAAGGTACCGTATAACTGCAGTAATTGTAAAGTATAAATTCCGGACGGTCTTTCTTCTGGCAGATATTCAACATCAATGCCGCTGCATCCGGGGTGTAAACAAACTGGTGGGGTATGTCGGAACGGATCAGCCAGTTGATGGCCTTCTTTTTAACGGCATGGCCAAAGATGCGCTCGGTGAGACCATTGACCACATTAGGCCCGAAGAAATCGGGAAGGCGAAGAAAGATCACTTTGCACTTCTTTTCTTCGGCAGCATTTTTCAGCATTTCAAAAATCTTTAGCCTGATCCGGCCTTTTTTTGTGGTCGGATGGGGAACGGTTTCTTCTGTAATATCCCTTGCATTCCCAAACTCATAGATGTTTCCGGGAAAAATAATGGTCGCCTGGTTTTGTGCAGCCGCTTTGATCAAATTTGCTGTTACACGGGGCATATTCTCCTCCCACTTGTCGTAGGGATAATTGACGCCGTGAAAAATAAATTCTTTTCCCTCAGCGAGTGATTTCAGCAATGCGGTATTCATGGCATCTCCTTCCGCAATTTCCATGATTGCAGGCTCGCCGAGCAGTGTAGTCATTTTTTTCCGGTCACGAACCAGGGTGGTGAAAGGGATCTTCTGATCGACAAGGGTACGGGCGAAGGCATAACCGATACTGCCTGTGGCGCCAAGAATAAGATATTTTGAATTTGTCATGGTAAGTAAGGAATCTATAGTCTAACTTTACATTGAGAAACGAATGTATGAATAATTGACATGGCAAGTTGTTTTTTCGTTTCCGATTTACATGGCAGCAAAGACCGGTTTGAAAAGCTTTTTGATTGCATTGAAAAGGAAAAACCGGATGCTGTTTTCATTGGCGGGGATGTATTGCCTTCCGGTCTTTACGCATTTACTTCGGCATACGACGAACCCGAAGTGTTTGCAAATGATTTCCTGGCCACCCGCTTCACGCATCTCAAGAAAAGCCTGAAAGCTTCCTTTCCCTTCATCTTCCTGATCATGGGAAATGACGACGGAAGGGTTTACGAGCCACTGTTCTATTCCCTTGAAAAACAGGGATTTTTCTATTATATGCATGAGCGCAAAAGGCCTTTCCTGGATTTCGATATCTACGGTTACACTACCGTTCCGCCAACACCTTTTACATTGAAAGACTGGGAAAAGTATGATGTGTCACGCTATGTCGATCCCGGCTGTATACCGCCCGAAGAAGGTGCTTTTACTGTTGATGTCAACCTGAGGCAGCTTCCGTATGAAACCATTCAAAAGGATCTGGAAAAACTGACTGAAGGAGAATATCTTGGCCAATCCATTTTCCTTTTCCATACCCCTCCTTACCAGACCAAACTGGATCGTGCCGGACTGGACGGCAAATTCTACGAGCATGTGCCGCTTGATGTCCATGTCGGCAGCATTGCGGTGAAACGTTTTATCGAGGAACGACAGCCGGCCATCACCCTGCATGGTCACATTCATGAATCGACTTCGATTACCGGGGCGTGGGAAGACAGGATTGGAGAGACCGTTTGCCTGAATGCCTCCCATGACGGGCCCGAACTGGCACTGATCCGTTTTGATCCTTATGACATGTCCCGAACATCAAGGGAGCTGCTCTGAGGCCCTGTTATTCCCGGGTAACACTATATCCTCTCACTTTGAAGCCAGTGCAGTTCCCAGCGGCAGGGGCCTGGCAGGATCGGAAATGGCACCGATCTTGATCGCATAGCTGTCCCGCTTACGGATATCTTCATCGGTAATGATATGTACATCCAGCAGCCCGTCGGTTTTAAAACCTGTACGGAGGTAGTTGATCTGACTCAATGCAAGGCTCCATCCCTCAAGCCACGCCATCAATTCTTTCCGCTGCTCCTGGTTCCCGGCAAAATAGACCAGGACATCTATGTCGCTGGCCGGGCCTGCGGTGGCATTTTTAACGCTGCCGAACAGATAGAACCCTTTGACGGCAAACCGCTCCTTATCCAGCTTTGCCGCAATGTTTTCAACGTTTCGAAGCCGCCATTGCCAGTGAATATCCTTTTTCTGCAATGCATCACCGGGAAGTGCGGTGAGTTTGTCCTCTTCCAGTTCCGTTTGATCACTGATGATGGCCACTGCGGAATTCAGGTCAGCATTCATGAGCACCTGCAGAACCTGTCCGTTCGATAAAGCCGGTATGTCAATGACCCGGATAACCTCATCCAGGTTTTCGGCCTCGGGAACAAAGGTGGTCAGCAAGTTGGGAGCCTGAAGGATCATTTTTTCGTTAAAATGATTTTCAGGTTCATCCGGATACAGAGGAAGATACTTGATGTTGGATTCTACCAGGTCCTGGAAAAAATGGGTGCCAAAGGAAAGTTCCGGCAGGTATTCCCCTGTTTTCCTGGCAATCTCAACAAGCATAGCCGTATTATTGATATCAGAATAGGTAACATTGACCCCCAGTTTGATATCTCCCCGGCTGCCCCACCTTCCGGGACCAATCAGGATGAATTGCCTTTTGGGTAATATGCGGTTCAGTTTACCGACGACGCGACCAATCCTTTTCAATGTTTCCACGTCCGTGATTTCACCATACTTTTTGGGATCAACATATACGATATGGGTGATATTGCCGATCATGCCATTCGAGACGAATTTATTGGCGGAGATGAGGGTCTTCTCTTCCGGCACATAGGCAGGAAGGTTAGCCGGCGCATGATCCATCAATGCACTTTGCGTGCGGCATTGCAGGATATAAAGGTTTTTTCCGTCATGGGCAAATTCTATATCGACCGGGTGTCCGTATTGTTTTTCCAGCACATCCAGGATGTCTTTCACCTGTGCAACAAAATCTGTGCGGCTGATCAGCCCGTCAAAAGTAACCGCCAGGGCGTCTTTTTTAAAATCAATACCCATGGGCCGGGTGATCTGCAAGTGTTGGTGGGTGATCCGGGAGAGTACCTGGTGAACGATGGGATAATCCGAACCGAACTCCCTTATTTTCTCCAGGGTAATGGTTTCGAACTCCCCGGTATCGAGATTAATCACATCGATGAATTTTGGGGAATAACGGATAACTTCATCCAGGCTGACATTGACTTTCAGGTTGGGCTGCCCCGGGGAGAGCATGATCGGATAGTCATTATTGATCCTGTCCACGGCGCGGGTTCCCAAACCGGGCACCAGTCTGACCAATCCGTCTTCCCGGCTGATCCGTGGTGACCACCTGAACTCATTCCTGCTGAAACCCACCCCGGCAAAAGCGGGCAGGAAATAATGGCCTGCTTTCTTGCCCACCACCTCCTGGATCATGATCCCCATTTCCTCGTAGTACTCGATCAGGTTATTTTCAGCCCGGTATTCAATGGGGTCCGGACCAAAGGTAGAAGCATAGATCTCCGCAATGGCATCCATCAGATCGGACAGCCTCTTTTCCCTGGAACCCTGGTTGGCGATAAAGAGGCTTTTGTACTTTCCTGCAAATGCAGTGCCTATCCTGTCTTCCAAAAGGCTGGAACTGCGGACAATCAGGGGTACTTCCCCAAAATCCTCCAGCGCCATCAGCAACCCCTTGATGATCTCGGGAGAAAAGGAAGAATTCTTAAAAACCTGGACAACATAGGGATATTCGAGCCTCACCTGCCCGATATCCTTGTATTTCTGTTCCATTACCTCCTCGAGGTTGTTATAATCCATAAAGTTGAGAAGCCCGTCTGAGGTGACATACCATGTTTTTGGCGTTTTTATATCACCAAAGGAGGGAAACTCCCCTTCATAACTTTTAAGGATTTCCCTGGCCAGGAACAGGCCGGCACTCTTTCCGCCCAGCAGGCCATGGCTTCCCACGGGGTGGATCACCCGTTTCAGCAATTCATTGAAACTCTCAATATCAAGGAAATCCTTGGCAATGTCAATATACCCGTGTTGATCCGTCAGAATACGCCGGATCAGAGCGACACGCAGGCTTTTCCTCCGGGGTTCGGACAGTTCCAGTGAGAGCTGACCGACATGGTGATACCTTTCAATGACACTGTGTATCGTTGACAACGAGGAGCCCATATTTTCAAGGACTTTGGAAAGGAAACCCGACCGGTCTTCCTTGGTCCATTTCTGAATGCTGTCAAGTATCTTCTCTTCATTCAGGTATTTCTCCGCCATATTGAATATCTCATAGCTGAGGCTGATCAGGTCACTGTCGGATTTGCGTTTGTAAGGCCTGTTTTCATCCAGCAGTGCCTCCCCCTGGTGAAGTGTTGGACTGAACTGGGCGAGCAACGGTTCTGCTTCCTTGATGCCTGTCCAGCAGAGGTAATTGACCATCTTACGGGAAAGACGTATCAGCAGCTTGGGATCGGTCTGCCGAAGCATATCGAGGATGACTGCCCACTCACTTTTTTTCTTCTGCCCGGCTTTCTCCTGTTCCTTAAAAACCTGTTTGAGCTGCTGGTGCAGCAGGTGCATCCCCAGCCTTTCGGCGATGGTGTCGATCAGTTTCCTTTCCTCTTTCAGAAAGGGCCCCTCATCCAGCGGGGGTGTTTCTTCGGTATAGTACACACTGATCTCGCCTACCTTTTCATTTTGAACGGTAATTGGCGCCTGTTGTTTCCATTCCGTGGGGGTAAATCCCGCCTTGTGGTATTCTTTACCGAACAAGGTTACCGATGCCGTGCAGATATCCGGATACTGCCAGCCGGGAGGGATGACTCGCAGCAGCCCTTCGCAAATCTCATCGATGCCATTCCCGGGATTGATCAGCAGTTCCTGTACCTCGTAAAGGCAGTTCAGCTCCTTGGCACGCTCGCGAAGTTCATGGAACAAGTTGTCATATTGTGTATTATCGTTCATGGATTCTTTTTATGGATCACACCTCTGCCGGTACGGCCATCAACCTTGACAAGCAAGGGGTTTGTCAGGCGGACATGGCGAATAAAACGGGATTCATTGTGTGCTTCCAGGGAATCCAGCCACTGCCAGTTGATGCTATCGGTTCGTTCAAATGGAACGGAGAAATAAAATACGCCGCAGCCGGTGACATTATGAAAGAAATGAGATCCCTGGCTCTGCTCAAAATTCACATGTGCGAGGGAGGCTTCCACGATGGCCTTCGTTCCCGAGATCTGTCCCCAATTGACGGGAATACCCGCTGTCTGGTCAGAGGTTCCCCATCTGCCAAAACCAATCAGCACATAGGGTTTCCCTTCCCTGACAAGGATATCGTTGATCTTTTCAATTTCATCCCTCATTTCCTGTGTCCGCAGCACCTCAAATGCACTTTTCCTGAGGTAAACGATATCACAGATATTGTCCGAGCTTCCATTTCCCAACACTTTATCTGAAGCCACAAGCACATGCTCTCCTGACATCTCCCCTTCTTCCAGGGAGATTTCGTCAACAGACACCACCATCGGCCTGACCTGGAGAAAACCGAACTTATGCGGACCCTCTTCCGAAAAGGTCATGGCAAACTCGATCTCGACCGGTACGCCCAATTCCTTTTCCGACAGCTTCATCAGGTCACTGATGAGGTCTACGAGCGGGAGGTCATTCAGCCGGAGCAGGGGAGCAAAGTTCAGCAGCCGGGCTCCGGGTCGCGAGGTTCCCATCATAAGCCTGCCCGATTCTCCGTCATAGGTTGACGCGAGATGCTTCATCGTCTTGTCTTGCTCAGCTTCTACAATATTGAACTTGAACATGTATTCGGTCTCCTTTACCGGATCATAAGCCGGTGCTTTCCCCATGTTAATGCACCAGAATTCCCGTTGTGTATTGTCCAGCATATCCCCGATGGAATTAAACGGCGGATCGGCTTTTGGATAGGCGGGGCTGAACGACCAGGTAAAACCGCCATCGACGATGGTCTTTCCGAGTCCCAGCGCCAGGTTGACGATACCGTCAGCCGGATCGGCATTGCCGAAAGTATAATAGTTATGGGACCGGGCCACACCGGAGAGTTCCGGATAAAAACGGTCTGAAAACCTGTTCCCGACCACCTCCTGAATGATCACCGCCATCTTTTCGTCCTGGGTACGGTGGCGGGTAGTCCGGATATAATCCTTTGCCGACCTGAAAAAGGTGGTGGCATATACAAATTTGATGGCTTCCACCAGTTTGTTGAACCTGGCATTGGTATCCGGCTGATTGTTCTGCGTCATCTTGGTGCCATACACTCCTGCAAAGGGTTCATAGCGGGCATCCTCCAGCAAGCTTGAACTGCGCACGGCAAGCGGTGTTTGTACCTGGGCGATCAGGGATCTTAGATCACCCAGGACCTCAAAGGGCAGACTTGCCTTCTGAAAAGCATGGGCAATCCGTTCATCGGAGGTTTCCTTATATGCGATATCATACAGGTCGTTTCTCTTCATGAAAGCATCAAACACATCCGTACGGATGATGGTCATGGTAGGAATATTGACATCAATACCAGGGTAGGCCTCCCGGTCCAGTTTATGGTGGATGAGGTAGTGTATGTCTGCCAGACCGCTTGCCTTTCCCCCAATATCTCCCGACCCGATATAGGTGATCTTCTGTCCGTCATTCAGGAATTTACTCCTGTTGAAAGGCAGCAGTTCATGTTGGACATCTCTCTTTTCATTCCTGTTTTTCAAACCCAACCCCTTTCCTTACATGCCTGCACCACCCGGTCAACAGCGATGACCTGGGCAGCGTCGCGCATGGATAACTTATTGGCTTTTGCAAAATCACTGACGGACATAAAGGCAGCGGTCATTTTTACGTCGAGTTTGCTAAGTACTTCCTCCTTTTCCCAGTAGTAGTTCTGGTTACTTTGTACCTGTTCAAAATAGCTGACTGTCACCCCCCCGACATTGGCTAACAAATCCGGAATGGTGAAGATTTTACCTTTATCGATTATCGCGCCTGCCTCCGGCGTGGTTGGCCCGTTTGCCGCTTCCGCGATGATCTTCACCTTTTTATGGATACGGTCGACATTGTCGCGGTTGATGGCATTTTCAAGTGCTGCGGGGACAAGGATATCGACTTCCTGTCCTATCCAATCATCTCCCGGGAGAATGGTGTAGCCCATATCGCTTGCCTTTGATTTGGATATGCCTCCAAAGGGATTGGTAATGGACTGGAGTTGTTCGAGGTCGATTCCCTCTTTTTTCAGGTAAACATAGCCTGCCTGGTCCTCCTGGGACCAGGAGGAGACGAACAGGACCTTGCCTCCCATTTGCTGAAAAATTTCTATGGCATGCTGGGCCACATTGCCGAAACCCATAAATCCTGCCACGGTATCGGAAGCATCCAGGTTGAGTTCTCTGAGGGCTTCCCGAACCGTGATGATCACACCATAGCCTGTGGCTTCCTTTCTCCCTAGAGAACCGCCCATGTCGACTGGTTTGCCGGTGATCATTCCCGGCTGCCTCCGGCCACTGATGGTCTCAAACTCATCAAGCATCCAGAGCATGTGTTTTGCCGAGGTCATCACATCCGGACCGGGGATATCCTTGTCAGGACCCAGGATATTGTAAACCTGCCTGATCCATCCGCGACAAAGCCTTTCCTGTTCCTGCACACTGAGGTTATGCGGATCGCAGACCACACCACCCTTCGCTCCTCCTATTGGAAGATCGGCGACCGCTGTTTTCCAGCTTACCCACATTGACATTGCCCTGACCGAATCCACCGTTTCCTGTGGATGAAACCTGACACCACCCTTGGCGGGACCGCGGGCGTCATTGTGGACGATACGGAAACCGCGAAATACTTTCATTCGGCCATCATCCATCCTGATGGGAATGGTGAAGTGATACTCTCTTATCGGTGTCCTGAGCAGAAACAGGAAAGGCTTTGTCGCGGATGGATCAGGCAGGTTTACAATATCCTGGGTCCTGACAA
>JARRQC010000019.1:0-13638 GCA_037382165.1 bacterium | reverse complement strand
TTTTTGAGAATCCTAACTTCTGTCCGTCCCGCATTCCCATAAGCATCTCCTTATCCGGAAGCTTATGAAGAAAATGCTTTTTGAAATCCCAGGGTAATTCTAATAGCTTTTGGCCAGGGAAAGCCCGTTCTCAATTAATTTTTTCAATGCAGGATGCTCTTCCTTTACCTTTTCCAGATGATCGATCACCTCCTCCGGAAAGCCGCTGTTGATCTTGTTTTTAGCTGCAATCTCATAGATCTCGACCGGAAGCAGCCAATCATCATCATATTTCCGAAGAAGTTCTTGCCAGATATCTTTCAATTCGGAAGATTGCGGTTTTTTATTCCGCAGTTTTCTGACGGATTCATACAGTTTATGCAGTTCCCGTGCATTCTCATCAAACTCGATATGATGGGTTTTCTCATCCGGGACGTCGTAATGCAGACCGAAACCTTCAGCATCGGCCGGTCCGTTGAAGGCAGAAGTGATCTTTTCTCCGACAGCCATATCGTACACTCCCCAGGAAGGTTCAAACAATAGCCTGTCTTTGTATCTTACCGTGCAGTCATGAAAGGTCATCAGGATGAGGGAATCTTTCATGTATTTGATATGCTTCACAACTCCCTCAACCTTTACGCCTGATTCAAACTGGAAGGATGTCCTTTTCCCTTCCTCGATACCTATTTTCTTCAGATCATTCCGGTTCATGGCCCGCATGGGTTTCAGGCACCCCCTGATCCTGCCGATGGGAGAACCAAAGCCGTCTTTGTGATGCGTTTTGGAATGACCTTCAAGCATTTTATTTTCAAAACTCAGGATGGTGGGGCCCTCGGAACGAATATAAAAAGGCATTCCCTGATGTGAAACAATTTCCGTGAATGTACCGGATACCTGCAATCCCGATGAATATTCGAGTGTAGCCGTATTCCCTGACCCGATCGCTTTCAGAATACCCTCCATACCTCCCGTTCGCAGGCCCATCTGGTTGGCGAATTCATCCAGCACAGCGGTAAGGTTTTCAAAATCAGGGGTAACAAACAACTGGGGTTGGGGTTTGGTGATGTCAAAATTGTAGTCCATCGCTTCCAGGGTATAGGGCAATTTCCTGACCTTATCACTTAAGGCCCCTTTACTTTCCCCGATGGAGGAAAGCAGCCCGGCACCATAGATCTTGGGATTCTTTACGTCACCGATGAGTCCGTATTCCACTGTCCACCAGTGCAGGTTGCGGATCAGGGACATTTCGGAAGGCATGCCACTATCCGCGCTGATTTTATCTAATTTCTGTTCAGCTTTTTCTATAGCGTCAATTGGAGTGTAAGGATCCGCTTTGAGTATGGAGAGGTGCCTGATCGCTTCATAGATCTCGTAATCTTTTTTTGAAGAAAATGCCTTGCAGCCAACCTCACCAAAATATTTAAGATAGTGCGCGTACTCCTCATCTGCAATGATCGGGGCATGACCCGCGGCTTCGTGGATGATATCCGGAGCCGGGGTGTATTCAATCTGGTCGTAAGGTCTTATGTCTGCCGCGATGACGAGCACATTATATTTTTGGAACTCCATAAAAGCGGCAGGGGGAATGAAACCATCAACAGTGACTGCGGCCCATCCAATGCGGGCTAATATTTCATTCATCTCTTCCAGGCTGGGTATCTTGTCGATAGAGATACCTGTCTTCTTCAAGCCGTCAATATAAGACTTGTGCGCCACCTGGGCGAGGAAATGAACATTCTGCCTCATGACATAGCGCCAGACTGCGTGATCCTGAGCTGTGTACCTGCTGTAATTCTGATCGATGATAAATCCTTTAAGGTGTTTGGGTAAACTGGCTATGATGGGATTATTGATCAATTCTTCCATGTGAAATCCTTTCTGAATAGCTCAAAATTATGGATTATTTCTCAAATCATAGGTTAATATTGAAGCAATAGTCTGATTTTTGCACCAGGATGTCCACCCCTGATATTTATATTGCACTGCCAGTACTCAATGAATATGAAAATCTTGAGAAATTATTTTATTATCTTGAAAATCAAGATTTACCGTTTAAAAAGCTGGTCGTTTGCGTAAACAATTACGATCATTGGTGGGATCGTGACGATAAGATAGTACTTTGTGAGAACAATCTGAAAAGCCTGACTTTCCTCCGGGAGTACAAAGGATTTGAATTACAGCTTATTGACATGAGCTCGCCAGGTAAAGGTTGGCCCGGTAAAAAGGGAGGTATCGGTTGGGCGAGGAAAACGATCACTGATGCTATTTGCAGAGAAGCCAACGAAAACGATATTATTGTCAGCATGGATGCCGATACGGAATATCCTGAAAATTACTTGTCAGCCATAAGGGATACATTTGAAAGCAGACCGGTGTTCGATGGTATTGCACTGCCTTACTATCACAGGTTGGCTGGCGATGAAACAGATCGCCTGATCTTGCGCTATGAAATTTATATGCGCAATTACCTGCTCAATATGCTGCGCATTGGGAACCCATATGCGTTTACGGCTTTAGGTTCGGCGATGAGTTTTACAGCAGGGGCCTGTAAGCGGGCAGGAGGGCTTACCCCGGTGAAGAGTGGCGAAGATTTTTACTTCCTTCAAAAGCTGGTAAAGAACGGTCGGGTTTCACCATGGACCGGCACCCTTGCGTATCCCTCACCGAGGCTTTCCGACCGGGTGGGTTTCGGTACAGGACCCGCCCTGATCAAGGGAAAAAACAAGGACTGGAGCTCCTATCCCATATATAGCTGGAAAGCATTTGACAAAGTAGGAAGGACTTTTGATCTCTTTGGAGAGCTGCAAAAATCAGATATTGATACTCCGATGAGTCCATACCTGGATGGTGTTTTTGGTCTGGAAAACCTCTGGGAACCACTTCGTTCAAATTACCGGGATCGTTTAAATTTTGTGAGGGCCTGCCGCAATAAGGTAGACGGGTTAAGAATACTACAGTTTCTGAGGAGTGAAAGGAAATCTGATCCTGCAACAGATGAGGTGATCCTGCTTGACAATCTGTTGGTGCTTTTTCCTGACAAAAAGGCAAAGGTATACCGGGACCGGTTCAGGAACCTTTCTTTTGATGATACAGCGATTGAAGAATTGAACAGTTTGAGGGAAATCCTTTTTGCTAGAGAAAACCTGCTACGACAACGCGCAATCCCTTTGAATTAAAGAATTTGGTCTTATGACTGCGCTGAAAATCCAAACTGCGTCAAAAGAACATGAGTATGAAAGATAGCGTCAGCGCGCGGGTCTGGTTATGTACATACTCAGAATTGTTTTCCGCCTGAATCTGGTTAAGGTCGGAAACACCATGATTGTATCTCAAATTCAATGCCCAGGATGCCCTTTTGCCAAAACCAGTTCCAATTCCCACACCAACAACAAAACCAAAGTTTCCCCGCTTCATATGGGTAAACTGATAGTCTCCGGATTTATCCTCAACGCTGGCATTGTTCTGCACCTCATACGCTCCGCTGATGAAATAACCCGGATTGAATCCAAACTCCAGGAACTTGGTCAATTTGGTATCATAGGTGGCGAACTTCGCAACGATGGGAAATTCAATGAGATGAAAATATTCTCTGAGGGTTGTGCTTCCATCTGCAGTAGTTTCGTCGGATGGGCTGTCCGTCAAATCATACTCAGCACCTAGTCCGGAGTAAACAGCTTCCAGTTGTAAAAAGAAAATATCGCTGACCGTGATGTCCATAACGAGGCCTGCCGTGGGAGCCGGTATCCATCTTGATGTGTGTGGATTGCTCTCAACGGAAATATAAGGGCGTTTGGTCAATTTCGTTACCCCGTAACCGGCGCGAATACCAAGCCCTACCTGACCATAGGAAATTCCAGCGATGATCAGGGCTATGAAAAGGAGTATGCTTTTTTTCATGTCTCCAAAAATAAGAAGGTTTGACCAATCTCTTACCTTTTCTGGGAAAACTTACTTTCAAGTTATGCAATATTGACTTGAATGTCTTTAGTGAATCCGGTTTATGCATCCGGAAAACAATTATAAAAAGGCACAATTTTCATGAATAAAAAAGGGCCTGAAGCCAGGGGTCGTGGCTTACAGGCCTGTCTAGTGTAAAGTGCCCCTGTTGAAAGGGGCTTAAGGAGCTCTTACACTTGTATCTGAAAAATAAAGGTGTCCGGAGCCGGCATCCGGACAACCCTTTTCACTTTCCTTTTTTCATAAGGTTGGCTTGGTTAATATGTCTTACCCGGGGTGCTCAACCTGATACTAATTCCGATATCCTTTCAAGTTGTAAAATTAATAGGATATGCGTTTATGGAATTATCTTTATGTTACAATAATTAATAGTTATGTTACAATAGCTAAAAAACTTAGCATTAGCTATGGTGCTGAGTTAGAAATTAGGCCTGAAACTGTTCTGCCCGAATTAAGATTCGAACAGAGAAAATATACGAAGGAGAAAAATTAGCTATAGTTTGTAAATTGCACGGGTAATGATAACTCTGCTGACCATTCTTGGCTGCACTGCAACAGGCAAAACGAAGCTTGCTGCAGCGCTTGCGTATCGACTTGACGGTGAGATTATAAGTGCTGATTCAAGACAGGTCTACCTGGGCATGGATATAGGGACCGGAAAAGATACAGGGGAATATACCGTGGCAGGAAAGAGAATACCTTATCATTTGATCGATGTCGCTGAGCCCGGTTCTGAGTATAACCTGTTTTCTTTTCAGAACGGTTTTGTTAAAGCTTATCGGGAAATTCATTCAAAGGGAAAAATTCCTGTACTCTGCGGGGGTACGGGCTTATATCTTGATGCGGTTCTTCGGCAGTATGAATTGATTCGGGTGCCTGAAGATAAGCGCTTGCGATCGCAGCTGCAAAATGCTAAACTTTCAGAGATAACGGAAAGGCTAAAAAAATACGGTCCGCTGCATAATACTACTGACTTACTGGACAAAAAAAGAGCCATCAGAGCACTTGAAATAGCACGTTTCAGAAAGAGGTTTCCTGGTCAAAGTATTGATATGCCAGACGTTTTGTCATTGAACTTTGGCATTGCTTTTGACCGGGAGACCATCAGGGAGCGTATCACACGGAGGTTAAAAGACAGGCTAGAAAATGGCCTGGTAGAGGAAGTCAGGCAATTGCTCGATTCAGGATTGTCAGAAGAACAGTTAACATTTTATGGACTGGAATACCGGTATGTCACGTACTATGTTGCAGGAAAGATCTCCTTTGACGAGATGTTCTCAAAATTAAATACCGCCATTCATCAATTTGCCAAGAGGCAAAGTACCTGGTTCAGAAGAATGGAAAAGAAAGGTGTTCTTATTCATTGGATTGACGGGAAAAGTTCACTTGATGACAAACTTGAGGTCATCTTCGGCCATCTTGAAACTGAGTCCCCCCGTATCCTTCAAAGCAAAAGGGATTAGTCATTGGCTTTGTCCCTTAGCAAAGGAACGAAACGAAAAGCACCGAATTTTTGCTCATGAAGCGTGCCATCCTCTCCTTTGGTGATCCGCATCATGGTTTGTACATCCCCGGCCCCTAAAGGTATCACCAGCATTCCGCCTGTTTTCAGCTGCCTAATGATCTCCATGGGGACCTCAGATGCAGCCGCCGTGATAAGTATCTTGTCATAAGGTGCGAAGGCGGGAACACCTTTGTTTCCATCCCCGTAAAAACATTTAATCTGCCTGTATCCCAGGGTAGGAAGGAATTGTTTTGTCTTGCTGAACAGTTTACGTTGCCGTTCAATGGTATAGACTTTGGCTCCCATTTCTGCCAAAATGCTGGCCTGGTAACCAGATCCCGTGCCAATTTCAAGTACTTTATCCCCTTTTTTTACCTGCAGCAATTCAGTCTGGAATGCAACAGTATAAGGTTGTGAGATGGTCTGTCCCGATCCGATGGGAAAAGGTTTGTCTTCGTAGGCGAACTTTAAAAATCCTGAATCCAGAAAAAGATGGCGCGGGATCTTCATGATGGCATCGAGGACCCGTTGGTCTGTAATCCCTTTTTCAGCGATGCTTTCGACAAGCTTTTTTCTCAACCCCTTATGTTGATACGTATCATGCATTTTCTGGCTTGCGAAGTTAAAAAACCTGTGTTGAAATCTTACAGAAAAAATGCACCAATGATCACACGGCATGACAGCCGATGGCATGAAATAAATTTGAAATGTACTAAGCCAAAAACAGGCGATTGGATTCCTTTTGAATGACGCCCTTTAAGCACGGTGACTCCATCAAAAAGGTTACCTTTGCGCAAAATTTTCAGGCATGTTGAAGATAGGTGTTTTAGGTGTGGGACATTTGGGTAAGATACACCTGAATTGTATCCGTATGATTGATGATTATGAGCTGATTGGCTTTTATGATCCTGATCCGGAAAAGAGGAGGGAAGCTGAAACCGCTTTCGGAATATCCGCTTTTGACAGCGTTTCTTCCCTCATAGATGCTGCAGATGTGGTTGATATCGTCACACCTACAGTTTCGCATTTCTCCTGTGCATCGGAGGCCATCAGAAAGTCGAAACATGTTTTTATTGAAAAGCCCATCGTCACCACACCGGAGGAAGCGCTTGAACTGATTGAACTTGCGGGCGAAGCAGAAGTCAAAGTGCAGGTGGGTCACGTGGAACGGTTTAATCCAGCCTTTGGTGCGGTCCAGGAATACCTGAATCGCCCGATGTTTATTGAAGCTCACCGGCTTTCCCAATTCAATCCGAGGGGTACGGATGTCCCTGTGGTGCTCGACCTGATGATCCATGACATTGATATTGTGATCAGCCTGGTGAAATCCAATATCAGGAAAGTCCATGCCAGTGGTGTGAATGTTGTCAGTGACACCCCTGATATTGCCAATGCACGGCTCGAATTTGAGAACGGGGCGGTGGCGAACCTTACAGCAAGCCGGATCTCACTAAAGAACATGCGAAAAACACGCATTTTCCAACGTGACGCCTACATTACGGTAGATTTTCTTGATAAGATATCCGAGGTGGTTCGCATGGATGAAATTGACCAGGTCCCCGACGATCCTTTTGCCCTGGTCCTTGATCTGGGTGAAAACAAAAAGAAAAAAAGGATCTATTTTGACAAGCCTGAAGTGAAGCCTGTCAATGCAATCAAAGAAGAGCTGGCCAGTTTTAAGAATTCAATCCTGAACAATACGACACCCATGGTAAGCATTGATGACGGTTACCAGGCCCTAAGGATCGCGCAGATGATCATGGATAAGATCAACAGCTCTTACAACAATCTGTAAGAAGATTTCAACAGCTTACAATATCAGCAGAAAACTTTCGTTAAAAAATATTAAAAGGAAATACCACTGTTGCAACAGGGCAAAAATCAACATTATAGGGGAATTTTACTTTTTTCTGTCTTCCTAATGGTGGCTTTCACCGGATGCTATAAATTTGAAGGCAGTCAGACTGTACCCGCCTATTTGAAGATCGATACGGTCTCTATCAATACGTATTATCCGGATCAGGGTACCCGTTCACATAAGATCACCGATGTATGGATTTATGTCAATGACAATATCGTCGGTGCATATGAACTGCCGGCAAACTTCCCTGTCCTGGCTGAAGGATTGAATAAACTGGAGATCAGACCGGGCATCAAACTCAACGGTATTTCGTCAACACGTGTCCCTTATCCGTTTTATGAACCGATCGTTTATGAGGATTTCCAATTTGTTACTGACTCTACCCAGGTAATTCATCACCCTGTAGCGGACTATTATGGAAATCTTGTATTTGCATGGATGGAAGATTTTGAAGGAGCAGGCCTTTCACTTGAAGAGAACCCGGCGAGTGATACGGTGATCGTCAGGGTCATCAGGGAAAACAGTCCGGAACCGGAGACGAAATATGCCGGAGCCATTTTTCTGACCGACGAAAATCCAATATATTCTGCCGCAAGTTATAACGCGTACGAGATGCCCAGACAGGGATCTCCTGTGCTGATGGAACTGGAATGGAAATCTGACAATTACCTGAATACGGGATTGCTGATCCGCGATCCGGGCGGTTATGTCAAGGTGCCGTTGCTCATATTGAAACATGCCGAAGAATGGAACAAGATATATATTAACCTGGGACCGAACCTTTCCCTTCATCCGCAGGCTTCTGAATACCGGGTCTATCTCGAGGCCGGCATTGATAGTGACAAAGATTTTTCGACCATATATATTGACAATATTAAAGTCATTCATCGTCCGATTTAGTGTATGAACAGAAAATTACAGGTTGCAAAATATGTGTTTCTGGATTGGATCGCCGCCATCATTGCATGGAGCTTGTTCTACATGTATCGCAAATACACTGAAGATCCTGACTTTTTTGGAAACCTTACCCGTGTCGCAGAAGATCAGAAATTCTGGCTTGGCATTATTATTCTGCCGGTCTTCTGGCTGATCCTTTACACCATGATCGGATCCTACAGGAGGGTTTACCGGAAGTCAAGGCTCAAAGAACTCGGACAAACGCTGATCATCACCCTGATCGGTGTCACTATCATCTTCTTTATTCTCATCCTGGATGACATCATACAGACCTACCGTTCCTATTACCAGTCATTCATCGCGCTGTTCCTGCTCCATTTCTTTTTTACCTACACCCTCCGCCTGTTACTCACAACGGTAACGGTACACCGCATCCACAGCGGAAAAATAGGGTTTAATACACTCATCATCGGGAGCAACGGAAATGCACTCAAAGTGTACAATGACATCATCAATGAAGAAATATCATCAGGAAACAAATTTGTGGGTTTTGTCAATGTACATGATCACGGCAATTTCAAGATCGATAAATACATGCCGCATCTCGGGCAATACAAGGATCTCAACAGGGTCATCTGTGATTATAATATTGAGGAGGTGATCATTGCTATTGAGCGCTCGGAGATGAATACTATTGAAACCATCATCACCGAACTGGAAACAACCAATGTGATCATCAAAGTTATTCCATTAATGCAGGATATTATTTTCGGATCAGTAAAAGTGTCGGGTATATTTCATACGCCGCTTATTGAGATATCACCTGATCTTATGCCTGCCTGGCAGCAATCCCTGAAGCGGTTGATCGATATTCTCGCCTCTATTTTCGCGATGGTGATCCTGATCCCGTTTTACATATTTACCGCGATCGGGGTAAAATTGAGTTCTCCGGGTCCAGTATTATTCTCACAGGAAAGGGTTGGCCGGACAGGGAAGACTTTCATGATGCACAAATTCCGTTCGATGTATTCTGATGCGGAGAAGGATGGGCCCCAATTATCTTCTGACAATGATCCCCGGATCACTCCCTTTGGCTTGTTTATAAGGAAGGTAAGGCTGGATGAGATCCCCCAGTTTTATTCTGTCTTGAAAGGGGACATGTCGCTGGTAGGTCCGCGGCCGGAACGTCAGTATTATATTGATCAGATCGTCAAGCGTGCCCCCCATTACCGGCTGTTGCTCAAGGTTAAACCGGGCATTACCTCCTGGGGGCAGGTGAAATTCGGTTATGCTTCAGATGTGGATGAGATGATCGAGCGTCTGAAATATGACATACTTTACATCGAGAACATGTCGCTGGCCATGGATTTCAAGATCCTGATATATACCGTCCTTATTGTGATGCAGGGACGCGGCAAATAAGGCCGCTCAGATCTGCCCCCGTTCGATCATCTTGACAATGACTTCGATCTGACGATCCTCGCCCTCGGGATCATATTCCGATTTCAGGTTATACCCCCATATTCTTGCAAAAGCCTGGTACCAGAAGGCAGTGAATTTTCCACGGAGTTCCTGCACAAGCACATAGGAAGTATTGCCTGTTTCCCGGTCCAGTAGTTTGATCAGTATCTTGCCCTGGCTGAAGGTGAGGTTCTTAAGTTCTTCCCCATATTCTTCCTTGATCTCTTCTTCCGCCTGTTTCATGATCTTCTTCCGTTCCCGGTCATTCTTTGCAGCAAGAAGCATATCCTCATAATTTGACAGTTTGATGCCTGCTAGCTTGGCATAAGGGTAAACCGCTTTGATATTTTTTACCAGCTTGGTCAGCCTCCTCTGTTGCCTTCTTGTTTTCGGGATCTCCAGTGTAAAGATCTCAACTTCCCGGAGGGTGATCATGGGTACCGTATCACTATCAATAACACGCGCCTTCAGGACAATAGGCTTTGTCTCCTGGGCATGCAGCGCACTGGATGCGATAACGATAAATAAGATGAATATCAGAGCTCTCATGACAGGCAGTTTCCCTTGATCATGCCTGTAAAATTACAACTAAACCGCTGCTTTTAGTTTCGCGATGCTCGCTTTACTGAATTTTTCCGAAGCATACTCCACCGTTATGTGAAGATTTTTGGTTTTTTTCTGTGATGGCATTTCAAACATCGCATCGATCAGGATGGCTTCGATAATGGCTCGCAACCCCCTGGCGCCCAGTTTAAATTCGACAGACTTGTCAACAATGTAATCGAGGGCATCATCCGCAAAGGATAAAGTAACATTATCCATTTCAAATAATTTTGCGAATTGCTTGGTGAGTGCATTCTTAGGTTCTATGAGAATGCGCCGGAGGGTATCTTTACTCAGCGGATTCAGATAGGTTAATATGGGCAGTCTACCGACGATCTCAGGAATCAGGCCAAAGGCTCTGAGATCGCTCGGTGCAATATATTGCAGCATATGATCCTTGTCGATGGTTTGGTCATTGATACCTGCAAAGGAGTAGCCTACTACATTGGTGCGCAGCCTGGAAGCTATGGTCTTTTCAATTCCCTGGAAAGCACCTCCTGCAATAAACAGGATATTTTTGGTGTTGACTGTGATCATCTTTTGCTCAGGGTGCTTCCTGCCACCCTGGGGCGGAACATTAACTTCCGATCCTTCAAGCAATTTCAGTAAAGCCTGCTGCACTCCTTCACCGGACACATCCCTTGTGATGGAAGGATTGTCGCTTTTACGCGCTATCTTATCAATTTCATCAATGAAAATAATCCCTTTTTCAGCTGCCGCGACATTATAATCTGCTGCCTGCAACAGGCGTGTGAGAATGCTTTCAACATCTTCACCCACATATCCTGCTTCCGTTAGCACGGTAGCATCCGCGATCGCGAAAGGCACGTGCAGCATCCTGGCAATCGTCCGTGCAAGCAATGTCTTACCTGTACCGGTTTCCCCGACAAGGATGATGTTTGATTTTTCAATCTCTACCTCATTGTCGTCATTTTTCTGTGAGATTCGTTTATAATGGTTATAAACAGCGACACTCAGCACCTTTTTAGCTTCATCCTGGCCGATAATATACCTTTCCAGGAAGGCTTTGATTTCTGCAGGCTTTAATACTGACTTTTCAATATCCGGAGGACTAAATTCCCCGGCACTTTCCTCTTCCAGGATCATCTTCGCCTGTTCAATGCAGAAATTACAGATCTGTCCTTCAAGGCCGGATACAAGCAGTGTCGTTTCAGACTTTCTCCTGCCACAAAAAGAACAGCTTTCTTCTTTTTTCGGGGGCATAAGTATAGGGAATTAGATGCTAGTTGTTGTCAGTCGGTTATTCGTGTTTCAGAAGCACTTCATCAATCATGCCATAATCCCTGGCTTCTTCTGCCGTCATCCAGTAATCACGGTCAGAATCCTTCCAGATCTTTTTGTAAGTTTGTTTACTGTGCTTCGCAATGATCTCGTAAAGTTCCTTTTTCAGCTTTTGAATTTCACGTGCGGTAATTTCTATGTCAGAAGCCTGGCCCTGAACACCGCCCATCGGCTGATGTATCAGGATTCGCGAATGTGTCAAAGCTGTGCGTTTTCCTGATTCTCCAGCGCAAAGGATGATAGCTCCCATGGAAGCAGCCATTCCGGTGCAAATGGTGGCTACATCGGGTTTGATGTATTGCATGGTGTCATAAATACCCAGTCCTGCATAGACGGAACCGCCGGGTGTATTCAGGTATATCTGTATGTCGCGACTGGGGTCATTGGATTCCAGGAAGAGCAATTGTGCCTGGATGATGTTGGCCACATAATCATCAATGGGAACACCCAAAAAAATGATCCTGTCCATCATCAGGCGGGAGAACACATCCATCTGGGCAACGTTCATCTGCCGTTCCTCGATGATGGTTGGAGAAATGTAATTGTTATGCAGTGAATTATACCTGTCAAGTGTCAGGCTGCTGATGCCACGGTGTTTGACCGCATAATTTCTGAATTCCTTATTCTGATCCATATTGAAATTTATTTTGTTGAAGAGGCGATTTCAATGAATTTATCTGAATCAACCTCCTTATTGTTCATTTTAAGTTTTTCTTTAAATAGGCTTATATATTTTTCATCCATTATGCCCCTGTAAATGCGTTCACTTTCCTCGCGGTTTTGCAGCACCTGGTCAATAATAGCCTCAACCTGCGGGTTGGGTTCGTCGCCGGCTTCCCCGGGAGCCTGGAAATATGCCCTGACTTTGTCTCTGATCTCCGACTGATTGACCTTCAGTGATTCGCCATATTTTTCCTGTAATTTTGCATCGATCATTTGCCAGCGCATCGTACGGGCATAACTCTCATAATCCTTATCCACATCCTCTTGTGTGACTTTACCTTCATTCGATTCGACCAGCCAACGTTTCATGAATTCATCAGGTAGTTCAAGTTGTGTCATCTCCAGCAATTTGTTGATGGAATCAGCGAGATACTGGCGATCGGAGTCTTTTGAGAAATGCTGTTCCAGTTCACCGGAGATCTTTTCCCTGAAATCTTTTTCCGTTGTGATGTCAGCAGAAGGATAGACTTTCTTAAAGAGTTCCTCATTCACTTCTGCATCTGTGGAACGAACGACTTTTTCTACCGTAAACCGATAATCCGCATTTACTTTATCATCATCTTCATTGTGGATATGAAGAATGGACCGGACTTTCTCATCATCCTTGAAGGCTTTGACAGGATTGAATTCAATATTGTCACCCGCCTTGGCGCCGATGAATTTATCCTGGATGGTTTTGAGTTTGATATCTTCGATCCTGAAAAATCCGTGTTGTCCCTGATCTTCTTCGGAAACATTGCCCTCTTCATCAAGCAGGAAAAAGTTACCCTGCAGCCCATCGGTTTCCCCGGCGGTTTCCGGATTCTCCTCCGTGCCGAAACGTACTTTAATATCTTCCACCGCTTTATCGATATCCTTTTTATTCACCTTGATCTGGTAATAAGGTATGCTGATCTCATCAGATAAATCGACATCAAACTCCGGGGCAATACCTATATCAAAATAAAAGTCGAAGGCATCGCTCTTCTCCAGATCCAGTTGGGTGGTCTTTTCTTTGTTGGGCAGGGGATAGCCCAGCACATTTAATTTCTTTTCCAGTATATAATTGTTCAGGGCATCAGATACGGTTTTGTTCACTTCTTCGACGAGAACAGTTTTTCCATACATCTTTTTTATCATGCCCATAGGAACCTTTCCGGGCCTGAAACCCGGCATGGTGGCTTTCTTCCTGTAATCGTTCAGCTGTTTGTTGACAGAGTCGGAATAATCCTCCTCTTTCAGTCTGATATGAATGACGGCGGTCAGCTCGCCATTATTTTCATGGGTTATCTCCATTGATAAGGTTTAAATAATTTGGTGCGGATGAAGGGACTCGAACCCCCACGCCTTGCGGCACCAGATCCTAAGTCTG
>JARRQC010000018.1:0-22125 GCA_037382165.1 bacterium | reverse complement strand
TTTTTTACCTGTTGAGGTGACATAACCCCTATACATGCCCGCCGTGTTGAAAGGCATGGCAATATTTCCCCGGTAATCTACGGCAATGACACCTCCCTCACCGCCAGCCTGTTTTAGTTTTTGCATGATAACTTCATTGGCCGCTTTCTTCAGTGACATCTTTTTGTATTTCATCAGCGCCGAAATGTCGTGTCCGACAACATACCGCATGAAATACTCCCCATGACCCGTTCCGGAAACGGCGCAGCTCTGGTTATCGGCGTAGGTGCCTGCTCCCAGGATCGGGGTGTCCCCCACACGCCCCTTCATTTTAAAGGTCATGCCACCGGTAGAAGTGGCTGCTGCGAGGTTACCCGCCTGGTCGAGGGCTACCGCACCAACCGTTCCATGTTTTTCCGCTTTTTGCTTGGCTTTCAGATAACTGTCAAAACGTCTCTGGTTGAAGAAATAAACGGAGTCTTCCATAACAATGCCTCGCTTCTGGGCAAATAATTCGGCTCCCTTTCCGGAAAGCATGACGTGGGGCGTATGCTCCATGACTGCCCTGGCTGCCAGGATGGGATTCCTGATGTTATGCACTCCCGTAACAGCACCGGCCTGCAATGTTTTTCCATCCATGATGGCGGCATCCATCTCATGGGTTCCTTCCGCTGTGAAAACAGCTCCTTTTCCTGCATTGAACAAATAGGAATCCTCCATGACAAGGACGGCTGCGGTCACAGCATCCAGACTGTTGCCTCCACTGCTGAGAATAACCCTGCCAGCTTCAAGTGCCTCATCCAGTTTATCCAGGTATGCGCTTTCCAGTTCGGGGGTCATGTTTTCTTTCAGAATGGTCCCAGCGCCCCCATGAATGACAAGTACGTAATCGGGAGGCGGCTCGCTTCTTTTTGCAGCGCATGCTGAGAGAAACAACAGGACCAGCAACGGAATTATATGAATTATGCTTTTCATTTGTTGAGCATTGTTGACATGAGACTTTTGAAATCAAAAATGCCGAACATATCACCGGCGGTAAGCAGGATGACAATGACAATCACCCATTTGACAAAACCAACTCCTTTTGAAACGGCCAGCCTGGAAGCTATAAAAGCACCCGTTACCGCTCCGATAGCCAGCACGAGCCCGTACATCCATTCCACCTGGTTGTTGTAGATAAATACGATAAGTGTGAAAGGGGTGTAGGCCAGTACGATAAAAACTTTGATGGCATTGGCTTTTACCAGGTCAAAGCCAGCTCCGACGACAATACCGATCAGCAGGAAATAACCGATACCCATGTGGATGAACCCGCCATAAACACCGATGAAGAAAAATAAAATAAAATGTTTCCAGTTGAGAGGCCTTTCAGTGATATTCGCCCTTCCGTAGAGATACTTTTGTGGTTTGAAAAGAATGAAGACGAGCATCACCAGCATGATGGCTCCTATCGCCTTTTCAAGGATATATTCGTTGATGTCAACGGCTATCCAGGCCCCGATCAGTGAACCGACGATGGCGGGTAAAGCCATTTGCATCGATTTTTTCAGGGGCAGTACTTTCTGTTGCCTGAAACTGGCCGTGGCCGTCAGGGTTTGAATGGCTATCGCTATTCTGTTGGTTCCGTTAGCCACCGGGGCAGGCAGTCCAAGAAGCATGAGCAGTGAGAGCGAAACGATACTTCCTCCACCTGCCAGCGTGTTGATAAATCCAACCATCAACCCCGCTACGATAAGCATGATTACCTCAGCAACTTCCATAGCACTGGGGTTTGTTTTGGAGATCGGTGATCATGGGATATTGGTCCTTTATCTTCCGCCTATTATCTTTTATCTTTTTTCCTCAGTGCATCCCATCCCTGTGCTTTCAGTTCAATGGACTGGTTGTCAGGCGTGATCATACGTATCCCCTCTGACGGGTCAGTCATATAACCGATGATGGTAATATCCGGATGATCCTTCACTTTGTCATATTCTTTCTGGTCAACGGTGAAGAGCAATTCATAATCTTCTCCACCATTCAATGCGGCGACAGTTGGGACGATATCAAAATATTTTGCCGTGTCGAAGGTTTGCTGGTCAATTGGTATCTTGTCTTCATGCAGGGCACAACCGGTTCCGGAATTCTTGCAGAGGTGCATAATATCTGAAGCGAGACCGTCGGATATATCAATCATGGAGGTGGGGATGATATCCAGTTCTTCAAAGAGCCGTACGATATCAACACGGGCTTCGGGTTTAAGCTGACGTTCCAGGATATAATCGTTACCTGATAATTCAGGTTGCATGTCCGGATTTGCCTTGAAGGCTTTCTTTTCCCTTTCCAGGATGAGTAATCCGATATAGGCTGCACCCAGGTCTCCGGTGACACAAACCAGGTCATTTGTTTTGGCTCCGGATCGGTAGGTGATCTTATCTTCCGGCGCTTCACCTATAACAGTTAAGGACAAGAAGAGGCCGGCAGCGCTGGAAGAGGTATCGCCGCCAATAAAATCGACTTTGTAAATATCACAGGCCATCCTGATACCCTCGTAGATCTCCTCAATGGCTTCAACGGAATATTTAGCGGAGATGGCTATTCCGACCAGCAATTGCTTTGGGATACCATTCATGGCAGCGATATCCGAGAAATTGACCACGGCGGCTTTATATCCCAGGTGTTTCAGTGGCGTGTACATGATGTCGAAATGAATACCCTCTGCCAGTAAATCCTTGGATACCAGCGTCCGCATTTTGGCTGTTGGTTTCAGGACAGCCGCATCATCACCGATCCCCCGAAGGGTTGATTTATGTTGCGGGGAGATGTCTTTCGTCAGATGGTCTATCAGGCCGAACTCTCCCAGGGAACTCAGTTCGGTGACTTTTGGTTTGGTATCAGACATGAAATACTTTTTGGCAAAAGTACGGTAAAAACCATCGCCAAACCACCGGTAAAATGATAACGAAAACACTACTAATCAAGGATTTCATTTTTTCCACACCTATGTTTTCCCTAAACGTGAAATTACTATCTTTGCGCTCACATTAAAATCCAGTAAGCAAAGCATTTTATGAGCAAGGTAAAGACAGGCCACATCGCCCAGATCATCGGACCCGTCGTCGACGTGGTCTTCGAACGTGAAGAGGATCTTCCCAACCTTTATGATGCCCTTGAGATCACCCGTGAGAATGGTGAAACCCTGATCATCGAAACGCAGCAGGCCATCGGTGAAAATACGGTGCGTACCATCGCGATGGATTCTACCGATGGATTAAAGCGTGGTACCGAAGTTCGCTCCACCGGCCAGCCGATTTCCATGCCGACGGGCGACCAGGTTAAGGGCAGGTTGTTCAATGTGATTGGCCAGTCTATCGACGGCCTGGGTGAGGTTACTTCTGAAAAACGTTACCCCATTCATAATGATCCGCCCCGTTACGAAGACCTGTCTACCAGTAAAGAGGTCCTTCACACGGGAATCAAAGTCATTGACCTGATCGAGCCCTATTCCAAAGGGGGTAAGATCGGACTCTTTGGTGGTGCCGGTGTTGGTAAAACGGTGATCATCATGGAGCTCATCAACAATATTGCCAAATCCTATTCAGGACTTTCCGTCTTCGGAGGTGTCGGTGAACGGACCCGTGAGGGCAATGACCTGCTCAGGGAAATGATAGAATCCGGTGTGATCAAATACGGAAAGGAATTCCTGGAGGATATGGAAAAAGGAGGATGGGACCTTTCAAAGGTTGACCGTAAGGAACTTGAAAAATCCCAGGCCACCCTTGTTTTCGGTCAGATGAATGAACCTCCCGGAGCACGTGCCCGCGTCGCCCTTTCCGGGTTGACCATGGCTGAATATTTCAGGGATGGCGATGAAAAGACCGGTGGCAGGGATATCCTTTTCTTTATTGACAATATTTTCCGCTTTACTCAGGCGGGATCAGAGGTAAGTGCCCTGCTGGGCCGTATGCCCTCAGCGGTGGGTTATCAGCCTACCCTTGCTACGGAGATGGGTATCATGCAGGAAAGGATCACTTCAACCAAAAGGGGATCCATTACCTCGGTACAGGCGGTTTACGTTCCCGCTGATGACCTTACCGACCCTGCACCAGCCACAACCTTCGCCCACCTTGACGCCACCACGGTGTTGAGCCGTAAGATCGCCGAGCTGGGGATTTATCCGGCGGTCGACCCGCTTGATTCCACTTCCAGGATCCTTACACCGGATGTCGTAGGTCAGGAACACTACAACACAGCGGAAAGGGTGAAGAATATCCTGCAGCGTTACAAAGAACTTCAGGATATCATCGCGATCCTGGGTATGGATGAGCTGTCAGAAGAAGACAAGCAAATTGTCCACCGTGCCAGAAGGGTGCAGCGGTTCCTGTCCCAGCCTTTCCATGTCGCCGAACAATTTACCGGGCTCAAAGGAACGATTGTTTCTATTGAGGATACAATCAAAGGTTTCAATATGATCATGGACGGGGAGGTGGATGAATACCCGGAAGCTGCTTTCAACCTCGTGGGAACCATTGAGGAAGCCATCGAGAAAGGAAAGAAAATGCTGGAAGAATCCAAATCATAACCCATCTTAAACGACAACTTTATGCAAGTTGAGATCATCACTCCGGACAAGGAGATCTTTAAGGGAGAGGCCATTTTGGTTCAGCTTCCCGGTATTGATGGATCTTTTGAGATTTTGAACAATCACGCACCGCTGATCTCCGCCTTGAAAGATGGAAAGATCAAGGTAAAGAAAACCAAGGAGTCAGGGGATGAATTTTATGATATAAAAGGCGGAGTGATAGAAGTCCTTAACAACAAGGTGCTCATCCTTGCGGAGTGATTTGATTTAAAAGGAAATTATCGAAAATCCCGGTGGTGCGTTGCGCTTACCGGGATTTTTCTTTACAGTAAGTTTCGACCGCTTCTATCCCTTTCTCAAGTCCCATTTCAGCGGCCTTTTCCCAGTCTTTGCAGGCTGCATCACGGTTCTCCAGGAAGAAATAGGCCAGTCCACGATTGAGATATGCATTCGGGTTATCCGGATTCAGTTTGATCGACCGGGTCAGGTCGTCCAGGGCAGGCATGAACTCCTGCTTCATCCCATGTAATGTTCCCCTGTTGTAGTAAGCCAGTCCATAATAGGGAGCTGATTCAATGGCCTCGTTATAATATTTCATGGCCTGATCATACTCACGCATATCAAAATACACCTGCCCGATGGCCAGAAGTGAAACGCTATCTTTCGGATCAAGTTCGACAGCGTCTTCATAATAGGAAAGGGCAAGGGTCTTTTCTCCTTTCTCGAAATATATCCTTGCCAGGTAATGCGCTGCTTTGCTGTTCTCCGGAAAATAATCGAGTGAGGACTTGAATTGATTCAGGGCATTATCCAGGTCCCCCATTTCATAATAATCGACTCCTGCCTCGTAGGTTGATTGAGCCGCACGCATGTACTCATTCTGCATTTGTTCGATGGGAATGATCGTATCCTTACCCGTGGCGGTCATGCGCAGGATGCCGTCCTGCACGCTATCCCTTTTGTTTAAATTCATGGCGGCTTTTTGCCTTTCTGTTGCTGTTGAGGACTCCGGGGTCTGCTGTCCGCAGGATGCCAGCAACAGGCTTATAACTGCCATATAAATCGAATGTTTCATTTTCCTGATTTTTCAGGCGGCAAAGATATCAATCCTGATAAATTAGAAGAAATCAGGTGCGGGTTAAAATGTTATCCGCAGCGGTGATTCATCCGCTTCACTAAGGTTTCGGCGAAGCAGATGGCAAGTGGCAAAAATCCCCGATCCTTTGCACCGGAACTTTATATATTATCCTGTTGCTCCCCGGACAGCAATGCTTCGAGCTTATTCAATCGCTCAGTTTAATGCTTGCCGGCACAGAGAGGTGGGCCTGGACAAATAGCCAGTGATCATCGATCTTCTGTAGAACACCGGTAAACCGGAGACCGTTATACGTACGGGCTTCCCCATTGTAAACAAAATTGTAGTTGAGGGTTTCAGCGAACCAGGCTGTCTTGCCATCACCACTGATCTGAATGTACTGATCGGAAGCTGAAATATAAGTGTTCTCGATGAGGTTGAACTGGGCCCTGATCGCGTTTCTGATGTTTGTCCATCCCATCAGACGTTCATCCGTATTGGTGCCATAAAGGATAATATCCGCATTGGGAGCCCAGATCTTCTGAATAAGGTCAAAATCCTGGTTCTCATTGGCAATAATATAGGACTCCAGCACTTCTTCCACGGCGACGATCTCTGCTGCACGATCCACTTTATGGGGCATGGTGTCGCAGGCGTTGAGGAATACAATAATTAAAACAGTCAAAAAAGTTCTCATGGTATTGGCTCGTTGCAGGGTTAGTATGCTTGTGAAATTACGAAAATTTGAGCGCCCGGTCAACCTGCCGGCCGGATTTTCCCCCATAAATTAAATTTCATTCCAGAAAATGCTGATTATCAATGATTAAATAATTTGGAAAATCATTTTCCTAATTCAGCATTTATTCGTAAAATTGCACTCGTTTTTTACCGAGGCAGAATTCGTTGTAAATGAGTGATAAAACAAGCGTTATAAAAAAGTCGCAGGCAGGTTGGTTCATACTTTTCCTGCTTGTTTTCGTTTTTTCAGGCGTCGTTGCCGAAGAAGTTCCCCAGGATCATTTTTTGAGTGATGAAGCGGAACATCGTGTGGAGGAAGCCGAGTTTGTAGCCGGAAAAATGATCATCGAACACATTTCCGATGCGTATGAATGGCATATCATGGATTTTGGCGACACACACGTCACCATTCCCTTGCCTGTAATTCTTTATGACAAGGGTGAATGGCTTGTTTTCATGTCCACCCATTTTCATCACGGACATGATGCCTATCAGGGTTATTTTATTTCAGAGCAAGATTTAAATGCCGGTAAAATCGTTCGACTCGATGAAAATGGAGAAGAAACCCGGCCTTTTCTGGATATATCGATTACCAAAAACGTGGTGGCGATATTTTTCAGCAGCGCCCTGCTCATCTTCGTTTTCATTTCCGTTGCCCGCACCTATACCCGCAGAAAGGGGCATGCACCCAAAGGACTTCAGTCTTTTATCGAGCCGGTCATATTGTTTGTCAGGGACGATATCGCGAGGGATTCGATCGGTAAAAACTATGAAAAATACACGCCCTACCTGTTGACCATCTTTTTCTTTATCCTGCTCAACAATGTGTTGGGCCTGATACCTTTTTTCCCGGGCGGGGCGAATGTTACCGGAAATATCGGAGTTACCGGGGTCATGGCATTCTTTACCCTGGTGATCACCACCATTAATGGGAATAAGAATTACTGGGTACACATTTTCAACACACCGGGTGTACCGTGGTGGCTTAAGCTTCCCATACCCCTGATGCCCTTCGTTGAAGTGATGGGAATTTTTACAAAACCTTTTGTACTGATGGTCCGACTTTTTGCCAATATCGCCGCCGGACATATTATCATCCTGAGTTTTGTAAGTCTCATTTTTATTTTCGGCAAGATCAGTACAGGTCTGGGGCTTGGTGTGTCCATCGTTTCGGTCGGATTTTCCATTTTTATGAATTTCGTTGAACTCCTGGTGGCTTTTATCCAGGCATACGTATTTACGCTGCTGTCGGCCCTCTACTTCGGTATGGCTACGGAAGAAGCGCATCATTAATCATTTGAAACCATTCATTACTAAATAATAGATAACATTATGGAACTCTTAGCAATTTTATTACAGGCAGTTGCAGACCTGGCACCTTACGCAAAAATGGGTGCCGGAATCGGTGCAGGTGTTGCCGCCATCGGAGCCGGTGTAGGTATTGGCCAGATCGGTAAAGGTGCTGTGGAAGCTATTGCGCGTCAGCCTGAAGCTGTGGGCGATATCCGTTCTAACATGATCGTTGCCGCCGCACTTATCGAAGGAGCTGCCTTTTTTGCCATTGTGGTGTGTTTGCTCGTTGTATTCTTGTAAACACCTCAATGAAAACTTTATCGGTGCAGCGGTTGGCTGCACCGATAAAGTTGACTTATTAAAAATTAAAAAAATACCGTAGAATATGCCATTGATCAATCCCGGAATAGGTCTGGTATTCTGGATGACCCTCGCGCTGCTGATCGTACTCTATGTACTCAGAAAGTTTGCATGGAAGCCGATCATGAATGCCCTGAAGGAGCGTGAGGATTCCATCGAAGAATCCTTGCAGGCAGCACAACGTGCCAAGGAGGAAATGAAAGACCTGAAACTTGACAATGAAAAGCTGCTCAGGGAAGCCAAGGATGAACGCGATGCGATTCTCCGTGAAGCAAGAAAGATCAAAGAAAAGATCATAGAAGATGCCAAGGAAAAGGCCAATGCGGAAGCTGCCAATGTTGTGGAGAGCGCCAAAAAACGCATCGAAAATGAGAAAAAGGCAGCCGTTGTGGAGATTAAGAACCTGATCGCCAGCTACTCCATCGCTATCGCGGAGAAAGTGCTGCGTGAAGAACTGAAAGACAAGAAAAAGCAGAGGGCATATATTGAAGACCTGCTGAAAGAAACACGTTTAAAGAATTAGTCGAACGGTATCATGAGAATCCAACTGCTGTCCACAAGATACGCCCAGGCGCTGTTTGATCTTGCCGTAGAAATGAAGAACCTGGAAAAGGTCTACGGGGATATGCTGCTCATCGACCAGGTGCTGGAAGAGAACCGGGAGCTGAGAAAGATTCTTGCCAATGTGGTACTTGACGGCTATAAAAAGGTGCATGTGCTTAACAAGATTTTTGATGGGAAAGTGGAAAAGCTCTCGCTGAAATTCATGGAACTCATCACCCGTAAGGGGAGGGAAGCTTACCTCGTTCATATCTGTAAAGCATTTATCACCCTCTATAAAAAACATAAGAACATCATGCCGGTCACTATTTCGACGGCATCACCCCTTGATGAAAAGAACAGAAAGACCATCCTTGAAAAGTTGCGTTCCTTCAGGGATAAGGAATTTGAAGTAACCGAAAAAATTGATGAAGATCTTATTGGTGGATTTCGTCTGGATTTTGAAGATTATCAATATGACGATACCATCAGGGTTCAATTGAAGAGACTGTCAAAGGAATTTTCAGAGAACCTTTATGTTAGTAAACTGTAAATCATAAGCATACAATCATATGGCAGACATTAAACCGGCAGAAGTTTCCGCCATCCTCAGACAAGAACTGGCAGGTTTCGAATCCGCAGCTGTGCTTGAAGAAGTGGGCTCGATCCTCCAAATAGGCGATGGCATCGCCCGTATCTATGGATTGAACAATGCGGAAGCCGGCGAACTGGTAGAATTTGAAAAGACAGGCCTGATAGGTATCGTACTCAACCTGGAAGAAGACAACGTAGGTGTGGTACTCCTGGGAGAGGTGGAAGACCTTAATGAAGGCGACAAGGTGAAAAGAACCGGACGCATCGCTTCGATCAATGTGGGCGAAGGTTTGTTGGGTCGCGTCATCAACACCATTGGAGAACCTGTTGACGGAAAAGGGGAAATCTCCGGAGAAACTTTCGAGATGCCCATTGAAAGGAAAGCCCCGGGTGTAATATACCGTCAACCGGTGAATGAACCGCTGCAAACGGGAATCAAAGCAATAGACGCGATGATCCCCATCGGCAGGGGACAGCGTGAGTTGATCATCGGTGACCGGCAGACAGGGAAAACAGCCATTGCCGTCGATACGATCATCAACCAGAAAGAATTCTATGATAAGGGTGAACCGGTTTTCTGTGTTTACGTCGCTGTAGGTCAGAAAGGATCTACCGTGGCGAATATTCAGAAAACACTCGAGGACAATGGTGCGATGGCCTATACCGTCATCGTCAGCGCCACAGCCTCTGATCCTGCTGCCATGCAGTTCTATGCTCCCTTTGCGGGTGCTGCCATCGGTGAATTTTTCCGGGATACGGGCCGTCCTGCACTTGTCATTTATGATGACCTTTCAAAACAGGCAGTGGCGTATCGCGAAGTATCGCTCCTCCTGCGCCGTCCCCCGGGACGTGAGGCCTATCCGGGAGATGTATTTTACCTGCATTCCAGGTTGTTGGAACGTGCAGCCAAAATTATCAACTCGGATTCGATCGCAAGCAAAATGAATGACCTTCCTGAAACGATCAGGGATAAAGTCAAAGGAGGTGGATCCCTGACAGCCCTGCCTATCATCGAAACCCAGGCCGGTGATGTCTCCGCCTATATCCCCACCAATGTAATTTCCATTACTGACGGACAGATATTCCTCGAGAGTGACCTCTTCAATGCCGGGATCCGACCCGCCATCAATGTGGGTATCTCCGTTTCGCGCGTGGGAGGTAATGCACAGATCAAGTCGATGAAAAAAGTGGCCGGAACACTGAAACTTGACCAGGCCCAGTTCCGTGAGCTGGAAGCTTTCGCGAAATTCGGCTCAGATCTTGATGCAGCCACCATGGCGGTCCTCAACAAAGGACGAAGGAATGTTGAGATACTGAAACAACCACAATATTCTCCGATGTCGGTATCGCACCAGATTGCGATCATCTATTGCGGGACACAAAACCTGTTAAAAGATATTCCCGTGGAAAGTGTTATTGATTTTGAAATGGAATTCCTCCATTTTCTGGATGAAAAACACAATGACCTGCTGGAGGAACTCTCTGCCGGGAAGCTGGAAGAGAAAACCATCGAAAAGCTCCGCCAGGTGGCATTCGATATATCGAACAAATACAAAAAATAAGACGACCTGCGTAGATTATGCCAAGTTTAAAGGAAGTTAGGACACGTATTGCCTCTGTCAAATCGACGAGGCAAATTACCAGTGCCATGAAGATGGTATCTGCCTCTAAACTCAGGCGTGCCCAGAATGCCATTTTGAATATGCGTCCCTACGCCGCCAAGTTGCACGAGATCATGCAAAACCTCAGCCATGATCTGGAAGGGGCGGATGAAGGAAAATGGGCGGATGACCGGGGCGATCATAAAGTGCTGCTTATTCCGATAACCTCCAACAGGGGACTTTGCGGAGCCTTCAATGCCAACATTGCCAAAGCCACCAGGTCACTTATTGAAAATAAGTACGCGGATCAGATGAAAAGCGGTAATGTCGACATCCTGTGCCTGGGGAAAAAGGGAGCAGACAGCCTGTCGTGGAACTATAAGATCATGGAGGTGAATACCGACATTTTTGACGAGCTGACCTTTGATCATGCAGTGGCTATCGCCGAAAGGCTGATGCAGGATTTCATCAACAAGAAATATGATAAGATCATTCTGATCTATAACCAGTTCAAAAATGCTGCTGTACAGATCCTGCAACAGGAACAGTTCCTGCCGGTCACAGAATCTGAGAACGAGTTGACTGAACAGCATGACATCGTCAAAGCCAATTATATTTTTGAACCCAACAAGGAAGAGATCCTGGAGGAACTGGTACCGAAAACCATCAAGATACAACTGTATAAAGCCTTACTGGACAGCTTTGCTGCTGAACATGGCGCCCGCATGACCGCCATGCAACAGGCTACCGACAATGCAGATGAACTCCTGAAAGACCTGAAGCTTAAATACAACAAAGCAAGACAGGCTGCCATCACCAACGAGATACTTGAAATCGTCAGTGGTGCCGAAGCCTTAAAAGGTTAAAAACAATCATTGTAAAAGTCAGGTAACACGGGCATACAAGCTCGTGATTTGTTACTTTTGCAAAGAAGTTTACAATAAACAATAAAACATGAAGGCAAAAGTAGAAGAAGGACTTAACCAACAAATCCTTAAAGAAGAATATTCATCCAGGCTTTACCTGGCCATGGCGATCTGGTGCGAAGTAAACGGTTACCCGGGTGTGGCCGCTTTCCTTTACGGACATTCCGAAGAGGAACGCATGCACATGATGAAACTCGTCCGATTTGTGAATGACAGGGGAGGAAAGACCAAGCTTTTCAATGTTGATGTCCCGCCGCTGAACTATGATTCTGTACTTGATATTTTTACGCAAATCCGGGAACATGAAGTCTATATTACCGAGTCCATCAATAAACTGTACGGGCTGACGGTTGAAGAACATGACTATACCACCGGTAATTTCCTGCAATGGTACATCAACGAACAGATTGAAGAAGAGAGTCTTGTCAACACCGTACTTGATAAGATCAAACTCGCCGGTACCGACAGGGCAGGGCTGTTCCATATTGATAAGGAACTGGAAGGCATGGCTTCTCCTGCGAATCTGCCTGAAGAATAAAGCTCTTCTCAGAAAGCGGCGTCAAGCCTTGCAGCAATTATTTCCAACTCGTTTCCGGATTCCCCCGGAAGGTTTATCCGGGCGGCTGGTTCATGGCGTCAAGCAATTTCTCATACCACGCTTCTCCGAATTTTCTGATCAGTGGTTTCTTGAGAAAAGCATATAAGGGTGTCCCCAACTGAGCTCCATGTTCCAGGGCGGGGTCGCAGATATGCCATTTGTTGTAGTTGACCGCTGTATAATCACCAACCTGACTCAGCCTGACAGGATATAGATGACAGGATATCGGTTTTTGAAAGGGTATTCTTCCGGCAAGCCAGGCTTTTTCAATTGCACAATAATTGATACCCTTTTCTTCGACGACAAAAGCACATTCCTTGTTTTTGATCAGCGGTGTGACAAAGGATCCGTCAGCATCATAGTCAAAATCCCCTCTTTTTGATACTTCTTCAATGCCCTCGGGTGACATGAAAGCGACAATTTCATCTACACAATCTTCCAGTATGGAAATTTCCCTCTCTTCAAGGGGTGCACCGGCATCCCCTTCCACACAGCAATCCCCGCAGCAGGCGGCCAGCTTGCAGACAAAGCGTATATCCCTGAGCTCATCTGAAACCAGTACATTATCAACCTTCTTCATGGAAGCAAATGTAAAAAGTAATCAGAACAACTTGACTTTTAGGCATTCGCCAAAGACAGCAATTCACTCTTTTTTACTTACTTTTGCGCCTGATTTTTAAGAAAATAATAGAGAACAAAAGAATATTGGACATGGCATTTAACCTAAGGAACAGGAACTTTTTGAAGCTCCTGGATTTTACGCCTCAGGAGATCCGGTTCCTGCTGGATCTCAGCGCTGACCTGAAGCGCGCTAAATACGCCGGTACAGAACAACAGAAACTGAAAGGCAAAAACATAGCCCTGATCTTTGAAAAGGCTTCCACAAGAACGCGATGCGCTTTCGAAACCGCAGCCTATGACCAGGGAGCCCATGTTACCTACCTGGGCCCCACCGGATCGCAGATCGGTAATAAGGAATCCATGAAAGATACCGCACGCGTACTGGGAAGGATGTATGACGGCATCGAGTACCGTGGTTTTGGTCAGGAAAGGGTGGAAGAACTTGGTAAATATGCCGGTGTGCCTGTCTGGAACGGTCTGACCGATGAGTTTCACCCGACACAGATACTGGCCGACTTCCTGACCATGATGGAATATTTGGACAAACCCCTGCAACAGGTCTCTTTTGCTTATGCAGGTGATGCCAGGAATAATATGGCAAATTCCCTGATGGCAGGCGCTGTTAAGATGGGAATGGATTTCAGGGCGGTGTCACCCAAACAGTTCTGGCCTGATAAGAATTTAGTAAAACAATGTGAAGCCATTGCTAAGGAAACAGGTGCCAAAATCACCCTGACAGAAGATATATCCAAAGGGGTAAAAGGAGTTGATTTCATTTACACGGATGTATGGGTTTCGATGGGTGAACCGGAAGAAGCCTTCCGGGAAAGGATCAACCTGATGATGCCATACCAGGTTAACGCGGATATGATGGAAAAGACCGGCAACCCAAAATGTAAATTCCTTCATTGTCTTCCGGCATTCCACAACAGGGAGACAACCATTGGTGAGGAAATTTACCAGAAATTCGGTGTGGAAGCCATGGAAGTGACCGATGAAGTCTTTGAATCTGATGCTTCCATTGTTTTTGACCAGGCTGAGAACAGGTTGCATACCATTAAAGCTGTAATGGTCATAAGAAATTTATGGTGATCTCCTGCACACAATGTGGCTACAGTGAACTTTATAAGCGTACGACAAGCACCTTTGGCAATGTCGTCGATTTCTTTACCAATTAATGCATAAAAGTTAAGCATTACAAATTCCCCTGGTTTTTACGGACCATAGGGCACCTAAAATTATTTATGGCAAATACAGAAGACCTTTTCAAGAAGATCATCGCACACGCGAAGGAATACGGCTTCATCTTTCCCTCCAGCGAAATCTATGACGGCCTGGCGGCAGCATATGATTACGGGCAGAACGGCGTAGAACTGAAAAACAACATCCGTCAGTACTGGTGGAAATCCATGGTACAGATGCATGAAAACATCGTCGGCCTCGATGCGGCCATATTTATGCATCCCACAACCTGGAAGGCGTCCGGTCATGTGGATGCTTTCAATGACCCGATGATCGACAACAAGGATTCCAAAAAGCGTTACCGTGCCGATGTACTGGTGGAAGACCACATCGGAAAGCTTGAAGGAAAGATCGCAAAGGAAGTCGAAAAAGCACGAAAAAAATTTGGGGACGCTTTCGATGAACAGCAATTTGTCACCACCAACCCACGGGTGTTGGCCAACATAAAAAAGATCGAAGAGATAAAAAGCAGGTTGTATCCGGCCATGGATAACGACGATATGGCTGCCATCAAGGCGTTGATCGAGGACCTCGGTATTGTCTGCCCCATTTCCGGATCAAGGAACTGGACTGATGTGCGCCAGTTCAACCTCATGTTCTCAACAAGCATGGGATCCACCGCCGAAGGGGCAACGGAAATATTCCTGCGTCCTGAAACTGCACAGGGCATATTTGTCAATTACCTGAATGTCCAGAAAACAGGAAGGATGAAGATCCCTTTTGGTATTGCACAGACCGGAAAAGCGTTCCGGAACGAGATCGTTGCGCGCCAGTTTATCTTCCGGATGCGGGAGTTCGAACAAATGGAAATGCAGTTTTTCGTACGTCCCGGAGAAGAAATCAAATGGTATGAATACTGGAAGGAAGAACGGATGAAGTGGCATCTTTCCATGGGTATCCCTGCAGAAAAATACCGGTTTCATGAACATGAAAAGCTGGCCCATTATGCCAACGCCGCCGCAGACATTGAATTTGAGTTTCCCATAGGTTTCAAGGAGCTCGAAGGGATTCATTCACGCACTGATTTTGACCTGATGGCCCACGAGGAGTTTTCAGGGAAAAAGCTGCGTTACCATGATCCGGAACTTAACAAGAGTTATATCCCCTATGTTGTGGAAACCTCCATCGGGCTTGACCGTCAGTTTCTGGCCGTTCTGAGCTATGCTTATAATGAGGAAAAGCTGGAAGACGGAACAGAACGGGTAGTGATGAAAATACCGCCTTTCCTCGCACCTTATAAAGTGGCTGTCTTCCCGCTAACGAAAAAAGACGGGCTGCCGGACAAAGCCACGGAGATCATGAATGGATTGAAGAAAGATTTCATGTGTTTCTATGAGGAAAAAGACACTATCGGGAAACGTTATCGCCGCCACGATGCGATCGGCACACCCTATTGCGTGACCGTTGATCACCAGACCCTTGAAGACAATACCGTGACCATCCGCGAAAGGGATTCCATGAAACAGGACAGGGTTCCTATTACTGAAATTTCTCCTATTGTTGCAAAGAGACTTGCAGCGGGTAATGTGTTTTAGGCGGGACAAACAATTATTCCCCCGTCTGATTTGATAAAGACAGTCGTATTGAGTAACTTTAAGGCTCAATACAAAGTCTCTGGTCATGAAACATATCGAACAGCTTGATAAGATCGCCATCAATGTCCGGTCGCATCGACTATGTAACCAATTGCTGAAGGAAAACCCGACCTTAGAGGAGATCATGCGCAATGCACGCAATGAAACGGAAGCGCTTGTCGGGGTGAGGAACTGGATACTGGCTGAAATTGAGGACAAACCCAATGTGCTGAAATTTTACAGGGGGGAAGAGGCCGGAAGGGAAGACTTCGAATCACTGGGGTGGCAGGATTATGCCGCCATACGAATACTGGATTATATCGACCATGCAGGTCATGTATATAAGGACCTGAACCTTCGGGGGGAAATGGCAGTGAGCAATCCCATTAAAATGATCTGGCTGGCTGTCAACAAAGGTACCGGTGGCGCCAAACCTTATTTTTTCGAGGATATGCTGCAACTCTTCAGGCAATTGCGCGGCGACAGCCAACCCATGAAGGTCGACAGGCAGATGGTCAGGGAGTGGATGGACCGCTTTCCTGACGGACTTGATCCGAGGATTGTCAAACTCAGGCAGGAGAACCGCGACCGTATCCTTCACCTGTTTATTGAGAAAATGGACCAGGGATTATTCAAGGATCCTAAATTCCACTTCAACGGGGATATGTCTCGCGAACAAAAGTTCCTGCAAATGATCGACTGGTGGAAAGAACCGCTGTTTCACCTGAAGTTTGCCATCAGGGATCCCGAACTGCTGAATGAAATGCTGGGCAATTCTCTGGACCCGGATACCATGAAAATATTGTACGACGCAAAGGATGCAGGCATTCCCTTCTTTGTCAACCCCTATTACCTTTCACTCCTGCATGTGCGGGTTCCCTATTTTGCTATCGGGGCAGATCTGGCTATCCGGCACTATATTATTTACAGCCGCCAGCTGGTGGATGAATTTGGGCATATTGTCGCCTGGGAGAAAGAGGACGAGGTAAAACCCGGGAAACCGAATGCCGCAGGATGGCTGCTGCCAAACAGTTTCAACATACACCGCCGGTATCCCGAAGTGGCTATCCTGATTCCGGATACGGTAGGCAGGGCCTGCGCCGGCTTATGTTCAAGCTGTCAGCGGATGTATGACTTCCAGAACGGACACCTGAACTTCAACCTGCAAAAACTGAAACCTGACGGGTCGTGGTCTGAAAGGCTGACAAAGTTGATGGAATATTTTGAGAATGATGCTCAGTTGCGGGATATTCTTATTACAGGAGGTGACGGCCTGATGAGTTCCAACAGGTCGCTGAAAAAGATCTTTGATGAGATTTATGCGATGGCTGTGCGCAAGCGAAAAGCCAATAAGGAGCGCAAAACGGGAGAAAAATATGCTGAATTCGTCCGTGTGCGCATCGGTACCCGCCTGCCCATTTACCTGCCGCAACGTATCGATGAAGAATTGGTAGAGATCCTCAGGGATTTCAGGAAGAAAGCCAGTCGAATCGGGATACGCCAGTTCATCATTCAAACCCATTTCGAATCCCCCATGGAGATCACCCCCGAATCCAGGGAAGCTGTCCAGAAGTTGATTGGGGCAGGTTGGAGCGTGACCAACCAGTTGGTCCTGACCACGGCTGCCTCCCGACGCGGGCATTCTGCCAAACTGAGAAAGAGCCTGAACGATATCGGGGTGCTGACCTATTATACCTTTTCAGTGAAGGGATATATGGAGAACTACTTCAATTTCGCGACGAACGAACGGGCCGTACAGGAACAACTGGAAGAAAAAGTGCTGGGAACAATCCCTGGTGAATATAGCGAGCGCATCCATCAATTCCCCATGGAGGCGGAAAACATGAAGGAAAACATCAATGACATCCGCAATGAACTGGGTATCCCTTTCCTGGCAACGGACCGCAATGTGCTGAATCTGCCGGGTGTTGGCAAGTGCCTTACTTTCAGGGTTATCGGTATCACACGATATGGGCGGCGCATCCTGGAATTTGACTATGACCATACCCGTAACCACAGCCCGATCATACATGAAATGGGGAAAATGGTGATCATTGAATCAAAATCCATCAGTGAATACCTGGAACAACTCAAAGAGATGGGAGAAGATGCTGCTGACTACCAGGGAATCTATGGCTATTCGATCGGGGAAACGGAACCCAGGCAGCGTGTGTATGAATACCCGGCCTACGATTACCAGGTGACGGAGGCGTTGACGAACCTGGAAGTCTGATACGTTCCCGAGATATATTTATGTCTTTATCCATTGTCTTGCTTTCCTGAACGAATGACCCTTATTTAGAAGGGTTTCTATATCAATATTAACCTGAATGTCCTTATCTTTGATAGTACTTGTTGTACAACCAACAACTCATGATTTTACATATATCAATACCCTTAAAACACAAAGAATTATGGAAAATGAAACCATGACTGTTATGCCGAGGATCGGCGATCCGGCCCCGGATTTTAAAGCGATGACCACCAAAGGTATGATCCAGTTTTCTGAATTTGCCAAAGACAAATGGATCGTCCTCTTTTCCCACCCGGCAGATTTTACTCCGGTATGTACCACCGAGATGAGCGGATTTGCACTCAGGAAATCTGAATTTGATGCATTGAATACAGAACTGATCGGTTTGAGCATCGACAGTATCCATGCCCACCTGGCCTGGGTGAACAATGTAAAGGAAAAGACAGGTGTTTATTTCGACTTCCCGATCATTGCCGATCTGGATATGAAGGTCTCCAAACTGTATGGCATGCTGCAACCGAATGAAAGTGAAACCGCTGCTGTTCGCGCGGTCTTTTTCATCGATCCTGCCAAAAAGATCCGTTTGATCATGTATTATCCGCTTAATGTGGGAAGGAACATGGATGAGATCCTGCGCGTGCTTTATGCTTTACAGGTGTCCGACAGGGAAAAGGTAGCCCTGCCGCTGAACTGGAAGAAAGGTGACCTGGCCATCGTACCGCCACCGACCACACTCGAACAGATGCAGGAACGCCTGGATGGTGATTTTGATGAAAAAATAGACTTTTACCTGGTAAAGAAAAAGGTAAACGATTAAGCGAAGTGTGAGCTGTATTGGTTAGTATTTTGAAGAGGTTGGTTCAACATGGGCCAGCCTCTTTTTTATTTGTTGTTATACAACGTCATGGTACGGTCGATGCCGATGGTTACAAAACGCTGGATCATTTCCACTGCCATGTGGATCCGGGGAATCATCAATTTCTCCTCTTGCCTCGTCCATCCTCCCAGCACATAATCGGACTGGTATCCCCGAGGGAAATCATCACCGATACCGATGCGCAGACGGGGAAATTTTTCCGTCTGGAGTTTCATAATGATATCAGTCAGGCCGTTATGGCCTGCATCGCCCCCTTTTGCCTTCATCCTGAGCATTCCCAGGGGTAAAGCGATATCATCCACGACAACCAGCATACGATCGGGAGATAATTTTTCCTGCTCCAGCCAGTATTTCACAGACCGGCCGCTGAGGTTCATATAAGTGGTAGGTTTGATCACGACAAGTGTCCTGCCTTTGAATTTCACCTGGGAGACCGATGCAAGCCGTTCAGTTTTCCACGCGCCTTTCATTTCAGCCACCAGTGCATCGGCCACTACAAAACCCGCATTATGTCTTGTATTGGCATATTCTGCACCGATATTTCCCAGGCCGACGATCAGGTATTTCAAAGCAATTGATTTTCTGCTTTACGCAGTGATTAACGTATCCGGTTGGTATAAAAAAGAAAGGGATAAAGTTACTAAACAACTTTATCCCTTCTGTATGAAATGGAGTATATCGAAATTTACTCTTCAGATTTGGTTTCTTCGGAAGCACCTTCCTCAGCGGCTCCCTCTTCACCTTCTTCACCTTCTTCTTCTTCTTCCTCTTCAAGTTCGTCTTCGAGGATTCCGCGTGCTGTTTTGACAAGCACGATTACGGTGTTGGGATCCATGATGGGTTCGAGTTTACCAAGTTCCAAATCGCTTACCTTGATGTTATCACCAATTTTCAATTCAGACATGTTGACCATGAGATAATCAGGCATATCTTCCACAAGCCCTTTGACGATTACCTTCCTAAGCTTCTTGATCAGGCGTCCGCCGGCCATCACGCCGGGTGCGTTACCTTCAAACTGAACCGGTATACCAATGGTTATCGGTTTGTCCATGGATACTTCCAAAAAGTCGGCATGCAATACCTTGTCGGTTACAGGATGAAACTGAACATCCTGAAGAATAGCCTGGGTCTTTTTACCGTCAAGGTCAATTTTCACCAGGTAAACATCTGAGGAAAAGATGATCTTGTCGAAGTCCAGTTCTTTTATGGCAAAGTGGACCTGTTCTTTGCCTCCGTAAAGTACGCAGGGCACCCTGCCCTCCTTCCGGTGTTGCTTAGCATCTTTTTTCCCTACGTGTGCACGGAGCACACCGCTCAATGATACTGTTTTCATGATTATAAAAAATTATTGAATTATTTATTTAAGTTGAATAATGAACTAATGGATTCGTTATTTACCACCCGGTGGATCACATTGGCGAAGAGATCCGCAGTAGACAGCACGGTGATCTTATCACTTTCCTGCCGGATGGGTATGGTATCAGCCACCACGACCTCAGTGAAAGGAGATTCCTGGATCCGCTTGTATGCTTCTCCTGAAAGCAGCGGGTGGGTACAGAATGCCCGTACGCTTTTGGCTCCCTCTTCCATGATCACGCTGGCAGCTTTGGTAATGGTACCAGCCGTATCGATGATATCATCTACAAGCACCACATCCTTCCCCTTCACATCACCGATCAGGCGTATGTCTTCCACCACGTTAGGTTTTGCCCGGTGTTTGTAGCTGATGACAAATCCGGTGTTAAGCGCTTTAGCATAAGTTGCCGCCCGTCGTGTACCACCCGTGTCAGGTGATGCCATGATCAGGTTGTCCAGCTTCAGCGATTGCAGGTAAGGGACGAAGATATTGGAAGCGAACAGGTGGTCCACCGGCACATCAAAAAATCCCTGGATCTGGTCTGCATGAAGGTCTATGGTAATCAGGCGGTCGATGCGCGCTGCGGTCAACAGGTTCGCTGTCAGCTTGGATGCGATCGACACCCTGGGTTTGTCCTTGCGGTCCTGACGGCCATAGCCGAAATAAGGAATGATCGCGATCACTTTGCGGGCGGAAGCCCGGCGTGCCGCGTCGATCATCATCAGCAATTCCATCAGGTTATCCGACGGTGGAAGGGTGGACTGCACGATAAATACATCCCTGCCCCTGACATTCTCCTCAAAAGAAGGCTGGAATTCACCGTCAGAAAAGTAGGTGATCACACTTTTACCGAGGGGGATGCCATAGCTTTGGGCTATTTTCTCTCCAAGGTACTGGCTTTTACTTCCTGCAAAAATGCTGACGAGGGGTTTTCGGTTGACTGTCATGGTTAAACGCTTGCTGTCCGGAATTTCGGCGCAAAAATATCACTTTAATCGAAGCCAACAACAAGATATTCACAGTTTTCGATAAAACGCCTGCAACTGTCAAGTTAAAAAAGATGAAAAAAGATTACTTTTGCACTCCTGTTTCGCAGGACGAATGCCCGAGTGGCGGAATTGGTAGACGCGTTGGTCTCAAAAACCAATGAGGTAACACTCGTGCCGGTTCGATCCCGGCCTCGGGTACAGAGAAGAGAATAAAGCCTTGACACTAACGAGTTGGTGTTGAGGCTTTTTCTTTGTGCTCATCTTTCAACTTCAGATTTTCAATGAACGAAATAGGAAAAAATAAGGAAACCTGGTTTCGGTTTTTACTGAGCCATCCCATCCGGAATGACCTTGCGGAATTGCGATTGCGAATATCTTTGAGAAAGATTTGGGAAGTGTCCCCCAGCTATATGTCCTAAATTACTTAAGCACCATCGGACACACAAAGATGGCGCGTGTTTTTGCTGACGACTGACGAGGAACACCGATTTTCCTGATTATCAACCCCTTTTCACTTGACTTTAGGTTCGAATGGTTGTAACTTTATGGGTTCTAACCAAACACACTCCGCCATGAAAAGATTTATCTTCCTGACCATCGCAGTTGGTTTTTTCATTACCAGCCTCTACACCCAAAATATTGAACTGACCTTTACCGCCATCGACAATTCCCAGTGGGTGCAACTGGACAGTATTAAATTGATGAATCGATCCCAGGGTGGAGATACTGTTCTTTACTGGCCCGATACGGTGCTTTCTTACCCTGTGGGAATTGCCGAAACATTCAAAAAAGAAAGTGCATTCCGGATTTTGCAGAACTACCCCAATCCGGTAACCGAACAGACAACCATATCCCTTTTTGTTCCTGAACAAGACAATGTGGAACTGGTGGTATCGGATATGCTGGGCCGGGTGATCCTTGTTTCCAAAAGGGATCTGAACCGCGG
>JARRQC010000017.1:0-19055 GCA_037382165.1 bacterium | reverse complement strand
CTTTCGGATGAAAAATTCCCCGGAACTTTTGAGTTGTTGAATGAATTTGGAGAGGAGTGCTGTATCGGTATCTGCCCTGTATTTTAACTGGAACAACAGACAGGTCCGCTGCAGCCACAGATTCCGGGAAGCCATCCATCGTTCCGTAACGGGATGCACTTGATCGGGAAATAACCTGAAATAGGGGCCGACCAGGTTTGAGGCAATATAATCCACGGTATCCCACCATGACTTGGTGGTGATCATGAATTCATACAACATCATGTGGGACACTTCCGCTTTCTTGGCCCGCCTGCCGAGTAATTCCATGCATATATACTGCCATTCCCGTTCATCCGCCTTCCAGCACCAATGAACAAGTTTCGTTTTTTCCGCTTCCGGGATCAAGCCATTTTTCCGGATGTGTTTTTTAAGGAGCTCTTTCCGTAACGGGGAAGAAATACCATAGAAAGCGAATTGCCCCTTCATATATTGCTTCATCTTTGATGCGGCACCAGGATCGGCATTCGCATTCATCTCCTGATCAATGTCAATGAGATATTCGGGTACGATCAACTTTTCGGTCCTATTTTAAAATGATAACTTTTTCGGTTCCCAGCGTGCTGTTTCCCTGTTTGATATGCATCATCACCATATTTCCTGATTTGAATTTTTCCCCGGATTTCCAGGTTTGTTTTTTTCCATGCACCTTTACCATGTCGATACGGGTACCCAGCGAATCATAAATAACGATTTCATATTTTCCGCGGTGTGAAAACTCAATGTTAATTTCTCCCTTTGCGGGATTGGGGTAGATCCGGTAAAGTGATTCTGGCGAAAATCCTTCCACGGATACAATCTGTTTGTCCCAGACGGCCAGCGTATATTCTCCCGGTTGCAGATCCTGCACTTCGACAACACCAAAATCCCAGCTTCCGTAACGCGTCTGTAACGGCTCCGACCATTCCATAGACCGATCTGCCCTGTACATGATCACGATGGAATCATTGGAGGAACCAATCAATTCATTGTCGAGGTAATTCCCCAGGTCATAGGTGAACTGTCCTTTGGCCTGGAAACCATCCGGGAGGACACCTTCGATATTCCAGTAGCGGGATGGGGACAGTTTCAATCCGGGTATTTCCATCTTCAAACTGTCGGGTGCAACCCAGTGGTGTCCCACACGGATAAGGGCACTGTCAGAAATCTCTTCGATAATGACCTTAAAATAGGCTTCTGTGAATTTCGATTCCTGGGGTGTATTGAAATACCTGTAATTTTCTGTGGATGCATCACAGATTTTTTCAAACAGGTCCAGAAAGGCCGCCTGGGGCAGGAAAGGGATCTCCTTTACAGCATGCCCCGATTCTCCTGAAAAATGAACGGTATCGGTATAAAAGTTGAAATCACTATCTGCAAAAGTAATTTCCAGTATGTTATCATCAGCCAGGTAATCAGCCCCTTTGTATTTTTGTCTGAGCCAGATATCTGCTATAAATTGTCCGGTATTATCTGCAAAATGCACAGAATCGATTGAGAAATGGGGTGTGCCGGCGGTATATACCCACGCATCAAAAAAAGCAGCCAGGTCTTTACCGGAATAATCGCTCATGAAATCTTCCATTTGTTCAGAAGAGACAGACTGAAAAGCGAAATGTTCCAGGTAGGCAGTGCTCCCCGTAAGTTACCTCCTGGGGTATATTGTTCAGCGCATAATAGCCTCCATCGGCGATATGCACCTTACGCATCACCTCACGTTGTTCATGGCGAAGCAGATCCATGAATTGTTGTTCATCGTAAAGGTCTTTGATATAAAGCAAGGCACAAAATGTCGCCCAGCCTTCATTGAGCCACATGTCTTCCGCCGTGGAACAGGTCACCATATCACCCAGCCACATGTGTGCCAGTTCATGAACCATCAGGGATTCGGAAGAGGTGTTGCCATTGATCGCACTATGCGGATAAGCAATATTGGTAGCGTGTTCCATGGCACCGATCGCTGTACCCACATATCCGATACGGTCAAAGGGATAAGCACCGAATCGTTCTTCAAACCATTCCATGACGGACTTAAGATTGACGAAGGAACCTTCCACCTTCTCGATTTCTGAAGGACGGGCATAAACCGTGATGGGAATGGTGTCATTGATGCCTTCGTATTCATCGCTGTAGAGCCGGTAATCACCAACTGCAACGGAAGCCAGGTAAGTAGGGATCGGTTTGTCCAGACGCCAGTGCCAGGTTTTTGTCCCGTCCCCATGGTTTACTGTATCCTGAAGGGTTCCTCCGCCAATGGCGGTCAGGCTGTCTGCTACCCGGACATAAAGATCGTAGGTGGCCCGGTCAGTGAAATTATCCACGCAGGGAAACCATGATTTTCCAAGATTATGCGGGATGGAAATGAAACCGACGCCCAGGTTGAACGCATAATCGCCGGAGAAATGAAAGCCACCCCAGTTTTCGTGAAAAGGTTTGCCGCCATAATATACTTCCACTTCCAAAGTATCTCCGGTATTCAGCGGAGAAGCCAGTTCGATTCTGACAACCTCGTTTTCATGGGTAAAAGGCAGATTGAGATTTCCCACTTTTACAGAGTCAATATCAAGATCTTTCAACTCCAGGGGAATATAATCCAGGTTGTCAACGAGGGAAGTGCAAAGGATTTCGGTATGGCCAGAAATTTGCTGGTTGCCTGGATTGATCTCTCCCAGGTGGATGGCATAATGGATGGCATGAAGGGTATCACCAATCTCGGGTGGTTGACTGAGACCTGTAATGACCAGTTGCGTAAACAAAAAGAGCAGTACGATTAATTTTTTCATTTTTTATTGCGGATGGCTGTCTTCAAATTTACTTTTTTTAGCAATGGCCTTGCGGTTCTTTTTCAAGTGTGGCCGATGTAATGGCTCACAATAATAACCTGTTCGTTAATGAACAATGATTGTCATGTACTGGACAACCTTAAATACAGGCTATTTTCAATGGAAATTCATTATTTTGATTATCAGATGCTTACTTTTATGGCACGTTTTTAGTTAAACTTGTTTTTATAATACCAAAAAACAATTCAAATGAACAGAAAAGCTTATGTACTGGCAACCCTTTTGGTTGCAGTCATGTTAAGTGTAAATATTTATGCCCAGGAGTTATGGTCATTGGAAAGGTGCATAGAATATGCCTATGAAAACAACCTTTCCATCCAACAGAGTGTGCTGGATGTTTATTCTGCCGATGAAGATCTTCAGCAAAGCAAATTGAATATGCTGCCCAATTTGAACGGAAATGTGTCGGAAGCATACAACTGGGGACGTACGCTGGATCCACAGCTTAACCTTTTTGTCACCCAACAAACACAACAATTCAGGCTTGGACTGAGTTCAGAGATCACCCTGTTCAACGGGCTGCAGCAGATAAACAACGTCAAGCAAAAGCAATTTGATTACCTGGCTAAAAAATATGATTCTGATAAGATTCGCAACGACATTTCGCTAAATATTGCAGCACAATACTTATTGATTCTTTTCAATATTGAATTGGTTAACAATGCCCAGCGTCAGGTTGACATTTCCAAAGAACAGATCGATCGCACCGAAAAACAGGTAGAAGCCGGTGTGTTGGCCCGCGGTAATCTTTATGATATCCAGGCACAGGGGGCCAATGATGAAGCCAACCTCATCACGGCCAGGAACAATCTCATGCTTGCCTACCTGGACCTCAAGCAATTTCTGGATATTGAAGCGAATGCGGAGTTTGATATTGAAAAACCTGAGCTTGAAATAACCGAAACACCAACACTTCTTCCTCCTGAGGTCATATACAACACAGCGGTAACGATCATGCCTGAGATCAAAAGTGCCGAATCATCGCTTGAGAGCGTGGAAAGGCAACTGTCGATGGCCAAGGGGATGCGCAGCCCCAGGCTCTATGCCAGCGGTCAGTATGGTACGACCTTTTCTGACCAGATCTATGAGGTTGTCGGTGAAGACCCCATCACCGGTTTCCCCATAAGGGGTACTGATGTGAAAGCGTTTGACAAACAATTGGTGGATAACCGCTTTGGCGGCCTCTTTTTCGGTTTGCAGATTCCCATCTTCAATGGATATCAGGTATCCACCAATATTAAGAAAACCAAGGTGTACAGGGAGGCCGTTGAAATCAACCTGGCCCAGCAAAAACTTATCCTGCGCAAGAATATAGAAACCGCCTATGCAGATGCTATCGCTGCCTACCAGACGTATATTGCCCGTAAAAAGTCTGTCGAGGCTTTTCAAGAGTCATTCAAATACATGGAAGAAAAGTTCAATGTGGGTATGGTCAATGCCACAGAGTATAATGTATCCAAGATACAGCTCAGTACTGCCGAATCGGAACTTGCCAATGCCAAGTATGACTACATTTTTAAGGTTAAGGTCCTTGATTTTTACCTGGGAAAAGGTATTTCCCTTGAGGGTATTGCCGATGCAAGTGAATAATATTCCAGTTTAAAGGCAATTCTAAGGTAATAAGCCTTAATTTTAACCATTGATTTCAATCCTAAATCAATATTGAAATGGCAAAAACCAGCAGAAAAAAACTCTGGATCATCATCAGCATTGTAGCTGTCATTGCGATCCTGGTTATTGTTGCAGTACAAAAAAGCCTAAAGTCCAGAAGCACAAAGGTATCCACGGAACAGGCAGAAAGCAGGACAATTATCGAAACTGTGGCAGCCAATGGGAAGATACAACCAGCCAGGGATGTCAAGATCAGTCCGTTTATATCGGGAGAGGTGGTAGAGTTGTACGTAAAAGAAGGGGAATTTGTACAGAAAGGTGACTCCCTCGCTAAGATCGACCCTGAAATCTATATTTCACTGTATGAACGTACCGAGGCGGCTTATAAAACCGCCCAGGCGAATAAAGCCAATGCCAATGCACGCATAGCCCAAAGTAAAGCGCAGTTTCAGAAAGCTTCGCTGGATTATGACCGCAGTAAGACATTGTTTGAAAAAGAGGTCATATCACAGGCAGAATTTGATGCGGCAACCTCTACATACGAAGTGGCGAAGGCCGATGTAGTAGCCGCAGAAGAGAGTTACCGCTCGGCCCAGTTTCAGGTATCCAGTGCCCGGGCATCTTTAAAGGAAGCCAAGGAAAACCTGGATCGAACAAGTATATTTTCCCCCAATAATGGCACCGTTTCCCAACTCAATGTCGAAGTGGGAGAACGGGTCACGGGGGCATCCCAGTTTTCAGCAGGTACTGAGATCATGCGGATCGCCAACCTCGATGTACTTGAAGTGAATGTAGAAGTGAATGAAAATGATATCGTCAGGGTTTCCTTGTTTGATACTGCGATCATAGAAGTGGATGCTTACCTGGATACGAAATTCAGTGGTGTGGTTACTGAAATTGCCACCTCAGCCAATACGGTAGGTGTCAGTGCCGACCAGGTGACCAATTTTGATGTGAAGATCATGATGCTTAAAGAATCCTATGAAGACCTGATCCAACCCGAGAATCCGATTCCTTCGCCTTTCAGACCCGGGATGTCGGCCACTGTGGATATTGAAACGGAAACGCGACACGACATATTAACCGTACCCATCCAGGCCGTCACAACTCGCGCAGATACCACAGGACGCAGCAGATCATCCAGGGAAACGAGCGAAGAAATCAGCCCTGAAGATGACAGTAAGGATACCGGGGAAAAAGAGGAGCTGGAAGAGTACGTTTTCGTTTATGATGATGGAATAGCCCGCCTGAAAAAGGTAACGACAGGCATACAGAATAACATGTATATACAAGTCTTATCCGGCATTTCCGCAGGCGATGAGGTGATCACAGCACCTTACCGCGCAGTCTCAAAGACGTTGAAGAACGGGGATGAGGTAGAAAAAGTGGATAAGGATGATCTTTTCAAATCCGAAGAAGACTAATAACTGACTCATCCTGGTATTTTAATCAGGTTGTATTTTTAGTTTGACAACATTTTTCCCATGGCCCGCATTTTGAATATAGAAACATCTACCCGCATGTGCAGTGTTTCCCTGGGTGCAGAAGGTCATGTAGTGGCCATCAGGGAATCGGCAGAAAAGTATTCACATGCTGAAAATATCACCCTTTTTTCGGAAGAAGTAGTCAAATCAGCCGGTTTTGCCTTCAGTGATCTTGACGCAGTGGCTGTCAGCATGGGACCCGGTTCTTATACCGGTTTGCGTATTGGGGTGAGTACCGCCAAGGGATATTGTTATGCGTTGAATATCCCGCTGATTGCAGTTGGATCGCTGGAAGCGCTCGCTGCCGGTATGATAGCCAGGCTGGAAAATGCCAATGAACATGTTTTTATCCCTATGATCGATGCCAGGAGGATGGAAGTCTATATGGCTGTCTACGATGAACAATTGTCGGTAATCGAACCTGTCCGGGCAGAGGTGATCCATGAAAATACCTTTGAGGATCTTCTCAACAGGAAAAAGGTTGTTTTTGCCGGTGATGGCTCGGAAAAATGCAAAAAATTTTTCCATTCCCATGAAAATTCCATTTTCCTCGACGATTTCCTGCCATCTGCTAAATTCCTTACCCGCATTGCCGAAGAGAAATTCTTACAAAAGCAGTTTGAAGACGTTGCCTACTTCGAACCCTATTATCTTAAGGAATTTGTAGCAGGAATACCAAAAGTAAAAGGATTAAAATAAAAAAGCCTGCCTGGAAATCCAGACAGGCTTACGCATTTTAAAAAAATCAATTAGTTAATTACCTGTATTCTCCGGGTAATAACAGATTGACCAGCCTGAACCCTTACGAAATAGAGTCCGTTATTCAGACTGCTGATATCCAATGTGGCCTGATTCATCTGATCCTGCTGCCTGCCAAGATCGGCATGCTGAACTACGCTGCCTGTAATATCATATACAGAGATAGATACATTTGAGGCTTTGGTCAGGTCATAATTGATATTGACAATTCCGGAGGATGGATTGGGATACACCACAAAAGAAGACTCTTCAAACAGGTTCTCTTCCACCGAAGTCACATTGGGAAGTTCAACCAAAGCTCCACCTGTAGGAGCAGCGGCCCAAAGTCCGAAACCGGCACCATCACTATTGTTCCCTGTATTCAGGAAGCCTGATGCAACTACCGTAAGAGCAGCACCTTGCAATCCCAGGGTTTCCAGCGGAGCGAGGAATACGGCCACAACATTGGCACCTGTTTCATCTGCAATGCTCAGTTGGTAATCAGCGGTCGGCAGTTCAAGGTAACCGGCAAAGTCTCCATAACTCAGATCGTCAACAATGGTACCCGCACCCTGACCGGTTTCAATCACATCAACCGTTGGGGCATCAGTGGAACCGTGGAAGACCAGTACATCAACATTATTACCGTTTGAAGCAGACTCCCTGCCCATTCCGTATACATAAATATCGAAAGGCTGGTTGGGGTCGTAACCGGATGGGCTGACGATACCGTTGGCAACCAGTACATAGGTTTCGTCCTCTTCGAGGGTATAGTTCTGTGACCAGATCGGGTCATTGGGATCTTCACTGTCAGGACCTTTGATGGAAATGGTAAACTCCTGTCCTGCAGGTGCATCGACGAAAGGAGATGCTGTCCTGAAGGCAAAGTCATCCAAAAGCAGTGTTTCATTCAACCATACGTCTACCACAGCTGCTGCCGCATCGGCGGAGTTGTGGATCACCTGAACCCTGGCTGATTGAGGCTCATAAGCCGGCAATTCGACAAGTGCACCACCGGATGGTAATGCCGCCCACAAACCGAAACCTGCGCCGTCGCTGTTGTTGGCCGGGTTCAGGAAACCTGAAGCGACAGCTACCAAAGCGACACCGCCAAGTCCGAGGTCGGCAAATGGGGCCTGGTAGGCAGCCACGGAATTCTGTCCGGTTTCATCGCGGATGTCAAGAACATAATTGAGGACAGGTAATCCAAGATATCCCTGATAATCACCGTAAGCAAGGTCATCAACAATAGTTCCATAACCGACGCCAATTTCTACTACATCAACTACAGGGGCATCGGTTGAACCATGAAATACCAGCACGTCAGTGCTACTTTCGGTAGTGGCCATCTCACGACCCTCTTCATATACATAAATGTCAAATGGTGTATTTGGATCATAACCTGATGCACTCACAATACCACCGGCAATAAGTATGTAGGTTTCATTTTCTTCCAATGTATATTGTTGTGACCAGATCGGATCATTGGGATCTTCGCTGTCCGGACCTTTGATGGAGATCGTAAATTCTTGTCCTGCAGGTGCATCCACGAATGGTGAGGCGGTCCTGAAGGCAAAATCATCTAAAAGCAGGGTTTCATCCAACCAAACGTCAACTACCGCGGCAGCTGCGTCGGCTGAATTATGAATGACCTGCACGCGTGCCGTCGCAGGTTCATATACCGGCAATTCAACCAGTTCACCACCTGCGGGCAGTGCCACCCATAATCCGAACGGAGCGCCATCGCTGTTGTTGGCCGGGTTGAGGAAACCGGAAGCAACCGTAACCAGTGCAGCTCCATCCAGACCAAGATCTGCAAGGGGTGCCTGGTAGGCAACAACTGAATTCTGACCGGATTCGTCGCGAATGTCAAGCACATAGTTGGCAGTGGGTAATTCAAGATAACCCTGGAAGTCACCATACATCAGATCATCTACGATGGTTCCTGCGCCCTGGCCTATCTCAACGACGTCAACAGTCGGCGCATCGGTTGAGCCATGGAATACCAGTACATCTGTATTGGTGGCTTCGGAAGCCATTTCCCTGCCCATTCCGTATACATAAATGTCGAAAGGCTGGTTGGGATCATAACCGGATGGGCTGACAATACCATTGGCAACCAGCACATAAGTTTCACCATCTTCAAGGTTATAATTCTGCGACCAGATCGGGTCTTCTGCGTTTTCCGAATCAGGTCCTTTAATAGCAATATTAATATTAATCCCTGACGGGAGGTCAATGAACGGAGTGGCAGTTCTGAAGGCAAAATTGTCCAGGGCCAGTACATCGTTGATCCAAACATCGACGGATGCTGCAGCAGCATCTGCCGAGTTGTGAATTACCTGTACCCTGGCGGTTCCTGCCTCGAATTCGGGAAGATCAACCAGCGCGCCTCCTGTTGGCAAGGCAGCCCAGAGTCCGAAAGGCTCTCCGTCACTGTTGTTGTCAGGATTCAGGAAACCGGAAGCAACAGCTACCAGTGAAGCGCCATCCAGTCCAAGTGTTTCCAGCGGAACACTGTAGGAAACTACAGAATTCTCACCGGTTTCATCACGAATATCAAGAATGTAGTCATCAGTAGGCAGCTCAAGATAACCTGCATATTCACCATAAGCAAGGTCATCAACTATAGTACCGGCTCCCACTCCGATTTCTACCACGTCAACAGTGGGTGCGTCTGTAGAGCCGTGGAAAACAAGCACATCTGTATTATTGGTATCTGAAGCCATTTCACGGCCCATTCCATACACGTAAATATCAAAAGGTGTTGCCGGGTCGTAACCGGAAGGGCTCACGATACCACTGGCAATCAAAATATAGGTTTCTCCATCTTCCAGTGTATAATTTTGCGACCAGATCGGATCATCCGGGCTGGTGCTTGATGGGGGTTGAATGGAAATAGTAAATTCCTCTCCCGCGGGTGCATCTACAAAGGGAGAAGCGGTCCGGAACATGAAGTCATCGAGCAGGAGTGCATCATTCAGCCAAACATCTACTGTTTCTGCCGCCATGTCTGCAGAATTATGAATGACCTGCACACGGGCTGTTGGAACATGAACCGGGAGTTCCACCAAATTGCCTCCGGTGGGCAGTGCCACCCAAAGTCCGAATCCGGGACCATCACTGTTATTTTCTGGGGCCAGGAATCCTGAGGCCACAGTGACCAGGGCTTCACCATAAAGTCCGAGAGTAGCCAGCGGCGCATCGAAAGCGATTACTGAATTCTGACCGCTTTCGTCGCGGATATCCAGTACATAATCATTAGTAGGTAGTTCAAGATAACCGTCGAAATTCCCATAAGCCAGGTTGTCGACGATCGTTCCTGCGCCCACACCAATTTCTACGACATCCACGGTCGGCGCATCGGTAGAACCGTGGAAAACAAGTACATCCGTATTGGATGAATCGGAAGCCATTTCACGCCCCATTCCGTAAACATAAATATCAAAGGGGGTAGCAGGATCATAGCCGGAAGCACTGACAATACCGTTAGCTACCAGTACATAAGTTTCACCGTCTTCCAGCGTATAATTCTGTGACCAGAGCGGATTATCCGGACTGGTACTGGTGGGTGGCTGTATGGAGATAGTAAATTCCTGACCTGCAGGCGCATCGATGAAAGGTGAGGCTGTACGGAACATGAAATCATCAAGCAGGAGCACATCATCCAGCCAGACATCTACGGTCTCTGCTGCAAGATCTGCCGAATTATGTATTACCTGTACACGGGCAGTCGGTTCATAAACCGGTAGTTCAACCAGGTTGCCCCCGGCAGGGAGTGCTACCCAGAGACCAAAGGCTGGCCCGTCGCTGTTATTTTCAGGAGCCAGGAAACCGGAAGCTACGGTAACAAGGGCTTCGCCTTGCAGTCCAAGTGTCTCGAGGGGTGCATTGTAAGCTACTACGGAGTTCTGGCCTGTCTCATCACGAATGTCAAGAATGTAATCATCAGTGGGAAGTTCCAGGTATCCCGCATATTCTCCATAGGAGAGATCATCTACAATCGTTCCTGCTCCTACACCGATCTCCACAACATCGACAGTCGGTGCGTCAGTTGAGCCATGGAAAACAAGCACATCCGTATTGGATGGGTTGGAGGCCATTTCGCGCCCCATGGTATTCACATATATATTAAAAGGTGTGGCCGGATCATAACCGGACGGGCTTACAATCCCGTTTGCAATCAGAATATAGGTTTCACCATCTTCCAGCATATAATTCTGTGACCAGAGCGGATTATCCGGGCTGGTACTGGAGGGTGGTTGTATGGAGATTGTAAATTCCTGATCTGCAGGAGCGTCTACAAAAGGAGACGCTGTCCTGAACATAAAATCATCGAGCAATAAGACATCATCAAGCCAAACATCCACCGTTTCTGCAGCCAGATCAGCGGAATTATGGATCACCTGTACCCTGGCTGTCGGTTGATGCACGGGGAGTTCAACCAATGTGCCGCCTGAAGGAAGTGCTACCCAGAGACCGAAGGCTGGCCCTTCACTGTTGTTTTCAGGTGCGAGAAATCCGGAAGCGACAGTTACCAGTGCTTCACCATACAATCCCAGCGTGGCCAGCGGTGCATCATAAGCAACTACTGAGTTCTGTCCGGTTTCATCACGGATATCCAAAACATAATCCGCGGTGGGCAATTCCAGATAACCGGCATATTCCCCGTAGGACAAATCATCTATGATCGTTCCTGCACCTACGCCAATTTCCACCACGTCAACAGTGGGAGCATCAGTGGAGCCGTGAAATACAAGAACGTCTGTATTGGAGGAATCAGATGCCATCTCACGCCCCATTCCATATACATAGATGTCAAATGGAGTAGCCGGATCATATCCGGAAGGGCTCACGATTCCATTGGCGATCAGAATATAAGTCTCACCATCTTCAAGTGTATAATTTTGTGACCAGAGCGGGTTGTCCGGACTGGTGCTGTTTGAAGGCTGTATGGCTATGGTAAATTCTACTCCGGAGGGAGCATCTATAAATGGGGATGCTGTTCTAAAAGAAAAATCATCTATTAAGAGGACATCATCAAGCCATACATCAACAGTGGCAGCCGCCAGGTCCGCCGAATTGTGGATCACCTGGACCCTGGCAGTGGCATTTGCAGCCAGATTGAAAAATGATAGCAGTATAAAAGTTGCTATCAGGGATTTTAGAGTTCTCATGATTGTATTTATTTGATTCATATTTATTGTTTAACTATTGCAATAACATCTTGAACATTTATTTGTTCAATTAATTTTTTATTTAATTAAACATTACTTTCTGGAATAAAAAAGGGCTGGTTTGTTATGACCAGCCCCGGTTTTACAAGTAATTGGTTAGTGAGATTGAAGCTCTTCTAGTTTTGAAAGTCTTTTAGTTTTTCAGATAGTTTTTTCCTTGTGAGAAATATCCTGCTTTTAACAGTACCTATTGGAAGATTCAACTCTTCAGCTATTTCTTTATATTTAAAGCCTTCTACATGTCTTTCAAAAGGAATTCTTTGATTGTCGTCCAACTCACGAATTGCTTTCATGATCTCACCATGGTTATAATGTGAATCCGGATCGATGCTGTGATCTTTTTGTTTGCTGTTGATGTAATAAAGATCCTGTGAATCATCAATGATGGTATTGGCCCTCTTGGCTTTCCTGTAATTATTGATAAACGTATTTTTCATGATGGTATAAACCCATGCTTTCATGTTGGTGGCAGGATCAAATTTATCCTTATTCGAGAGTGCCTTGAGAAAAGTATCCTGGAGCAGGTCATTGGCATCTTCTGTGTTGGTTGTGAGAGAATACGCATAATATTGCAAGCTGTCCTGCAGCCCGAGCATTCTGTGGTTGAATTCCTGAAGTGTCATGATCGTATGTTTTTGATGTTTTGTTTAATTATTTAATTGCAAATATAAACACAAAAAATAAAATGTCAAGGAAAAATGCATAAAAATTAAACAAAATAACATCTAAAATTCATGAGAGACACATTATCAGTCAGTTACAAAATGTTAAAAAAATGTTAACGAGATGGTAAGAGGCATTAAACAAAATACATGTTGTTTAAATCAATTCCAAACGCGTCGGAATCTAGGGATCATATCGCTCTGTCGGCAGGCAGCTCCCACGCGGTCTATCCATTGAGTTCTTTTGGGGATTACTGATTCTATTATTCCAACCTTCAGATACCCAGCGGGCTTAAACTATAATTAAAACATGCATGTAAAACTATAATGAAATAGGTAGAATGAGATGTAGGATTTGTCGCTTCAGGGAAGCTAAGATATTTTCCCGAGGTAGTTTTTAAAATCCTGAAGATTATGGGGAAGAATGATATTGGAAGGAAGTTCGGAACGGCTTCTATCACATTTGGTACCCAGTAAGAAAATAGATTTATTCAGGAAGCGACTTGAGATTTGATGCAGAAAACCAATAACATCTTCCGTCGCAATGGACGTTTTAACGGTGGTGACAATATGGGTAAAGGGTGAATGTTTTTCCAATTCCTCAAGACAATTCAGGGGCAATGATCTTCCCAGATAGGTTATTCGGTGGCCATTCTTCTTAATAATATAATAATAGAACAACAGACCGAGTTCATGCCATTCGCCTTCCGGAAGAAACAACACAAAATTGCATGAGTGACCTTTTGTGTCTTTGGGAAGATCATCAATGGCCACAATCATTTTTTGCCTGATCAGATTCGAAATAAAATGTTCCTGGGCGGGATTGATATTTCCGGTAGTCCATAGAATCCCGATTTTTTCAAAAAACGGATAGACCAATTGTATAATCGTTTCTTCGAATCCAATATTCACTACCGATTTGTTGAAGATTTTTTCAAACCCTGTTTCGTCAAAATCAATCATCGCCATGATCATATTTTCGATCTGGCCTTCCATATTCCCATTGGAGTGGGAAATATTCATCAATTCACGGTAGAGCTTATCCTGGGGTAATTCAGCTATTTTGGAAATTTTGTAACCGTACCTGTTAAGGACGGATACATTAAGGATCCTTTTCAAATCCTCATCATCATAATATCGAATATTGGTTTCCGTCCTCTTGGGTTCAACGATCTTATACCGTTTTTCCCAGATGCGGATTGTATGGGCTTTGATCCCGCTTAAGTGCTCTACCTCTTTTATTGAATAATTTGCCATGATTCATCGTGCACAACAAGCAAAGGGCAAAATTGTTTAGTACCCGATGAATGTACCGTCCCATTCTTTTTCTCATCTGGCTGTTTCCCGGGATTTTCACGATAGGCAATAATGGCTTCGAAAATAGATTTGTATACTTTCTCTCCTTTATAGAAAATTATTAATTACCAGTATCAGTCCATATATTTTCTATGGAGAACCTTGCTTTTTGCCAGGTCTTCCACCAATTCGGAAGAAAAACTGGATGTGATATCCGTAACTGGTTTAGGTTAACTGTTTCGGTCTGCGCTGCCCATATCAGTTCTCCGGAGGCAAAGTCAAAAAGATCGGCTTCCAGTAAAATATCCAATTCACCTGTAAGACAGCCCGAGACCATCACATATTCATGTACTTCCTATGGCGATCAGTAAAAGTAAAGGATATATAATAGGGTTCATAGAACAGCCTGTCCGGTGCGAATCGCCTGGAATCATCTATCCTGGCGGGACCATGCGGTTTGTTTTTCTGGTGTGAGAACATCCTGATCTAATGAGAGAAACGATTTAGAAACATTGCATGGGGTAAGTTGGAATTTTTGACTTGCCGGATTGGCGGCAATACTTTGGTCAGGTCCACCGGTCATTCGTACGGAATAGAATGATTCATAAGTAAGGTGGTATCCACCTGGCGATATAACCTGTTTATCTCCTTCTGCCCCCGCCACGGGATCCACCGGCCCGGTTCATAGATCCGCCGCGGTTATACGATTGTGACCGGTTATAATTCTGGGTTCCCCGACTCCGGTTCTGGTAGGACTGGTTCAGGTTCTTCCGCTGTTGTGTGGACATGCCTGATGAAGATTGCCTTTGCCGGGTTTGTTTCTGTGTTGAGGTTTGCTTCGTCCTTTCCCTGGTCTGAGGTTGAGTAGTGGGCTGCCTGTTCGACCTGTCCCGCGACTGAACATCCCGTTGCCGTGTTGACGGCTGATTGTTTCGGTTTTCCCATGAACCGTTTTTCTTACGTTCATATACATTGCCTTTGCGGTCGGTGTACATGTTGTTGGGTTTCGTGGACGGCCGTGCCTTGTTGTTCAGGTTACGGTTGGCCGGAAGGGTGCCGGGACTGGTCGTCCTTACGCCGGACGCCCGGTTGCGGTAGACGTTGTTGTTGGATGCGCGATACCCGGCGGCGTATCCCCGGGCAGCACCCTGCCGGTATCCGTGTCGGTAACCATGATGATAGCCCCGGTGATATCCATGACGGTACCCGGGGTAATAGCCCCTGGGTCCCCACCAACCTGCGTAAGGATGGAATCTCCATCCGATCCATCCGTAGCTGAAACCGAAGGAGAATCCCCATCCGGTCCAGGGGTTCCAGTGCACGCCGAAACCCCAGGTCACCGGTCGCGGGTAATAGTAATAGCCGTACCACGGACGGTACCAGTAGCCTGTGCCATAAACCACGCAACCCCCGTAAACATAAGACCAGGTGTATCCCGGCAGGTATCCGACATAAACCACCTCAGGAGTGGATTCATAGATATAAACATACTTCACATTGTACGCTTCCGATTCAGGCGGTATCTGATCCACCTCGGCGGGACGTGCATCACTCACTGCCCACGGACCCTGCGGCTGGTCCGCGAAAAACCAGATGGCATCGTCCACGCAATAATATTTTCCACCGATAAGGAGAACGGTTTTGTCAGCGTTTTTGGCAACCGAAACATCCGTATCCTCGATCTTTTCAAATTTGGGATCACCGTCCCATTGTACCTCGACGGTTGTTTTGAACTGCCAGTCACCGTCGCTGAGTGACTTGGATGCAAACCACCTGCCGCCCAGCAATACATAGTGCTGTTGGGTATTGATATCCATGATGATATCGCTGGTGGTATTGGATACGTAAAGTAGCGTGGTACCTTCAATCGTCGAGTAATCGGGTTCCCCGTCGGTCATGACCAGTTCGGAAGGTTTCGTGGTGACGATCAGGGCCGGTGCTTCGGTAATGGTCTGTGAGATGGAGTCCAGTTCGGATTCAGGAAGGTTGTCTGCGGCAAATTTTTCAATGTCGGATGGTACCTTCTTTGCTTCCGTATATCCGGAGGAAACCATATTGGAGCTGTACCAGAACTTACCGCCCTTGATGTAATAGGTGCTGCCCTTTTTCACGATAAAGAAAGGGGTATTGACCACATATTCAAATCCGGCCCCTTCCACTTCCTTTTCGATGGGATCTCCGTCGATGCTGACCAGGACGGCGGGATCGCTTCGAAAATAGATGTCAGGCGGCGCATTATTCAGCTGGACGGACAGCTCGTTGAGGTCTTCCACTTCCGACAGGCTGGACGCGATGCGGTCGAGTGACATGACCACATCCCACGATTCGATCTCCTCGATAAGCAGTTTGCTCAGACGCTCAATTCTGGCAGAGTCTTCCACCCCGGGGAACAGCAACCTTTCAATGTCCAGTTTTTCGAGGACCGCGGTTCGCGTTTCCAGATCGGTGGCCAGGCGGGCTTTGAAAAACATCGCCCCGAAAACTGGGTCTTCCTTTTTCTGCTTCACCGACAAGGCCATTCTCCCGGCAAGGATATTGTCCTTGAAAGAGTCATATTGGGGCTGGTAAAGGGTCACTGTGGCATTCTGGATGGCCAGCTCCTTGGGCCACTGAAATGAATCCTCCTCATTGGCTGACAGTGATATATTCATCAGGAACAGGCTGATCAGCAAGTACATTACGCTTTTCATCTTGGTCGGTAAAGTAATTCGTTCTGTAAATAAAACAAATTCCCTGCCATGATCACACAGCAGGGAATCAAATGTCCGAATCGGTAGTTATCAGTAATATTCGGTGTCTTTACTTTTCCGGTATTCCTGGTGATACATCTTGTTGTTGCGGAATATGGAGAAGTTCAGTGAGAAATAAAAAATATTGGCCTGCAGTCCTTGATAAGGTTGATCCCCTTCAGATGTGCGGTATTCCTGGTTAAAGAATTCAGAAAAATAATATTTGAATTTCAGGCTGAAACCATAGGGAAATTGCACACCTACAAAGAACGACTGGTAATAGGATGGCAGTCGCGACGTGAACCATTCCACATTTTTGATCTTGGTGTTGTCATAAAATTCCTTTTGCTTGAAACTGAAGGGAAATTCAATCTCATAGCCGCCATAAAGCAGGAATCCATTCATATTTCCCACTTTCAACCCCACCGGAATTCCCAGGTTATAGGACCGGTATTTGAATTTGGATACCGAATCGGGATAATTATAGATAAATCCCACATTCCGGATGGCTCCTCCGAATATGAGCCCAAAATGTTTTCCAAAATCCGCGTTGCCAAATACCTGGACGTTCATGAATGGGGCAAATCGCAGAATATTACCCCCCTTGTATCCATTGTTGTCAATTTCTGCGAGTGAGAATATCACCTCCGGCCCGCCGGTCGCATAGACTTTTGGCTGCGTATAACCAGCCGTGTGCAGGGTGAGAAGGATAATGGCGAGAATACTTAGATGTCGCATGATGTTATGGATATATGAATCAATGGCAGGAGGGAATATTCCCCCTGGATGTTTAACCTGTAAGACGGATAACGATGTAAAAAAGTTACGGTTACATCCCGCAGCCTATTTTTCCAAATGCACATCGAGTTGTGGGAATGGAATACTGATACCCTGGGCATCGGCGCCTTTATAGAATTTACGATGCATATCAAAGTATACCGGCCAGTAATCTGAAGCATTCACCCAGGCACGTGCGGCGATGTTTACAGAACTATCCGCCAGTTCCTTTAATCCTACGAAAGGTTCGGGTTCGGACAAGATCCGTTCGTCCTTTTTCATCAGGTCCATGATCCATGCACTGGCTTTATCGTAATCATCTCCATAGGCAATACCGAAACTCAAGTCCACACGGCGGGTCGGCTGTGCGCTGAAATTGACCAGGGATCCCGTGGATAACGGTCCATTGGGTATGATCACCGTTTTGTTATCCGGTGTAAGCAAAGTGGTTACGAAGATCTGGATGTGTTCAACTTTACCCATATAACCCTGGGCATCGATAAAGTCACCCACCTTGAAAGGTTTGAAAATAAGTAACATGACGCCCCCGGCAAAATTCTGCAATGTTCCTGATAAGGCCAGACCGACCGCGAGGCCTGCTGCACCCAGGATGGCGATAAAGGAAGTCATTTCAATCCCAACCATGGTCAGTACACTGATGACCAGCATGACCTTCAGTAAAATATTGATCATACTGAGAAGGAAAGGCTTTAAGGATTCATCCATTTCTCTCTTTTCAAAGGCTCTTCGGATGCCTTTCATGATCAATTTGATCACCCAGAGACCGACGATCAGTACGATGATCGCGCCAATCAGTTTGAGACCGTAAGCAATTGCCATATCAGTCAGCCAATTCAATATTTCTTGTGCATTTTCCATTTCAATTGTGTTATAAATTATTGATTATTAGTTAATAGTTGTTATTTCTTTTCTACGGTGAGCAACAGGTATCACAAGCGTGATTTCATACGAAGATAAAAAAGTTATTTCATGTTTTTAGTTTATCTATCAGATGCCCAGGGAGATGTCGAGTCCTATGGCTGTATTCACCAGGGCGTTATTCTTGGTCACCAGGTTGGGTTTTGCAATGGCTTTTTTCAAAGGTACTGCAACAAATTCAGGATGTTGATAGGAAACCATCTTACCAAATTCTCCCTTTAAGACCATCTCAAAGGCTTTCACCCCAAACTGGGCCGAAAGGACCCTGTCATAGGCAATAGGTACACCACCCCGCTGAAGATGTCCCAGCACGGTCTCACGCATATCATGTTTGAAACCAGCCTCCTTCAGTTGCTCGATCAGTAAGCGTGCAATTCCTCCCAGGCGTACATGCTCATAGCCAACTTCTTCACTTTGCTTGCCGACAATATCTCCTCCTTTTTCATGTGCCCCTTCTGCTGCGATCACGACGGCAAAACCTCTGTCATAACGGAAACGTTTTTCCAGGGCGGCTTTCACTTTTTTAATGTCGTAAGGAAATTCAGGGATGAGACATACTTCTGCCCCTCCAGCAACGGCAGCATTCAGGGCGATCCATCCCGCATGTCTGCCCATGACCTCCAGGACAAAAACGCGGTTGTGGCTGGCTGCAGTGGTCACCAGTTTATCAACAGCTTCTGTCGCGATCTGTACTGCCGTCTGAAATCCAAAAGTAGAATCC
>JARRQC010000016.1:0-25153 GCA_037382165.1 bacterium | reverse complement strand
GTTTCGGATGTACAGGAAAATAAGAGCAATACATGTACAATAAGTATGGCGTGGAAAATGCGAAGCATATACGTCAATTGGTGCTTGAAAAATACAAAAAAATGAATTATCTCTGTTTTTCACTGTCCACCAGGGATTTTCCAATGGCATGAGTGATTAATAACCCTTTCAAACAATACCAAATCGACTATTTTTCTTTCCTTTGAGCCACAGAGTGGAATTATTTTCTTATTCTGATCGTCCATGAGCAAGCAAAAGATCTGGGAAAGCGAACATATAATCAGCTGGGATGATACCAGCCCGGCAGGTACTCTGAATCTTACAGGTTTAAACATCCTGCTGCAACGGGCGGCAGTGGATCATGCCGAACATCTTGGCTTTGGATATCAGGTCATGAGCCGGCAAAACCTTTCCTGGGTTTTGATCAGGGCAAACATTGAGATTTACCGTATGCCACGCTGGAGGGAAGCTGTCAGGTTGGTCACCTGGCCCAGAGAAATGGCAAGACTATCTGCATTCAGGGAATATGTGATGTATGGTCAGGATGGGCAGGAAGTGCTTTGCAACGCTTCTTCCGAGTGGTTGTTGATTGATCTGGACACCCGGAGGCCGCAAAAGATGGAAGCCCATAAACAGTACGAAGCCTTTGCAACCCGGAAAGAAGCCCTGACCCGTAAGATGCCACGCGTTACCAAAAGCTGCAATTACTGTGATCTTTTTACCCTCAAGCCACGCCATTCAACGCTTGATATGAATGGGCATGCCAACGCCAGGAAATACATCGACTGGCTTGATGACGCTTTATATGAAATACATGGCCAGAAAGAACTCAGCTTCATGCACATGAGCTATTTCCATGAATGCAAATATGGTGAAGAACTGATCATACAGTATTGCAAGGATGACCTAACCGTGGTGCGGGGTTGGAAAGCATCCAGCGGGCAGATCGCCTTCCTCGCTAAAGTGGAGTTTGCCTGATTGCATCCCACTTTCGCAGAAACCTAAGCGCAATGAATCCATTTATCTTATGCCCTGGATCAGTTCCTCTGCCCCAATCTCATGAAATGAACGAATGATATCATAGGGCCAATCTTCGTAACTCCTGTTGGTGGAATTTACAATGATTATTTTGCCCGCACCTGACTTTTGTGCCGCCAGCAGGCCTGTATCCGAATCTTCAAAAATGATTGTTTCCTGTGGAACTATTTTCATCCTTTCCATAGCTTCCAGGAACATATCGGGATGAGGTTTGGGTCGTATTTTGCCGTCACTGTAAACCACCTGGTCCCTGCTAAACCATTTGCCCAGGGAGTAATGATTGAAGTAAAAGTCCACATTGATCGCATCAGAAGCCGTCACAATGTTGAATGCACAGCCCAATAGCTTCAGTCTGTCAAACAGTTCCGTTGTGCCTTCAGCCAGTCGTAATCCTTCGCTGACCACCAAACGCTGATAATAGCGCTCCTTTTCCCTGGCAATCTCCAGCGATTCTTCCCGACTTATATGCTGTGGAAACAAGTCAGCAATCAACTGCGCATTATTCTTCCCGTGCAGCCTGAGTTGCTTTTCGTCATCATGTAAATGTACATGGTATCGTTTCAGAAAAATATCCCATGCGCGGTTGTGAAATTCCGTATCCCACAATAGCGTACCGTTGAAATCAAAAATTATTCCTTTATACATGCAGTAAATGATCAGGTGGTTTTCCGGTAGCGACGGGTGGCAAAGGTAAACATGATCATCCCGTAGAAAGCAAGGATCCAGAAATCTCTTTGAATATCAATAAAGTCCGAGCCTTTTAGCATAACCATCCGGTTGATCCTGATAAAATAAGCCACCGGATTGATGTAATCAACCACCTGTGCCCATTGGGGCATACTTTCAATGGGTGTAAACAAGCCGCTCATCAATATGAAGACCATAACAAAAAACCAGGTGATGAACATGGCCTGCTGAATGGTATGGCTGACGGTAGAAATGAACAGGCCGAATGAGAGCACTACTACCAGGTAGACGGAAACAACGAAAAACAGCAAGGGCAGACTGCCAACAATGGGAATATTGAAAATCAGTTTGGCAATGATCAGACCAATGGCAAAATCAACATTGGCTATGATCCAGAAGGGAATAAGCTTTCCAGCGATAAATTGTATTTTTCTGATGGGGGTGACATTGATCTGTTCAATGGTTCCGATTTCTTTTTCCTTTACCAGGTTCATGCTGGTGAGAAACATCCCGATCAGGGTAACCAGCAGGACGAGGATACCGGGGACCATAAAAGTGATATAGTCCATTTCAGGATTATACCAGAAAGAGGGTATGATCTCAATCGGCAAACCTGCAAGGGCCGTTGGATACAGGTTGACGATGATCTCGCGGTTAAAATCATTGATAATGGATGTGGCGTAGGCATTCATCAGGCCGGCTGCATTGCCGTTGATGGCATTGGTGATCACCTGGACAGAAGCCTGCTGGTGAAGATTCATCTCTTTTCCAAAGCCCGCCTTAAAGACAAGGATCTGATCCGCCTTGTCACTGAGGATCATCTGTTCGGCTTCCTGATAACTGTCCGTATTACCTAAATATTCAATAAAAGGAGAGCCGCTGAATTTATTGATCAGCCTGGCTGTATAGGGTGATCTGTCCTGGTCAAAGCTTACGAGGCGAATCTGCTTGATCTCGAATGTTACTGCATAAGCGAGGACCAACAATTGCACCAGCGGGATAAAAAAGATGATGCGGACCATCATTTTATCCCTGAATATTTGCGTAAATTCCTTTTGTATGATATATCCAATCGTTCTCATCTAAGCCAATCTTATTTTGAATTTTTTCACACTCATGGTGATAAAGAAGACCATCATAAAGGCAAGGATGAGTGTTTCCATCCAGAAATATTCAATACCCACTCCCTTCAGCATGATATTCTTAATAATGACGATAAACCAACGTGGTGGCATAATCAGGCTCAGCCATTGCAGGACAACGGGCATATTTTCTATCGGGAATATAAATCCTGACAACAGGATGGTCGGAAGCATCAGGGCAAACATCGAAAGCATCATGGCTTGTTGCTGGGTTTTGCTGATGGTTGAGATCAAAATGCCCAAAGCCAGGGCCATCACAATAAAGAGTAAACTTTCCAGCAGCAGGACGGTGACACTCCCCTTGATGGGCATACCGAATACGAAGGTGCCAAGGATCAGGATGGTCAGCAGGTTGACCAGGGACATGATAACATAGGGTGTGACCTTGCCAAGGATAATCTGTATCGGCTTCAGTGGTGATACCAGCAAGGCTTCCATGGTTCCCAGCTCTTTTTCACGGGTGATCGATATGGAAGTCATCATGGCAGATACCAGCATAAGTAGCAGGGCGATTACACCGGGTACAAACATGTAAACACTCTTCTGTTCCGGATTGAAAAGCATCATGGGTTCAACCAGAACGAGTCCCGCTACCTTGCTTTCACGTTGCTTTTGAACCATATAATTTCCAATGATGGCACGCGTGTAGGCGTTGAGCATGTTGGCCGTATTGGGTTCAGATGCATCCAGGATAAGTTGTACCGTCGCTTGCCCCTCCTTCTCGAGCTTTCTGGAAAATCCGGGTTCGAAAACGACAACCTGTTTGACCTGCCCTTTTCGGAAAGCCTTTTCAATAAAGTCTCTGTGCTCCAGTTCATCAACCAGGATGAAATAATTGGAAGCGGTCAGTTTTTGGGTGATCTCCCGGGTGATTTCATCCTTTGAATGATCCAGGATGGCAATCTTGGCATCTTTGATATCATTGGTGATGGCAAACCCAAAAAGCAGCACCTGCACGACGGGAATTCCGAATAAGATGATCATTGACCGGTAATCCCGGAAAATGTGCAAGAATTCCTTTTTAACAAATGCCCACATGTTATCTTGCGATCTTGATAAACACTTCATCCATGGAATCCACCATATATTGCTCCTTCAATGCATGAGGCGGACCGATGGCGACAATTTTACCCTGGGACATGATGGATACCCGCTCACAATACTCTGCTTCATCCATATAGTGTGTGGTAACAAAAACCGTTGTTCCTGCGTTTGCACTTTCGTAAATGAGTTCCCAGAATTGCCTTCGGGTGACCGGATCCACACCCCCGGTAGGTTCGTCCAGAAATACTACGGCCGGATCGTGCATATTGGCCACCGAAAAGGCCAGTTTTTGTTTCCATCCCAGGGGGAGGCTTTTGAGCAACTTATCGCCATGATCCTGCATGTCCAGTTTCTCCAGGTAATAGGATGTCCTTTCCCTTATCAACCTGGCAGATAGTCCGTAGATCCCCCCGTAGAATCTGAAATTTTCCCTGGCTGTCATATCGTTGTACAGGGAAAAGTGCTGACTCATGTAACCGATATTCTTTTTTACCTTTTCGGGATCCCTGCCCACATCAAATCCTGCGACCATTGCCTTCCCGGAGGTAGGCTTTGAGAGTCCGGACAGTATCCTTATCGCGATGATCTTTATTATTCATGATGTACCTGATTTATCCATGAGTGCAAGGAAACAGTCTTCTATGACCGGATCCTGACTGATAACGTAAATAGCGCCATGTCCCGCTTCGGCTAAAAAAGAATGCGATTTTTTTATATATGTCTTTCCATGGGCTGTTTTGGATGATAAATGCACCGTATCCCCAAAGCGGTATACCAATGCTTCCGGATCCATTTCATGCAAATCCGCCGGTAATTCATACATGTCGGATGTCCTGACAGCATAGAGGGAATATGGATATTCACTGATGATAAGTTTTGGCGGGTTCACAGCCAGCAAATTTCCGTTTTGAATCAGGGCGACACGGTCACAGCGTGAGGCTTCATCCATGTAAGGGGTAGAAACCAAAATGGTAATACCGGTTTGCTGCATTTTTTTCAGGAGTTCCCAGAATTCCCGGCGTGAAACCGCATCAACACCGGTTGTCGGCTCATCCAGAATTAAAATCTCAGGTTTATGAATCAAGGCACAGGAAAGGGCCAGCTTCTGCTTCATACCGCCGGAAAGGTCACCTGCCCTTCTTTTTTTGAAAGGTTCGATGTGACTGTAGATATCCTTGATCAGGTTATAATTTTCTTTCAGTGAAGTGTTGAATATGCTTCTTCAACCGTAAGATCTGCATACAGCGAAAACCTGCCGGGCATATAACCTGTTATGGTCCTTATCTGACGATAATCCTTTGCAGCATCCCATCCATTGACCAGTGCCTTTCCGTTATCTGCTAGCAACAGTCCGGTCAATATCCTGAACAGGGTGGTTTTACCTGATCCATCAGGACCTATGAACCCAAATAGTTCCCCGGCTTGAATGTTGAGATCAATATCCCGAAGGGCAACAGTTTCGCCGAATTGTTTGGAGAGATTTGATATATTTACTTCTACAGACATTTATATTCTCATCGGACCAGTCAGCCTTTAATGGACAGCAGACGGCAAACAGGAACCGGTGAAAAGCCTGCAGAGCGGCCCTATTCAACGCGGGTCCAGTAGGTTGTCCTGCCTATCATACTGAAACCTACATAACCCCTCACTTTAAGGTTATCCTTGCTATCATCCCTGAATTCCATATAGCAGCTATAGGTTTTACCATTCTTGGGATCATAAATCTTTCCGTCTTCCCATTCGTCATCGCCGTCAAACTCAAAATCGTGCAACAGCATCAGACCCATCACCGGCCTGCTCCTGAGATCAGGATTTGCGTTCTCATCATCCAGTTTGGGTTCCCCAGTCACTTCATCCAGGGGTTCCTTCAGCCAGATGATCTTACCGAAGTACTTGTCACTTTCCTTATAGATCCTGATGTGGGCATCCTTGTCTTCGTTAAGCCAGACACCAAGGATATCGTCTCCCTCGATGGATTGCGCCCATAGTTGCGCAGAGAATGGATACAGTAAACCAGCCAAAACAATCAAAAAGGTTCTCAATTTCATTACTGATAAATGTTAATTACTAATCCGACATATTATGCATAAAATTGACCTCGCCCGGCATTCCGATCTTGATCGTTCCATCATTTTCCACAGCGACCTTTATCGCATAGGTCAGATTTACCCTTTCTTCCTTCGTCTGGATGGTTTTAGGGGTGAATTCGGCAGTTGATGAAATCCATTCCACAATCCCTTTTAGGGTCCTGTTTTCCTTTTTGCTATCATCAATGATTACATCAACTTCCTGACCGATCTTTAAATGGGGCAGTTGGTCGCCGCTAATATACGCTTTTAGTTTCATGCGTTTAAGATCAGCCAGTTTATAAAGCGGCCTGCCCATGCCGGCCAGTTCCCCCTGTTCAGCATATTTGACCAGTATTGTTCCATCCATGGGATTACTGATCAGGCAATCTTCAATTTTATCGTTGATCTGTTCCACCTGAACGTCAATTCCTGACATCTGGTTAATAATCGCTTCTTTCCTCGATTTTATGGCCAGGATTTGTTTTCGGTTGACATCAACGAGCCCATTGATATCATCCAATTGTTTTTGGGTGGCTGCCCCCTTGTCATACAGGTTTTGTGTTCTTTTTTGATTCACCAGGCTGTTTTGCAATTGCTGTTCGGCGACTTCAATTTCCGAATTGATGCTCTTCAGCTGCGCACCGATCGTTTTTCGCTGTTGATACAACAGCTTCCTGCTGATCACCAGGTCTGTCGTATCAATGATCCCAACGAGTTGTCCTTCCTGTACTCTATCTCCCTCTTCGATCTCAAAGCGGATCAATTCGCCGGCTGACTCTGCAGAAACAATAAGTTCTGTCGCTTCAAAATTTCCATAGGCATCAGAAAGATTACCGTTCCTGTTACAGGAGGAAAATGTGGTCAGCAGGATCACCGTGAATAAGATTAGGCGTTGTATATGGTTCATGGTTGGATTTTATAAATTTCCTTTGGTTGTGATGTACTGGTACCGGGCATAAACGAGCTGAAGTTTATGCGCTTCCAGGTTCAGTCTGGCTTTTACCAATTTGTTGACCTCTATCAGATAGTTGGTAGAAGTCACTGTACCATTCCTGAATTGTGCGTCAACAGTATTCATGACGTTTTCCTGAAGATGAACTATTTCTTCATCGGTAGTGATGATCTTCTCATATTTATCGATTTCGGCAAACCTTTTGGCAAGATCAGACCGGAGGTTTTGATCAAAAGTTTCTTTTTGCGCCCGGATGATCCCATTTTGCAGGTTATAAACCTGCTTTTCACGTTTCACTTTTCCCCAGTCCCAGATATGCCACCTCATCCTGACACCGATCATATAATAATCGTCAAAGTTTTCATTCAGCATATCGTAACCGGGGCGCCCATAGCCCGCCTGACCAAAGGCACTGAAAACAGGACGGCGTTTTACCTGCGTGACGGAACCCATTTCCGATAGTTGAGCCTGCTGTTTGCTGAACATGATGTATTCCGGGCGATTGTTTTCAAAAGTGTAATCATCTATGGTAATGTCCGGTTGTATCAACAGGTCAGCGGAAAGGTTTTCAAAACCGGTTTGAATACTAAGTGCTTCCAGCAGGGCATGCATATCCTCACGTAAAGCAATGATTTGCTGATTGATGTTGTGCATTTCAACCTTCAGCGCATCAACATCAGACGAAAGTATCATACCTTCCTCCAAAGCAATCTCCATTTCTTCAATGCGGGCTTCCAGGTTTTTATAAAGTACTTCCAGGATCTCGATATTCTTGTTCAGGTAAATGATATTGAAAAACCAGGCATAAATTCTTTCTTTCAATTGGTACAGTTCCACCTGAACTTTCTGATCGCTGACATCCCGTTTTGCGATTTCCAACTTTTTTTGTGAAGCGCTCAGGCCACCATCATAGATCATCTGTTCTATATCCAGGTTTATCTTATACCACTGGTTTATCTCCAGTTGCCTGATGCTCGGATACTGCTGCACCGCGCTATCCAGGCAGGCCTGAAGTGTAATGCCTTGCTGTTGCGCCTGGGAAATAAACCAGGGTAGCAATAAAATGATGGTTATCCATTTTTTCATAAGGATTTTCCCTTTTCATTTTTAATGGAAGCCCTGACAAACTGAAGAATATGTTCAGGGCGCTCATCGATATATTTCCTGAAGCTCTCCTCATCACCCTGCAACATGAAGCCTTTGATGATGGGTTTGGCGATAAAAGGAAAGACACATAAGGAGAGAATATTGGTAATGAGATGGATGGGATGATGATAGACCAGAACACCCTGTTGTTCAGCTTTCCGGATCAATTCAAACAGTTTTTCCCTGTCAAATTGGCTTTCTTGTAACAATTCAACCATCCGATCCGGGTTCCTGTTCAGTTCATGAAGTATGAACTGGGGCAGGTAAGGTTTGTTCTTCAGTGTTTCAGTGTAATTGTAAACAAGCGATTCGAGGAATTCCTCAAAATCATCGACAGTGAAAAGTGACGTAGCCAGGGTATTAAAGACTTCCCGAAACACCATTTCGAAAACCTTTTCAAATAACTTATCCTTCGAACGGAAATAATAATGTAACAGCGCTTTATTTATTTCAGCTTCATCCGCAATCTCCTGCATACGTGCCCCATCATACCCCTTTCGGACAAATACCTCTTTTGCTGCAGCAATGATGTGCTCTTCAGTTGGATTAGATTTAACCATTTGATTAAACCATATAGTTTAAATAAGTGGTCAAATGTAATATAATTTGAATTCCTTGTCAAGATATTTGTAAAGAAAGTTTTCAGAATTATCTTTGTCCTTCAATACAACGAATATGAAAAGATCGATCTTCTACATCATCGCATTGGCGGGTATTATTCTCACTGCCTGTGGCGGAAACCTGGCATCCAAAATGATCGGCACCTGGAAAGTGGTCGATGTTCAGACGGAATTCAACGAAGCTGAGGTTACGCCTGAAATGTTATCACAGGTTGTTGAACGCGAACGGAAGACCTATTTCAGGATTGTGGACGACAGCACACTGGTCATCATCTCAAACAACAATACACATGAAGCCAGGTGGATCATTGATGAAGATTCGGGAGAGATCACTTATTTCTTTGAAGGGATGGAGGCCAATCCGAACGTTCTGGGTACTTATGAAGAGGGACGGGTTGTCCATGAGTCCAATACGCAGCTGGGCAGGATAACCACAGTCTATGAGCGGGAGTAAACAGCCCACCGGCTACATGTTTTCAAGATAATCCAGAATTTCTTCCGCCTCCTGCTCCAGGGATTTCGTTGTGGGCATAACCCGATTAGCCCTGTCATACCAGTAATTCGCATTCCACAGGTCACCTTCTTTCCGATGTAAATAGGCATGGATCCAATTCGCTTCGGGTGTATCCCAATGCTGAATGATGCGATGTGCTGCTTCCCAGTCATCAATACTATCCAGTTCCATCGCTTCTTTCAATATATCTACATTCATGGAGGGTCCTCTAATTGCCTCCAATGTAGTAAATATTCCATTATCATCGGCAGGGGTTGTTTCAAAATCCCCTGAAAATTATTCAGTGAAATTCAGTCAGACAACCCCTGCCTGATGCATGCATGATAGGGCGTTGATCAAACAGTGACAGGCATTCCATTCAAGGAAAGAATGCTGGCATCTATCTGATCATCTGAAATCTCATAATCCTGCAATTGCCCTTTCAGGTATTGTTCGTAGGCAGCCAGGTCAACCAGTCCATGACCTGAGAAATTGAAGACGATCGTTTTTTCCTTTCCTTCCTCCTTTGCCTGTCTGGCTTCTCTAACAACCTGTGCAATAGCATGTGTGGTTTCCGGTGCTGGAATAAGTCCTTCGGTACGCGCAAAGGAAATTCCGGCCGCGAAACATTCTTTCTGATGCACCGAGTTGGCTTCAATCAAACCGTTTTTAAGCAGGTGGCTGACGATCGGACCGGCGCCATGATACCTCAGTCCTCCGGCATGTATAGTTGGTGGTATGAACTCATGCCCTAAGGTATACATGGGAATGAGAGGTGTCATACCGACTGTATCGCCAAAGTCATATTTGAACTTTCCCCGGGTAAGCTTGGGGCATGATGCCGGTTCAACAGCCACCACACGGGTATTGAAATCCCTGGTGAAATTATTTTTCAGGAAAGGAAAAGAAATGCCGGCAAAATTGGATCCTCCCCCGAAACAACCGATCACGACATCAGGATATTCCCCGGCTTTTTCAAATTGCTTCAGCGCCTCCTCACCGATGATCGTCTGGTGCATCAATACGTGGTTCAGCACACTGCCCAGCGAGTATTTGGTATTTTCATCGCGGGCGGCCATTTCTACCGCCTCAGAGATCGCGATACCCAGACTGCCTGGTGATTGGGGATTTTCCGCAAGGATTTTCTTTCCTGCTTCCGTCAGTTCGCTTGGTGATGCAACCACATTGGCCCCCCAGGTATTCATCATGATTTGCCGGTAGGGTTTTTGTTCAAAGCTCACTTTGACCATGAAAACATCCAGGTCGATATCGAAAAACTTACAGGCGAATGCCAATGCACTCCCCCATTGTCCTGCGCCGGTTTCCGTGGTCATTTTCTTTACCCCTTCCTTGTAATTGTAATAGGCCTGCGGAACCGCGGTATTGGGCTTGTGTGATCCTGCCGGGCTCACACTTTCATTCTTAAAGAATATTTTCACTGGCGCATCAAGCATTTTTTCAAAGCGTGTTGCCCTGACCAGGGGTGATGGTCTCCATATTTTATAAATATCCAATACCTCATCAGGGATATTGATATAACGATCCGTGGCAACCTCCTGCTCAATCAGAGCCATGGGAAACAGGGGAGCCAGATCCTGAGGGCCGATAGGCTGACCCGTGCCGGGATGCAGGGGAGGCAACATGCCTTCCGGCATATCTGCCATGATGTTATACCATTGCCTCGGCATTTCATGCTCCTCAAGTAACACTTTCTTGAATTCTTTCATTGTACATTAATTGATATTAAACAAAAAAAGGCGTGCCGTAACCGGCACGCCTCTGAGAAATTATCTTTCGTCATTAAACAATGGTTACGTCACACGCGAATCATTCAAGTGCGGTAAACATAACCGCAGAGGGTTATGATCTGATGATTCCGATGATCAACGAAAGAATAGCTCAGGAAGGGCCCTCCCATGAAATCATTTTCCAGCATCCAGAGCCCGGAAGTTTTTACGGTATAGTCCGTGATAAAATCATTGACAACACTGGACCTGGGCGGAAAATACTCCGCATCAATTTTCATGTAGGATCCATCGGTAGGTCCCGGAACATATTGCTTCATATACCTGTTCAGTCTCGCTACTATGCTGGGGGTTGAAAATTGTGCCGTATCCATGTAAGGCTCTGATATGATGAGTATACCCTGGCCATATTTTTCAACTTCCTTGCGCAACCACATGAAATCGGCATCCGATGTGGCAAGATAGAATTCACGGGGTATGGTCATTTTAAGGTCAAAGTTGCGCTTTAATTGTTTGAGCGCTTTTCCGTTAAGCGATGTTCTGAAGACTGACAGTATCCTGTCCCGCTCTGTCTTGTCATATTTTTCTTCCAGCAGATACACATTTTCTTCGACTGTTTTGACAAAAGCATCGCTATCCGGTGCCGTGATCCTGATAATTTGCTGGGGTTTGGACCATAAGTCGGTAGAGATCTCAATCTTCGTTTGAGGGATCTTCTTGTCAATCTCGACAATAAGCAGGTTTCTGTGTTTTTTCAGTAAGTCGGACAGGCTGTTTTTATTGACATGGGCAAGGTCAAAGACCGGCTCAGACTGATTGAGCCCATACTGCTCCCTGCCCAGGTATTCCCGAATCACTTTGCCGATCACCCCCTCCCATTGCCTCTCATTTTCTACAACCACAAGTATTTCGGAAGTATTTCCGATAGACCTGACCTTATCCGTTTTCTTCAGGCCAAGATCACAGGAAGGAAGAAGAAAGATCAGAATGATGAGAAATAACCCGATGTGATATCTTTTAATCATAACTATAACGGGATTTTATCCATTAACGCTAATCGAAGGAAAAAATTGCAATTAGCTGATCACGGATATTTTGATTTTCTGGCCCGGTTTTATTCTGTTTGAGTTGGTCAGGTTATTCAGGCGCTTGATCTGGTCGACTGTCACTCCGTCATATTCCCTGGCAATATCCCATAAAGTATCTCCTTTACGGACGATATGATACAGGTACTTACCCTCTTTGACACTGCTTGCCGTTTTTTCGGCCGGTTTGTATACGATAAGTTTTTGATTGGGATGAATGGTTGATCCCCGCAAATTGTTCCATTCCTTGAGGTCCGTTACCGTACATTTGTACTTCCTGGCGATCAGCCCCAGGTTTTCTCCGCTTTTGACGACATGATACGACTGTTCACCAGAACGCATGACAGGTGTACTTGTCTTCCGGTAAAATTCAGCACTTCCGGCACCGTAGATCACCAGCTTCTGACCGGGATAAATCGTATTGCTTCTCAGGTTGTTCCACCGTTTGATCTGATTCACATAAACCCGGTATCTTTTGGCGATCAATCCAAGGTTTTCTCCGCTTCTGACAATATGAACATTGCTGTTTTTCGCTTTTTCAACCTCTGCCAACAGTTTTTCCCGTTCAATCCCTTTTTTTGTTTTATACGCATAAAGTGACTGTTCATTGTTCAGGAATTCACCGGTATATTGTCGGGGGATCCGCAGGATATAGGTCTTCCCATTCCCTGCCGGGATAATATTTTCCTTGAATTGCGGGTTCAGGAATTCGAGTTCATCCATGGGTATTCCCAGCATCTCGTTCAACTGGTCAAAAGCCAATACATCATGCACGGAAACGGTATCAATATCAAAGTAAAACATGCCTGGCCGCAAGGGGTTCAGGTTATGTTCCGGCGCATAATTCATAACATAATTGACTGCAATGAACGCAGGCACATACCCCCTTGTTTCCCTGGGTAAAAATGGCCATACCGCCCAATAATTCCGGGTACCGCCAGCTCTTCTGAGTGCCCGGTTGACATTCCCTGCGCCAGAATTGTAGGCTGCCAGTGCCAGTGACCAGTCATTGTAAATATCATAGAGATCCAGCAGATGTTCACAGGCTGCTATGGTAGATTTCATGGGGTCATAGCGGTCATCAACCAGGGAATTAACTTTTAAGCCGTAGACTTTACCCGTTCCATACATGAATTGCCACAAACCCTTTGCACCTGCACGAGATCCTGCCGAAGGGTTCAGGGCAGATTCCACAATGGCCAGATACTTGATTTCCAGCGGCATATCATACTTGTCAAGCATTTCTTCAAACATGGGAAAATAAATTTCTGCCAATCCCAGCATCCGGGCAGTAAGGTTCCGCTTGTTTACCGCATAAACATCGATAAACTTCTTAACTTCTTTGTTATAGGTAAGCTCAATGGGCGTCTCCCGGTTCAGGGCTTCAATCCTCTGTTCATAGATGGAATCCGGAAAAACAGGAATTTCATCAGGATCAAAATGATAATTCGAAGCGCGTGTGGTATCTACTGAAAAATAACGCCGCTGGAAAAATTTCAGATACAAGGCACTGTCCATGGCACGAACAATGGGAGAATCGGTGATGTAATCTGTTGTATCTCCATTGGCCAGGATGATCGTCCGGGTTTCCTCCTTCGCAGGAGAAGAAGCAGTAGGTTCCGTTGCGGATGAAATGGTATCGTTCTGTTGTCCGTAACCTGCCAGAAATACTGACATGATGGATAAAAGGAAAATATAAGGTTTAGAATTCATGTTCCTGATCATAAATGGCTGCATTTGCGTGACAAAAATATACAGAATCGTGAGCCATATCGTTCCAATCATCAAAGAATTAATAAACAATTCAATTTTAATAAACTGCCATACAAAATCATCTGCTAAGCAATACAGTATCTACTCAACGGTCATCCGAAAACCTTTTGAATGGGACGCAAACTCAGGTGCATAAATGGATTGAATGGAAGCCATTCCATTGGAGAATTCACCCCGTTGAGTGACCTTTAGCGGGTATTCCAGCACATAAGTGCCTTTGGGCAGGGTCCGTATGAAAAAATCCATGGAAATGTCCGTCAGGTTCTGGTAATACCACAGCCCACCCTGATAGCTATAACCGGACTGCTGGGTAAAGGGCTCGAGGGCTGCCGCACGCAGATCCCTCACATGGATATAATCCATCGTCCTGTCAGAACTGATGATCAGCCTGACAATAATCTTATCACCTAAATTGATCTGTTGGCCTGAAGGAATGGGAGTTAATACCGGCCCGTCCTCAGTTGCTATTTCAGTAAAAAGCTGTCTGGTAATTTTTAGCGGAGTTTCGGCTTCAGTGATCTTATCCAGTGCTTGAAAATACTGCCAGTAAGCTGCTCCCCAGACTATAGTACTGTTCGGGTTTTTGACTTCCATATCGCCCATTTCAGCTTTAATTTCTTCACCGCTCCAGGAGGTCTTGAAATACCCTGTACCTGCTTCCGGAGCTATCGTCTTCGCCGGTTCCCTGTTCAGTGGTTTTCCTCCGACAATCAGCGATACACCTTCACTTTCAACCAGCAGATCATCCCCGGTAAGGAGTAAAGCATAAATAGCCTCTGCAGTAGACGAAGTATTTTTCCAACGGGTGGTTTGCTTTTGTTTCAACAACCATATTTTCATTTGCTCAACAGCCTGTGGATCATTGCCCACACTAGCAAACAGCTCAATAAGCATCGCCTGTGTTTCAATGGGTGCCTCATACCAGTGCCAACCCTGTTCCTGCCGCCAGTACATACCCAGTTCCTCATTGTACAGCGCACGTTCATTAAGGGATCTCCGTATCCCTTCCGCGATATTTCGTTTCCCCAGCTTATGAAGTGTCAGGGCGATCATCGATTGCAGGTAATTGTTTTTCTTCAGCCAGTATTGTTCTTCCTGTTTCGTATAGTATTCAAATGCTTCCCTGACCTCAGCCGGTAATGGAAAATGGTTTATCAGCAGCGAACGTGCGAAAAGGTATTCGATCTCATTACTGCCCAGATGGTCCTTACCGAGCGAAGAGGTGTTCCTCTTTTTATGTTCGGTATAATCTTTATAAAATTCGCCGTCAAGGTATCTGACCGCCCGGTTCAGCATCGACTTGATCTCAGGCTCACCATCAAGCATGATCACTTGCTTTTCAGCCAGCCTGGCCATACCCAAAACAATTTGCTGGGTGATATGCCTGTCATCACGCATCCCCTTAAACCAGGGCCATCCTCCGTTTGAAAGTTGAGATTCACGAAGTTTCTCGATGGCAGCCTGCTTTTCACCGGCCATTTTATTCATGTCGAACAAAAGGGCGATCCTCCTTTTTTGTTCAGCTTCCTCTTCTGCCTCAAGCACCCATGGGGTAGCTTCTAAAACCGTATTTTTCAAAGATTCGTTTTTCATCAATGCGGAATAAAAAGTATCCGGATGGTTGGTTTGCCAACTTTGGAAGACTTTCTTAATCCTGGGGTGCTGGTTAACGATATAGGCAGACAACAGGTTGGCATATAAGCGGTAAAACAGTCCGGAAGCGTTTTCGCGCAACGGTTCCTCAAGGTAAGGAAGAGCCTGGATAGCATACCATGCCGGATGGGATGTGAATTCGACCGTCAGCCTGTAATTTTTCAGCGAGGTATCATTCACTTTATCCTGTTTCCTCAGTTTATCCAGCGTAAACTTCCGTTCTTCCTTTCCACGAACATGCATCGGCAGGGTCTCTGTTACAAGCATGCGGTTGGAAAGTACCGGGATCATCCGTTCTTCGGCATCAGTATGTTTCGCTGAAACCGCTTTTACCCTGTAAGCCAGCATGCTGATGTTATCAGGGACAGCAATGAGCCATTCCATCACTTTACTTTCGTTCGCCGGAAGAGTGACCTGTTTGCTGGCTTGTTTTCCCTTTTGCAGGATATCGATGCTTTTGTCCGTTACTGGATTGAAAAAGTCAATATCGACACTAACTTCCATCGATTCATCGGAAAAGTTGATCAATTTGGCTGTAAAATGGACGCCATCCCCCTGGCGTAAAAATCTCGGGAGGTTGGGAATGATCATCAGGTCCTTTTTTGCCTTAATAGTCCGTGTCAGCCATCCGGTTTTCAAGTCCCGGTCATGTGCCAGCAGCATCAGTTTCCATTCAGTTAGTGCGTCAGGAGTGGTAAAACTGAGCATCACACTACCCGAACTGTCTGTATGAAGCTGCGGATAAAAAAAGGCGGTTTCCCTAAAATCACTTCTTATGTAGAGGTTATTTTCTGGTTTATCGGGTATTTCCGATGGTGATTCAGCCGCAAGGGTGTCCTGCTGAACAGGAATTTCACCTGCCTGTTGTTCGACAGCTTCTCCCTGATCCGTCCTCATATTGGCTACAGATTTAAGCATGGCATCGGAACCAAAACGTGAGGTACCATAGAATTGATAATTAAACCAGTTGATCTGAGGATATCGAACGGTCATCAGGGCTGGAAAATCCTGCTGGCGATAAGTGATGAACCTCGATCCTGATCCATGAAAGAATCCGGACTTCAAGCCGTATCTTGCCCGTTTGGAAGCATACAGTTTGAGCTTCCAATCATGATCGGTAAACTGGTCAAGGGAGGCATCGTACATCCCTGCCAGCAGTTCGGCAGCGGCTTTTTCACCCTCCGGTCCCTGAATTCGCACCTGCCATTTCTCCCCGGTGCCCGGTGTGAGATAGTCCCGTTTGGTAACGAGTGTAATATCCAGTTTTTTATTGGAAAAGGGAACTTCTACGCGATGGGAAACAATGTATATCCTGTTGTATCGCGCCAGTACCGTTCGAATTTCAAATCCTCCGCGGTAGGATTCCAAGACAGGTACCTGAATGGTTTTCTGATTTTTACTTACTGTTACCCATTTCCTGTCAACAATATCCTCACCATTGATGATTTCATAATAGAACCTGGACCGTTTAGCTGCAGAACCAACCGAAAGTGAGACCATTTCACCGGGTTCTGCCACCTCTTTATCTACCGTACTCCAGTGGATCATATTTCCGGGTAGTTTGGCTGTACGGTTTGAATAGATCGTAATGAATTTACGGCTAACGGAAGAATCCTGACTGTCATCCCTATAGACCGCTTCCATCATATACTCTCCTGGATCAGCAGTGGACAGGAAATCCGAAAGCACATTTGCTTTTCCGGAAAGGGAATACTGTGAGGATTGAACGAGATCTTTTCTCCAGTTTATCCGGTCGCCTTCCTCTTTAAAGGGGAGATGGGGAAAAAACTGGTGAAAATCAGATTCATTGATTCGGTCCATATCGGGTGCTTTCCAGTATCGCTGGTGTAATAACCTTTGGGGAGGATGAAGCTGGTAAACATTCAGGTTGACATCCACCTCCACATCATGGCCGTTGTAATTTCTGGCGGTAAGTAATAGCTGGCTTTCTGATTCCTGAAGAATAATACCGGAAGTTTCAAAATTCAGGAGAACCGATTGTTTTCCTATCACAACATCAGTGTGGGAAGTTTGGACCTCACCGGTCATATCCAAGACTTCCGTGAAGATCGTAAAACGGTAGCTGGCAGCGGGTCTTGTTTTTTTGTATCCCGGATTCCTGGCCGGGAATTCAAATTGGTACTGTCCATCCTGTTTTGTAGTTGTGTTGCCTTGCGCTACCGTCACTTCCCGTGCTTCCGGGAGCGGGGAATAATAGCGGTAATAGGGTTCGATCAATGGTCGTCGTACTACCCTGTATTTAACCTCCGCACCACTGACCGGAGCCCCGGCAAATGTTTCTGCACGGCCTTTAATTGTCAGGGTATCCCCAATTTTATAAGTATCATGCAATGAATCAATAACGACCTGGAAGGTAGGTCTTTTGTATTCCTCAACGGTTATACCAACTGATCCGGTGGGTGTTTTCAAAGTCATCCTTCCATTTAAAGAAGCTGTCGGAAGGATGAATGAACCCTGATAGGAGCCAAATTCATTGGTCCTGACCTCTGTGGTACTTACCTTCTTCCCGTTCACATTCAACAACTCGACCTCGGATGTATACGCTTCACAGAGCAGGGTTTCCTGTTTGTTCCTTTTAATGACAAGTCCTTTGAAATAAACAGTCTGACCCGGGCGGTATATAGATCTGTCAGTGAAAAGATATGTTTTCGTTTTAAACCTGTTGTCGATATTGGTTTGACGCAGGTATTCCCCATGTTCGGAAGTGACAAAATCATTGTCTTTTCGGATAGTGAAAATGACATGCTTTTGCCGGTCACTCCCAAGAACGTCGAGAGTTACCGCTCCATCCGGTTTTGTGACCGCTGTGGACAATTTCCTAAGCTCCTGCTTCATGGCCTTGGGATTGTACACATATTCGAAAGCCGTAACTTCAGCGTCAGGGACAGCCTGACCTGTTTCCCTTCGAAAAACAAGGACTTCCAGGTGTTTTCCCTGCTGATCCTGGCGGGTGAAATATCCAAGGTCGGTTACCCTTAAAATTTGATAACTGACATGTTCATCCTTTGCGTAATTGGAATCAGCAGAGGCGAACAGGAGGTAATATCCGGCTTCAAGTGCTGGAACAGCTATTTCAAGCGCATGCGACTGATGGTCCTTAGTATCCGGTATTTCAACTGTCCAGGATAGGGATGCAGGACGGCGCTTCAGTACCCTGATGGAGTCTTTTTCGATTCGGTCAAAATTATCCATAAGTTCCTTGCTGGAAAGCTTCACGGCTTTCATATGCAGCCTGGTCACATTCCTGAAACTTATCAGTGCCGGGCTTTCCTTCCCGGGAAGGACAGCTGATTCGACCTGGAATGAATATTCCTTCTCATTCAGCTGCTGTAATATTCTTCGGCATTCAACCCCTTCCTCTGCCATAGGATATTTATCCAGGGCCATCTGACAAATTTCTTCAGCCCGGACCAGGTCATACCTGTGTTCGTCCGAAACTGCCGCATCATACTTCTGTCCGAGCGTTATATATCGTTTTGCCAACCTTGCGGCAATCTTCACAAACAGTTTGCTTTCTCTGTATTGGTCTCCAAGCTGACGCAACGCAGCTATATAATTTTGTTCCTCTTCATCTGTCTGGTTTGAATTATTGTAGACATATTCCAGCCGGCGGAGGTCGATGTCAACGAAAGCAGCTTCATTTTGCTTTTCTGCATGCAATTTCAGCAAATGTTGGAAAAGAACAAGTACCTGTTGCTGGACTTCACCTTCCGGGATGGTCATGCGCATAAAGTCCGCTGCAGGAGACATGTATTTCGGGTCTGAGATGATCAGGTTTTCCTTGAAATCAAAGAAAAGCGCATCATGGGAAGTAAGGAATTCCAGTGTCCGGTTTGCCAGCAGGTCATAGAGTGTCGGAAAGAGCATAAAATTCTCCTTTTGGCTGTTAATAAGGATCGGGGTGAATTCCTTCAAGTTGATTTCCTGCAAATTCATGCTATCCACCAGGGATGAGAGGTAGTGTGATCTCGCTGTATTTGTCAGTTTTACCGCATCCCAGGTTTGTATGTTCTCCTCATCATATCCTGTAACCACACCCCTGTTATTTATTTTCCAGCGGTTCTGCTGATAATAGAACATATACATTTCTCCGAGCAGGGAGTGAATGATTTGACGGGATGGCGGGGTGGCTTGTGACAGTTCCGATTCGAAATAGCCGATGGCATCAGCCAGGTGGTCCTCTTCAAAGCGGCTCTTCAGGCTGATCCTGTATATCAAGGCCTTGAGCAATTGAGGCTGGTTACCTTCAGCCCTGGCTTCCCGGTAGATATTGTCAACGACATCCAGCGCAGAACGCGGTAACCCATCTGCTTCCAACTGATACACCTTTTCCCATAGTTTATCATAATCCTGGGGTGGAAAAGCTATGGAACCCAGCATAATGAAAACTAGTGCTGCTATCAGGGAAATAAACACAGAATTTTTCATGAATGGTTGTTTTCAGGATTAAAGTTATAACTTTCAAGCATGGTGCCGAATTGTGTTAAGAAAAGTTAAGACCTGAAAATACAGTGGAGATCGGCGGCTAATTTCGCATCCTTTCCCTGACTTCCTTCCTGGAAAGCGATTCGATAAAGGGATTTTTCAACCCATCGAAATCAACCAGTTCCATACGGACCGAGCCCACAATGATCCTGGATTCTGCCATTACCGGGATGTGATTAAGGTCATCCGTAACCCAAACTGTCATGGGATATTTCTCTGCAAAAACCTCACCGGATACCATCATAGGTTTCACTTTCACGCAGGGAAGCCATCCCCAGCGGGTCTCCACTGCACTCCTGCCCTGGTAATGGACAACCGAGGAATATACCGAATCATCCAGCAGGAAGTGCAGGCGTATCAGGCTGTCTTCTCCGAAATCAGCCACGGTGAGGGTTCTCATGTAAAAAACGGCAGAAATGATATCATGTATGTCGTCGGGAACGGCTTGCTCCCTGCGGGTGCTCCTGGCTATGTTTTCCTTTCTGTAGAAAAACACTTCGTCATCATAGGAGTAATCACTCTCCCGTGTTCTCCGGAAAAACCAATAAGGATAAAGGGTATTCCTATCGATCCTGGATTCAAAACGGTCGCGGACCGTATAAAACATGTCGAAAAAACTGTTGGTTTTTCCAATTCCGACAACATGAAACACGGGTTTCCCATTGATTTTATCTTCTTTTACCGAAACTTCCGCCGTACCGGCATCGAAGTCACCCAGAAAAGAATGGTAAGATACACTGTATTTAAGCCATTCCCCGGTTTGGAAAGCGTCATTTGACTTCTGGGCCTGGGAATTTATTCCCTGGCTGAGCAGTATGCCCAATAAAGGAAGAAACAACCGGAAATTGCGTAACATCAATTGACAACGATATTGATAATCCTGCCGGGAACCACGATCACTTTTCTTACTGTCTTTCCCTCTATCCAACGTTGCGCATCTTCAGCTTCGACAGCCTGCTTTTGAATTTCGTGAACGGGCATATCTGTGGGCAGTTCGAGTTTAAACCTCATCTTGCCGTTAAAAGATACCGGATAGGCAAATGTACTCTCTACCAGATACTTTTGGTCAAAGTCTGGATAGGGCACATGACTTATCCCGGACACATGTCCCATAGCTTCCCATAATTCTTCAGCCATATGGGGAGCATAGGGTGAAAGCAGTATGGCCAGTTTTTCCAGGATACTGCGCTGATGACAATCAAGGTCAGACAATTCATTGACGCAAATCATAAAATTGCTCACTCCTGTATTGAAAGAGAAGCGCTCAATATCGCTTGTGATACGTTTTATGGCCTTGTGGATCACTTTCAGTTCAGCTTCAGAAGGATCGCTGTCGGTTACGATCAGTTCATTCTGATCATTAAAATAAAGTCTCCAAAGCTTGTTAAGAAAACGGAACACACCTTCAATACCTTTGGTATCCCACGGCTTGTGTTGTTCGATGGGGCCCAGGAACATTTCATAAAGGCGAAGTGTATCTGCACCATATTTCATAATGAGATCGTCAGGGCTTTGGGTATTGTGTTTTGATTTGGACATTTTTTCCACCTCATGTCCGCAGATATATTGACCGTCCTCCAGGATGAAATCTGCATTTCTGTATTCAGGTCGCCAATTCCTGAAAGCATCGATATCCAGGATGTCCCCGTCAACCATGTTAATATCCACATGCAGGGCCTGTGTTTCATATTGCTTCCGCAGATTATAGGAAACGAACTGATTGGTCCCCTGGACCCTGTAAACAAAACTGGACCTGCCTTGAATTTTTCCCTGGTTAATTAATTTCTTAAAAGGTTCTTCCTCCAGAACCATCCCCAGGTCATACAGGAATTTGTTCCAGAACCTGGAATAGATCAGGTGCCCGGTTGAATGTTCGTCTCCTCCTACATACAAGTCAATGTCACGCCAGTAGGCGATGGCTTCCCGTGAAAAATACTCCTTGTCGTTGTGGGGGTCCATATACCGCAGGTAATAACCGCTAGAACCTGCAAAGCCTGGCATGGTAAATGTTTCCAGCGGATAGCCTTCCTTTGTCTTCCAGTTTTTTGCCCGTGCAAGGGGTGGTTCGCCATGTTCTGTAGGCAGGTATTTGTCCACAGGTGGCAATTCCAGGGGAAGATCACGCTCGTCCAGCGGATAAGGCATTCCGTCCCTGTAATAGATCGGAAAGGGTTCTCCCCAATAGCGCTGACGGCTAAAGATGGCATCGCGCAGGCGGTAGTTCACCTGACCTTTACCCAGGTTATTTTCCTCCAGGTATTCAATGGTTTTACGGATCGCCTCCTCTACCTTCAGTCCATTGATAAAACCGGAATGGATCATCACACCCTCTTTTGCGTCGTAGGAATCTTCCCAGCCGGCAGGATCTGAAGGTTGTTCCCCTTCCTGCACCACAACTTGTATAACGGGTAATTCAAAATGACGGGCAAAAGCAAAATCACGGCTGTCATGACCCGGCACTGCCATGATCGCACCGGTTCCATAGCCTGACAAAACATAATCTGCCGTCCAGATGGGCAATTCTTCGCCGTTCAACGGATTGATACCATAAGCTCCTGTGAATATACCTGTAATGGTTTTTACTTCGGCCATACGTTCTCTTTCCGAGCGGTTTTTTGCCCAGCTGACATATTTCATTACCTCGGATCGCTTATCCTTCGGAGTGATCTTTTCGATGAGTTCATGTTCGGGAGCCAGCACCATGAAGGTGGCGCCAAACAGGGTATCAGGCCGGGTAGTGAACACTTCAAGGGTATCTTCGAATCCCTTGACCGGAAAGATCACGCTGGCTCCTTCGCTTCGACCGATCCAGTTGCGTTGCATTTCCTTGACATTTTCCGACCAATCGATGGTATCCAGTCCTTCAAGCAAACGTTGGGCATAAGCGGTAATGCGCAGTGACCATTGTTTCATCAGTTTCTTTTCCACCGGGTGTCCGCCCCGCTCCGAAAATCCATCTTTCACCTCATCATTGGCGAGCACGGTTCCCAGCGCAGGACACCAGTTAACCATGGTATCTGAAAGATAAGCCAGGCGGTAATGCATCAGGACCGTCTGTTGTTTTACTTCATCCCAGGCGTTCCATTCATCGGCTGTAAAGGGCTCTATCGGATCGCAACTGGCCTGGATTCCATGGTTTCCCTCTCCTTCAAAATGCAAAATCAATTTATCGATGGACTCCGCCCGGCTGGTATCCAGGTTATACCAGGATTTAAAAAGCTGAATAAATGTCCATTGTGTCCATTTGTAATAATGAGGGTTACTGGTTTGTACCTCACGGTCCCAGTCATAGGCAAAACCAATATGGACCTGTTGTTCCCTGTACTTGTCAATATTCTTGTTGGTCGTGACCTCGGGATGGGTTCCGGTTTCAATGGCATATTGCTCGGCTGGAAGTCCGTAAGCATCATAACCCATAGGATGAAGTACATTAAATCCCTTATGCATTTTATAGCGGGCAAAAATGTCGGAAGCAATATAGCCCAGCGGATGTCCTACATGCAATCCTGCACCTGAGGGATACGGAAACATGTCGAGTACATAGTACTTGGGTTTGTCAGAAACATTATAAGCCCTGAATGTTTTGTGTTCCTGCCAGTACGCCTGCCATTTCTTTTCAATTTTCCTGAAATCGTATCCCATAACCTGTCAACTTGTTACATCTTGATTTCCCAGAACCAGCGTGCTGGAAAATGCTGCGAAATTAATAAAAGATGGCATAGGGCAAGAGAAGTGAAAATAAGCCGGGTTGAAGGGAAAACCGATAGCAAGTGAGATGATTTACCGGGATGGTGTCGCTCTTTTCGTTATCCGCTTTCTTACGATCAGGGTAATCGCCCGGGGAATGATTTCAAAATACAAGGGTGAATGGCCCAGGGATTCTCCATCGGTTTCAAGATATAGCTTGTTTTCAGGCCGGGCTTCCACTTTAAATGTTTTGCCGTTGAAATAGGATACTTCAGGCATGGTAATAAAAGACCCGTCATAAAGGTTCTTAATATTGGTCACAATCCGGTACTTGGTAGTTTTTCTGATGATAACCATATCAAACAACCCGTCATCCGGTATGGCGTTGGGCAATTGCATCATTCCGGCACCATTGTATTTGCATATGCCGATACTCATGCTGAAAACTTTTCCGCTAAAAACGTTTATACCGTCAGCGTCAATGTTCAGGTGAACGCTTTTATACTGAAAAAGGCCGGAGATCAGGTTGACCAGGTAGGCGATGGGACCGCCTTTGCCTTTTTGTTTCATGGTATTGGTTTTCTGTGCCACCAGCGCATCGTAACCCATGCCTGCAATGTTGATAAAATACCTCTTTTCCTGATCTTTGGAATAGAGGTATTCCACCTGTCCGACATCCTGCAGGAAAGTGTATCCTTTTTGTAAGATTTTAACCTGCTTTTTGTAAGAAACGGGCATTTCATACATACGTGCCCAGTCATTGCCCGTCCCGACAGTGATCATCCCCAGGTAAACTTCCTGGGGTTTTATCCTTTTTTGTCTGAACAAACCGTTGACCACTTCATTGAGCGTACCGTCTCCCCCCACAACGATGATCTTAGCATAGCCATGCCTTTCGACCATTTCAACGGTAATCTCCATGGCATGGAATTTTCTTTCCGTGGTCACAACTTGCATGTCAAAACCGGCCTCCTGCAGTAATTTGTGAATTTTTGGCCAATCCTTTTCACATTTATTGGTACCGGCATGCGGATTTACTATGACCAGCCACCTGCCCTGGTCCGTCTTAGGTTCCTTTGTCATCTGTCAATGATTTCATAATCTGTTCGGGGGTTATCTCAGACATGCAATGACATTGTCCGGATTTTCGACAATCGTCGCATCTGCGGTCAACCACCACATAGGAGGCTTTTTTTCCCAGCGGTGCCCACCGACCGGGGTGCATGGGTCTTATGGGCGGATATATGCCGATTGCTCTTTTACCCATCGCAGCAGCCAGATGCAGAGGACCCGTGCTTGCGGCAATCAACCCGTCAGCCGTGCCGATGAACCGGATAAATTGCTGCAAGGTGAACCTGCCCGTCAGGTCTGTTATTCGGCGTTTGTTTTCCGCTAAAAAAGAAGCCATCATATCCGCTTCCGCTGCAGTTCCCGTTACAAGTAGATTGAATTTTTCTTGTGGCAGCATCCGAATCAATGCTGAATAATGATCCAGCGGCCATTCCCTGGCGCT
>JARRQC010000015.1:0-14521 GCA_037382165.1 bacterium | reverse complement strand
CGATAAAATTGATGGTGGCATCTATTTTATTACTGACGGTGCACCGGAGAATTTTTTCAAGTTCTTCGATCCGATGGTGAAGGGCGCCGGTTACAAACTGTTTCCCGGGAATCTCTGGCCGCCGCTGCCAACACATGTGCATGGGCCATATTTCCAACATAAACATGCTGGTTTTTACTTTTCCCGTCTCCCAGTCGGACATAAAAGCCTGACTGCGCCATGTCAACCAGGGAATCCATGTGGTAGGGGTCGTCTTCGCCATAGATGTCAGAAGGTCTTAGACAGACGGTTTTCAGTTTTGCATTGCTGGCTTTGCTGACTTCCATCTCCGCCAGTTTCTTTGATTCGCAGTATATGGTATGGTGACGGTCAGGGTAAGGCTGGGACTCATCGATGTTGACAAGTGGTTTACCAGTGAATACAGCATCCAGCGAGCTCGTATAAACGAGGTATTTGATCCCGTGTTCGCGGCAGGCATCAATCACATTCTTGGTGCCGCCAACATTGATATCCAATACTTCCTGTTTTGATTTGGTACCCCAGTCAATGATGGCTGCAGCATGAATGACGAGGTCTATCCCTTCGCAAGCCTTGCTGACATCAGCCGTATTCCTGATATCGCCCTGTATATAATCGATACGGTCTTTGAATTTGCCATCGTAGGGTTTGATATCCAGCACCCTGATTTTTCGTGCTTGCAGGGCCGCATCAGGGGCAAGCAATTCTTCCACAATTCGTTTTCCCAGGAATCCGGATCCGCCGGTGATCAAAACATTTGGATTCTTTTTTACCGCTGAAGTTTTCTCCATTTTAGTTTCTTTGTGATGTAAAAAAGCGGATAAATTTAACACTTAATCCGCAAGTCAAAAATATGCGATTGATAAATAGAGATCATCATGTCAAAACAGATATATCTTGTCAGGGGAACACCTGAAGAGTCATATACCTCATTCGGAGACCGGATCTACAAGGCATTGGATGAGCTGACCAGGAAGGAGGAAATAACCAGCCTATCCTATACCATTACCGAAGAACACCCACCTGCCATTTCCATCATTCCTTTTAAGAAGAAGAAAATAGCCTGCATCAGCATTTGGACAAAATCGGCAAATCCATTTGGAAGCATTGTGGAAATGAATGGTTTTGAAGGGACTTATTCTGCAACAGAAGCGTTGCCGGTCGCCTATGACAAAACATGGGCTGACGGGGAAAAGACACCGGGTGTCTGCCTGTTGACACTATTCAGGCAGAAGAAAGGCATAGCTTATGAGACCTTTTTAAATCGTTGGCATAACAGCCACACACCGATGTCCCTGAAATATCATCCGCTCTGGCATTACAACAGGAACGTGGTTGACTCCAATCTCAGTGATCAATCTGCCGTCTGGCATGGGATCGTGGAGGAACATATGCGCACCCGGTCTGAGCTGCTGAATCCTTTTAAGTTTTTCGGCAATCCGATGGTGATCATTCCACGGATGATTAACGTTTACAGGGATACCAATTCATTTTTGGAATACAAGACCATCGAGCCCTACCTGGTGGCGGAATATTGGGTGAAATACAGAAAGTAGAACGGGAAACTTTATAGTTAGTCCCCGATATTCAAAAACTTTTTAAATGGATCCCCATAGTCCGGCAGATTCAGCAACTTCATTTAATATCTCCCGAACGACTCCGGGTCAGGAGTGTTGGTGTTTTTTAAGCACTTACCCGGCTTTCCTTCCATAATGCGAAACCCTGTTGATTAAAATTTGCCGAACCGAAGTACAGGAATTTTATAAGATGGCTCTGCTTCAGACTTTTAATTGGCAGGATCATTACAGGAACAAAAAAAGAGGCTGATATTCAAACATCAGCCTCTTTCAGTTTTCATTTTAAGAAGAAGAATTATTCTTCCGTCTCTATGGGCAGCAGAACTGCATTGATGAGATGGACAATGCCGTTGGAAGCAGAATAGTCAGGATCAACGATCTGAGACATGTTTCCAATCGCAATGATCTCAGCATCCGGGTTTACATAGAATGATTCTTCCAGCAAGGTTTCTATTTTTCTGAGTCCATTTTTAGGAACAACGCTGTTGGAGGCACGCCGGCCTTCTGTCACGTGATATAAAAGGACGTCCCTGACCAGTGTTGCAGGCAGATCAGTAATAGCATCTACATCAAGTGCCTCGTAAAGGTTCTCAAATGCTTCATTGGTCGGAGCAAATACTGTATATTGATCTGTACCGCTCAAAGTGGGTATCAGACCTGCATTGAGCGCTGTATCCACATAGGTAAGTGCATCAACGAGTTCATACAGATCCGCTGTTTGTGCAAGTTCCACGATAGTCATATCGGTGGGCGCCGGAGCACCTTGACTTTTAGGACTTCTTTTTAAAGCATCGTTTTCCTGGCTGGTCATATTAGCCATGTCATCATTTTTTTGACAGCTCGCCATTACCACAAGCGATAAACCGATAATGAAAAAGCTTTTTGAAAATTGAATTAATTTTTTGTTCATGATATTGAAAATTTTGTTAAAAACTACTATTAAAACTGTGAGAGTAAACATATGTTCATCCAGTGAAACCAATTTTATTGAAAGACCCTTTTTGGTTTGTAAAGTGCTTGCTTTAATGAGTGAAATAATTATGTCCTGCTTGATCTTTCGTCAATGTCTGCAATAAGCTCTTTTAACCTGAATAAGATTTTTCATGGATAAAACACAATCGCTTGTTTTTGAGCGATAAGTCTGATACCCCATGCTGTGTTTGTGCTGCATGTTATTAAAGTATCCTTAAAGAGGAGGTGAAACTTATTTTGTCAGCTGAACCGCCCGGGGGTGAAATGTGACACATCTATAGATAATGGCCTTTGCAGGATCATATCACTGATCAATTTCCCGGTTGCCGGCCCTAGGCTCATCCCCATCATCGCATGTCCTGTTGCAACAAAAACATTAGTTAGATCAGCCAATTGCCCGATATAAGGCATCCCATCGGGGGATACCGGCCTGAGACCGCTCCTGGCTGAAGTCAGGGCTTCATCAGGTATCCTGATCCCGGGATAATATTTTTCCGCCGCTGATTTGATCGCCCTGACCCTCCGCAAGGTGATGCTTTCGCTGAGACCGGCCAGTTCCATCGTGCCGGCAAAGCGTAACTTATTACCCATAGGTGAAATTGCTGCATTCGCCTCGCTGAGGATGGCAGGGTAACGTATCCCAGGATTTTCTATTTCAAAGCAGTAGCCTTTTCCCGCCTGCATGGGCATCTTCATACCAAATAGCTTTAACAAATACGATGACCAGACACCGGCCGCAATAACCAGGCTGCTGAATGAGAGTCCTTCCTGCTTTGTTTTTAAGCCTTTCGCAACGCCTTTTTGGAAGAAAAATTCCGTGATTGTTCGGCCGGTAAGGATATTCACCCCTTTTTGTTCCAGCAGTTTCCTTAACTGAAGCATGAAGTCCTGGGGTATGAGCAAGGCATCGTCGGCATAGTAGATGGCCCCAATAATTTGAGGGGGTAACCGGGGCTCCATATCATGCACTTCCTGCCTGCTAAGTTCCCTGGCATCAAGCCCCAGGTTGCGTGAAAATTCCGCATCACGTTTATCTGATTCCAGTTTTTTCGGGGTTTGGCAAAGCTTGAGCAGACCGGTCCTGGCATAGCCAAATGACAACCCCTCCTCCATGGCCATTTCTTCATAAAGCGCTTTACTTTTTTCATTGAATTGCAACAGCACAGGGGCACATCGTTCCACATGCCTTGGTGTGGCATTTCTGTAAAACAACCAAGTCCAACGGACCAGGTCCAGCTCCATCCGTGGTTTGAGATAGAATGGGCTTTCAGGATTAAACATATACTTTAATCCTTTCGCAGGCATTCCGGGGGAAGCTAAGGGGATAATATGACTTGGAGTGACATACCCGGCATTCACATGGCTGGCACCCCGGTCCAGGTTATGCCTTTCAATCACCGTTACCCCGTATCCGGCTTTGCTCAGGTAATACGCCGAGCACAACCCGATAACACCACCTCCAATGATACATACGTCTGTGTCTGCCATAACAGCGTTTTCTTAGGCAGGGTGGAACAATCAGCAAGGTAAAGTTAAAGATATTGCTGCTGTGAGATACAAAAAGATGATGAAATATGATGGATCAGGCTTTCGACTACCAGCGGTAGGTGAAACCGAACATAGCGAATCCGAAATAAGGATTCAAATAGGTTTTGTCATTGGAAACCATCTGAAATTCCAGCCCCGGGTTCATTTCACCAAATAAGTATACTTTATTGAAGAAGGATTCCGCCTTGCGGGAAACCCTGAAATGTATACCCAGGGGAATATGCGCACGGACAAAATGTATCGATCCGCTCAGGTTGGTATTGTTAATCGAGGATGTGCCCTGATCATCATTATTCCAGTTGTAAGGACCGAAACCATAATCCATTTCCTCCCATACCGGTTTGTTTCCGGGGGCGTAATATATCATATCACGTTCATTGTAATATTCTACCCTTGCATAGGCACGATAGGCATAAGCATATTCGAGACCGGCTCCGGCGGTGAAGTGAAATCTTCTTTCAACAGGGGTTTTAAAAATAAAGGCAACCCCCAGGTTGAATTCGGTGAAACTTTCAGCGTAAAGGTACCTGTTAAAAATATTGGAATCTGCGATCACCTGATTTCCGGATGTCGCCGAGGTCAGGGTATCTATCGTATTTTCTGTGATCTGATAATAGTTGAAAGATCGGCGAACGCCTGATCCTGTACCAAAGCTGAAGCGCAGTTCCCTGTCATAACGGTAGGTTCCTTTTTTCTTGCTGTAAGGGGTGAGCCCGAGGTATAATTTGGAACTGACATTTCCGCCAAATCCAAGGTTATACCGACTTCTTTCCATGCTGGAAGGGTCAATGAACAGGTCGGGGTCATTCACCGCACCGGCAAGACCTGTAAAATCTTCGTTGGTATTGGCTACACCCGCTCCGGCAAATCCAAAACTAAAACCGACGGAGGTTACCTTGAAACCGGGTGGATTAGTTTCCTGCGAGCTCAATATGAAAGGGAGAATAATTAGCAGACTTAATACGATTTGTTTTTTCATGGTTCATTGCTTTTAGGAGTGAAACAGATAAGAAGTAATAATGTTTAATATTTGATTATAAAAGTTAAACAAAAAATGAAACTGAATGAATAATTGCATTTGATTAGAAGTCGGGATACATTTTTTTCATGGCTTGGTTGGCGATGGAAGACGCCCATTTTCTCGGGAGACAGCGCGTAAGAAAGAAATAGCTGATACGGTTTGCCGTTCCCGGCATGAAAAGATACTTTTTTCCGAGGTTTTGCAAAGCTGATTCGGCAACTTCCGATGGCTGCATAACTTTTGGTTTTATCCTTCCATATACAGGATTCGTTTGCAGGTATGCTTTCGTCGCAATGACCCCGGCTACACAGGCGGTCACATCAATTCCTTTTGGCTTCAGCTCGTGGTGGATGGCCTCTGCCAGGTTCCAGGTGAAAGCTTTTGTGGCTGCATAGGGAGCGACCAATTGCATGCCGATCAGGCCTGCCAGCGAAGACATCATTAAAATTCCCCCTTTCCTTTTTTTGTTCATTAACTGAAGGGTAAAAGCATGAACCAGTTTGAGCTGGGTTTTCGCATTAACGCTAACAAACTGATCCAGTTCCTCAGGTGAATGATGGAGGAAGGGTTTGATCCGGCTGAAAGCAGCATTGTAAACCAGCAAGCCTGCATCTAATGCTGCGGTTTTCTCTGCGATCTTCGTCACCGCATCCTGTCTGGCCAGGTCAAGAACGAGGGTCATCACAGATATTTCATATTCACCGCTTAACATTTTGGCAAGTTGTTCCAATGCCGCCTCCTGGTTGTCGATCAGCAGGAGATTGAATTTTCTTTTGGCCAGTGCCATCGAATAAGCCTCGCCGAGCCCTTCGGCACCGCCGGCAACAACAGCCCATGGTCCGTATTTTTCTTTGAATGAAGGCATAATGAATTATGTTAAATTTGCCCCTTTTACCGGAAACCACAATGTTAATCAATTATCGCCAGCATGCGTAATTTACTTTTTGCCTTTCTGCGGTTCTTAGGGCTATTCAGCAAGATAAAAAGGAAGTTTTCAGGAAAGACCGAAGCGGATATCCATGCTGACCGTGTGGTCTCGGGAAAAGCATGGGAAGAATTCTGCGACCAGCTCAAACTGGCCGGTAATGCCCTGAAATATCCGGCTGCACCCCAGGATCCTTTCAACCAGGCGGAGGGATTGCGCTACCTTACCCGCCTGACCCGTGCCGGGCTGGAGGCTTTTGTGGAATATGCTGATCCTGCTTTTCCGGTTTTGCGAAGGATGGTGCATGAAACGGTAAAAATGGGTGCAGATAACCCCGACAATTACTATTTCAACGCCCAGATCAGCGGTGAATACGAGTACAAGGTCTCCGGTAATCGCCAAACGGTGCATTACATCGGTTTTTTTACGCAAAATGGAAATTACGGCACTACAGGAGGGCTGGCTCCCTGCGGACAACTGGAAGGTAAAGACCTGGTTACAGAAAAGGATGGTAGCTTTGAGATCATCCTGAGTAAGGAAAGGAAAGGAAAAAACTGGTTGAAAATTGAAGAGGAAACCACCCTGTTCATGGTTCGGCAGACCTTTTTTAACCGCTTTGAAGAAGTACCTGCAGAAATGATAATAGAAAACCTGTCAGGTATCGTCCATCCGAATCCGATTACTCCAAAAATGGTGGATGAAGGGCTTAAAACAGCCTCCCTTTTTGTAGCCGGTGCACCCCTGCTTTTCGCACGATGGGCGAAAGGGTTCCAAAAACACACCAACCTGTTGCCGCAGTTCGATCCCGAGGTATCCAACGCTGCAGGTGGAGATAAGCATATCATCTATTACCACAGTTACTGGAAACTGGCTGAAGATGAGGCGCTGGTCATTATGGTGACTCCACCGGAATGTGACAGTTGGAATTTCCAGTTGAACAATTACTGGATGGAATCCCTGGATTACAGGTATTTCAATATATGCATCAGCAAAGGTAATGCCATAGCGGAAGAAGACGGTAGTGTGCGTGTTGTGGTAGCTCACCATGATCCGGGTATGAAAAACTGGCTGGACACCTGCAGTCACAGCGAAGGCACCATGTGCTGGAGATGGTATCGACTCCCCGAGGGGGTTGAACCGGTTGAGCCGTCCTGTAGAGTTGTAAAATGGAATGAACTGAAAAGGTAATACTTTATTTTGTGAATGAGGGAATTACGATAGAAGCCAATCATTTTAACCGCCAACCCTGGTGGTTCAAAGGAATCAATAAAGCGTGGAAGGCGAGCTATTTTGCAGGCACCAGTATAAAGTTGGAAAAAGATGAATTGATACGCTCTGCAAAGAAAGCTACCGGTTTACACGATCTCGGCAGCATGTTTTGGGATGAACCGCTCGACCGGATGCTTGATTCATTGAATCACGAAGCACAACTTCATCCCATAGGCAGGTTTATATCAAAACAAAGGCTGGTTAACCTGCTTTCAGTCCGCTTGCGTGCTGAAGAGCTTTTTCGGAAACATCCTGAGATCCTCGAACAGGATTTGTATCCGGTCATGCTGATCATCGGGCTGCAGCGTACAGGCACGACCAAGTTGCAGCGACTGCTGGCAGAAGATCCCGACAACCGGGCCCTGCTGAGCTGGGAAGCCATCAATCCTGCTCCATTAAGGGATGACCCTGATAACCGGAAGCGGATCAAAGCGGCAAGGATGAGTGAGAATGCACTCAAGGTCATGTCTCCCGGGTTCTTTGCCATTCACCCGGTGGAACACCTGGCGCCGGAGGAGGATGTATTGCTGCTCGATGTTTCTTTTATGAGCCAGACCGCCGAAGCCATTACCCATGTACCTTCCTATTCGGCCTGGCTGGAGAAAACAGACCAATCACTGGCTTATGAATATATGGTCAGATTGCTGAAATTGCTTCAGTGGCAAAGGCCAGCGAAAAGATGGGTATTGAAAACACCCCATCACCTTGAATACCTTGATCTTGTGGATAAGTATTTTGGTAAGGTGCAATATATCTGGACACACCGGTCGGTGTATGAATGTATCCCTTCTTTCCTGAGTATGGTGTCCTATTCACGTGTAATGTTCAGTGACAGGGTGGATAAGGAGGAAGTGGCCAGGCACTGGGTGAGGAAAAACGGGATCATGCTGTCGAACGCACTAAGCTTCCATGAAAAGAACAGCCACCGTACTCATTTTACAGATGTACAGTATGAAGATCTGGTGAATGATACGATCGGAATTATTAAGCGTATCTATGAGGAAAGAAAGGAGCCGGTTTCGGGGAACAAGGAAAAGATATTGTCAGATGCCAATGCAAGGAATCCAAAAGGTAAATACGGTTATCATAAATACAGCCTGGAGGATTTTGGGATCGATGCTTCCTTTATTGATCAACATACACATGAATATCAAGCCTTTCAAAACCGATTAATGAATGAATAAGATGAAGTCACAAATAAACTGGAAAGGTCAAATGCCGGAAGACAGGATGCATTTAAATTCAAAAAATAAAAACGGGATAAAAGGTCTTGTAACCTAACCAATGAGTATCCAATTGCCTCTGGATCATCGTAAGTAAATATATGGAATCAAAATCAAAAAAGAATTATAACAACCCCCTTTCCGCAACCTACAAAGGCATCAGCGACCTGTTCAGGAAAACGGAACGCGTGGGTGAGCTGAAACCTGACGAACGGCTGGATGGAAAGAAAGTGATGATCACAGGCTCCAGCTCCGGCCTCGGATTGGCTGCAGCGAAGCAATTGGCAAAGCTGGGTGCTGAAGTGATCATGGCTGTAAGAAGTGGTATCCCCGAAAGAGGAGAGGAGGTGAAAAAGGAATCCGGTTCAAATAAGGTATACATGCTGCATGTTGACCTCTCCGATTTTGACTCCATTAAAAACCTCGTCACTGAGGTAAAGAAACAATTTGGAAAGATCGATATCCTGATCTGCAACGCAGCCGTTGTATCAAAAAAAGCACGAAAGACAAAACATGGACTTGAAGAGATGTTCACGGTCAATTACCTGGCCAAATTTGTGCTGGTCAACAGGATGTTGAAAGAGGACATGTTCATCAAAGGCAATGGATCACTGCCCCGTATTATCTTCGTATCTTCGGAAAGCCACCGCAACCCGGAAGCTTTTGAATGGGATGATTTTGGGAATTTCCGTGAGTACGGTATGGGTAAGTCAGTGGAGCGATATGGTTATTACAAATTGCTGATGACCACTTTCTCTCAGGAACTCAGTCGCAGGCTCAATCCCAACCAGCATCCTGAGTATTCGGTTTTTGCCCTTTGTCCGGGGCCGGTCAATTCAAATATCGCACGGGAAGCTCCCGCCATTTTTCAGCCGCTCATGAAATTGATCTTCAGCCTGTTTTTCCGGTCACCGGAAGTGGCCAGCGAACCTCTCATATACCTAACGACATCACGGGATGTGGAAGGCAAAGCCCGGGATTACCTGTTTCTGATGAGCCGCAAAGCGGTGGATGAAAAGGCAGCAGATCCTGAAAACGGTGAACGCTTGTGGCGGATGACTGAGAAATTACTTCAGCAATATGATGTAAGTCTCTGAAGATGATTAGCAGGGAAATCGATCTTGGAGGCACAATATTCAGGGTAATCGACCTAACCCACCCTCTGCGGTTGGACCAGGAAGTATATCCCGGAGATTCGCGACCGCAACGCAAGGTTTTCAGCGATATTCAAACGGATGGCTGGCAGTATTACCTGCATGAGTTGGGGGACCATCATTTTCAACCCCATGGTGATGCACCGAATCATTTTGTTGCCGGGCATCAGCAAGCAGGTTTCGAGAAATTCGGACTGGATTATGCCTTCCACTCGGCATTTCTGATCGACCTTTCCGCTTCTGTAAAGACCATAGTCGAAGACGATATCCGTTTTCATGTAGAAATCACGGCCTCCGATTTAGTTCCCTATTCGCAACTGCTTGCCGAAAAAGGGGCCGTCCTGCTACGCACTGGATATGACCGCTGGCTGGAGGCAAACTTGCCGCATGACCCGCAAAAAATTCCATACCTTACCGAAGATGCAGCCACCTTGTTGGCCTCTTTTCCCAATTTGAAGGTGGTGGGCACAGATTCCATAACAGTGGACAGGCATGGTGATAATATAGCGCACAATCTGCTGGTTAATATGCTCATCGTGGAATGCATGGTTCATCTGCACGAGATCCCGAACGAACGCGCCCTCTACTTTGACCTTCAGACCAGTGCCATCAGGATAGTGGGCGCCACAGGTGGCCCTGTATTGGCGTATGCCTTTTGCAGGGTTTAAAAAAAGATGAAAAAGAAAAGGGCTGTCAACCTGGTTGACAGCCCTTTTTGTTTCGGGTTAAACCTGTCTATTTCATGAGGATCATCTTTCCGGTCTGTCGGATGCTGTTTCCGCTCCGAAAATGAAAGAAGTAAATGCCCTTTGGCAGATTACCTGACTGGAAGACCAGTTCATAGCGCACATCCTGCTCAGCATTTCCGTCAAATAACGAAGCTACCTTCTTGCCCATAGAATCATAGATTTCCAGCTGTGTATAAGCAGATTCGCCAATGGAAAAGCGAATGGTGGTAGCATCTGTGAATGGATTGGGATAATTTACCAGTGAGTAGGTGTCTTTTAGCAGGTTTTGAACATTTCCAACCTCGGTGACCTTATTGCTGCAGCTGCTGACCACTTCGTATACCATTCCATCGTCTTCCGACACCTGGTTGGCAACGATTGGCACATGCAACTGGCTGCTGAATTCAGCAATATTTCCGTTACCGTCAGTTACTTCCATGTATACGGTATATACCCGGCCATTGGCATTTTCATCGCGTTCACGTCTGACCTGCAATGATTTACAATTCAGGTTAATGAGTATGTCCTCCATGGTATTGCCATCACCCTCGCCAGGATCGTTCTCCGGTTCATCACTGGTGACGTGTGTAATGACGATATCATCTATGGTCAGCCCATTATCGCAATTGTCGGAAATACCACTGACAATCTGATCCACGGAAACAGATTCATACTTGTGGTTTGGCGGCCAGAAGAAAAGGGTGTCGTTGAACGTAACTACGGGAGCGATATCGTCTATTACGGTGATTACCGCATCACAGCTGCTGGAATTCGTGCCATAGTCAACGGTCAGCACGACATCTGTAACGCCCACCGGATAGGGACCTGCAGGCGTGAGTGTCAGAGTCAGTGGAACACCATTCGGATCGTAGGAACCATTGTCAACCTCAGCTGCGGAAACATCCTGCTGGCAACCTGATGTGGCAGAGACGGTCACATCCTGGCAAATTGCCACAGGCAGATCCGATAGCGTCTGGAAGGTGTAAGGTCCCGCCCAGTCGCTGGTATTGTCATTGTTGCATATGGATCTTACATATAGGTCGTACGAAGTATTTGCGCTCAGACTGGTTGCTGTATAGGGCTTTGCGGTTACTTCAGCCGGCTCCATCCCTGTGGGGTCAAATCCCTCAACATCGAGGAGGATTTCCCATGATGTGGATTGGCCATTCTCAGTCCAGTCAAGATCAGCCGAATTTATTGTAAGGTTTGACGCGGCAAGATCGGTAGGAATGCTACATGCGAATGTTTCCAGGTCGAGCCTTGCCACACGGGTCACCCAATCGTAAGGATCCGTGGAATATTCCTGGGTATACCAGAACGTATAATCATTGGTAGGATCTACCGTCATCGCAGAGTAATCCCCCCAGCGGTAGCGGGAGCCCCCACCAATATAGGTCTCTGTCCCCGATACAATGGTTGTTTCGGGAATATCCATTACGCCCAATCCTTCGGGGGCTCCGGCCGTTTGTCCTGTAAACCGGATGGATGGATATACACCGGTTGTATTGGTTACGGAATAACCCAGGCAGATATCACCGTTGCCGTTCATGGCGATACTGCCCATCCACCGATAGGTGTCATCGTCCGGCAACAAGGTGCCCTGCTGATAGATGCCAAAGCCGTCGCCGGTATCTCTCAACTCGTACCATCTGACGCCTAAAATGGAGTTTGTATTTCTAATTGTATGATTCGCTACCAGGGTATGATAGGTTCCAAAGTTCCTGTATTGCAGTCGATACATTAATCGTCCGGCCAGTCCGTCCAGACGTGCGGAACCCGGCTGGAAGGCATAACCACCATTTGCAAATTCCTGGACACTCAGGTTGTTAAAAGTAACATTGGAATTGGCTGTGTTTTCCCAATCCATGCGGGTCAGCATGAGATCCAACGTATTTGGCGTTGTCCTGCTCAAAGCCAGACTGGGATGTGCCATGGTGTCAGGGGGTGGAAATCCGTCAGCATCTGCCGGGAGGAAACCAAAGTAATCGGTTCCCAACGAGAAAATTACAGATGATATGCTGGCATCCCCGTTGATCATGGCATCACGGTCGAATACCCTCATCTCTGCATAACTGGCACTACCATTAGGAAAATTATTGGTGGTCATGTAATAGCCATCGTGCCATACCCCGAATTTTTCATAGTCGGGTACGACATTAACGTATTCCCAGGCATATCGGTTGTAGCTGCCTGTCGGGTCACCCGTAGTGGATACGGCAATCAGCATATAATAGTATGGGGTCTGGTAAGTAAATCCTCCGATGAACCAGCGGTCGGCATATTCATCATACAGCACGACGGGGTCTATAGGGTTGTTATCTTCAAAGGACTGGCCGTCATCAAATCCTCCAGCAGAGAAGAGTGTCTTTATGGGAAGATGGTCAACGAGTACATTGCCCTCCTTGTCCCAGATCTTGAATTCTGAGTTCACTGCCTGAACGAAATGATCCGGACCAACATCGCCATGGGTGTCGGGGGGGTAATATTTTGCGGCGATCTCTGCCCGCCCGATGCCTTCAAAATCCAGCACAACAGAAGGATTTGCACTGCTTCTGGACGGAAAAAAGTGATCCTGGACAACCGGATAATCCGGTTTAAAGTCAGGGTCACTGTTCGGCAGCTGTTTTTTAGGTTTCATGGGAGCATGTACCTCTGCTTTCATGATGGGATCCTGCTTTACAAAGGATTTCATCTCCCTCACGGGAGGGGACACATCATGATGGATGCTTCGATCAGTTCGGGTAGGTTTGATGACCTGCGCCTGTAAAAAGTCGGCTGCCAGAAAAAGGACAGCCAGAATAGTCATTCTGAATAATAAGGGTTTCTTCATTTGATCTGTTGTTAGGTGAATTTTATTGATAAGAATACATTTGAACTGTTTGATTTTTGTTCATCCCATGCCGGGACGATACACGAACCATTTCATTAAAACCAATCTGAAGTGGTGAACGAGTAACTGAATGTCAGGAAAATTATAGATTAAACTGGCGGTTTTGATAAAAAAATTATGGCTCTAAACTAACCTTTTCCAATACCTGACCTTGTTAACGAAATGTTAAATAATTAGGATAATGGAACGGATGGCATGAAGTCGCAAGCAATATATGTCGTTCAATTTTAAAATATTAATATTCAATAATAAAATGTATCATTTCAATCGGTCAGGGTTGTGAGGGAGTTTGTGGGTAGATGGGATGAATTTTGAAAAATTTCTCACAGATCAAGGTAAAAAGTGCTTAAGAAATTCGACTTGTTCTGATCACGAAAGCGGGTTTTCATTGACTCACCATTCCTTTGGATCCTATTCGTTCAGTAATCTGAAACTTATTACTTTTGCGCGCTTTTTCGGTCTTATGGCAGAAAATCAGCAACTCACGGAACATCTGTAACACTAAATCGAATCATCATGGCATTCCTCCAAAAAGATAAATTGTTCAGTAAAAGAGGCCTGAAAAACTACAGCCTTATATTGATCGGTTCATTCATCCTGGCAGCCGGCTTTGTATTGTTTATTACCCCTTACAGGATCGTACCGGGAGGAGTATATGGTATTTCGATCGTGTTGCACCATCTGTTTGGGACTCCGGTGGGTCTGGTCGCACTAGCCTTTGACATCCCGCTGACTATCATCGGTATCCGGGTGCTGGGACCAAGGTTCGGTATCAAGACTGTTGTGGGATTTATACTTGCTGCCGTCTTTGTAGACGGCCTTACTTTCTTTTACGGAACCGAACCTCTGGTAAAAGATGATGCCCTGCTCTCCTCCATCTTTGGGGGAGTAATGGTAGGTCTTGGTTTAGGATTAATTTTCAAGTCACGGGCAACTTCCGGAGGTACCGATATAGTGGCGATGATGATCAGCAAATATACCAGATTGCCCGTCGGCCGTCTGATGATCCTTGTCGATTCTGCCATTGTGCTGATCGGGCTGGCTGCATTCCAGGATTGGAAAATTCCCCTCTATTCCCTGGTAGTCATATTTATCACCGGCAAGATGGTTGACACCATTCTTGAAGGTATTGACTACGACAAGGTATTATTTATCATTTCCGAAAAAACAGACGAGATCCGGGATAAGATCATTGT
>JARRQC010000014.1:0-16527 GCA_037382165.1 bacterium | reverse complement strand
ATCGACCGGAAAGACTTCGTCGAGGGATTTGCCGAGAACATCCTCCTGCTTAATATCGAGCAGGCGTTCCAGGGGCTGGTTGACGAGGATGAAGCGTTCATCGAGATCGCGCACGTATTCCCTTACCGGAAGAATATTCGCCGTGCAGAAACAAAAAACCCCGGTTCCTGCTTATGGTTCCGGGGTTGTTCATATTTTTATTGAAGTGGCTATCCGCACCTGCAATCGCCGATACCCTGACCCTGCAGTTCGGGAGGGTTACCGCAAACCTGGCAATTGTCATCTTCACCATGATGATGATCATGACCATGATCGTGTGCATGTTCTTCGCTCCCTGAACCGCATCCGCAGCCACCTCCGCAGCATCCGCCTTTCGGTTGCAGGTCTTCCTCACTCACGGCCCGCACACTCATGACTTTTCCTGAAATAAACAAGGACTTTCCAGCCAAAGGATGGTTGAAATCCATGGTAACATCTCCTTCGTTCACCTGGACAACCCGGCCACGTGCGGGATTTCCGTTGTTATCCATCATATTGATCTCATTTCCCAGGATCAGCAAATCTTCACGCAGTTTTCCATCCACCATAAAGGCCTGCTTCGGCACTTTAATCACCAGTTCTGACCTGTAATTGCCGAAAGCCTGATCGGGATGCAGTGTAAATTCCAGCGGTTCGCCGGCTTGTTTTCCCATCACATGTGTTTCGAAACCCGGTATGACCTTATCGTGGCCAAAGATCATGGACCTGGGATTGGATTCGTCTGCGTATTCAATAAGCTCCCCATCATGATTGCCAGCGTGTATTTTGTAGGCAATCCGGGCCACCGTATTATTCTCGATTCTCATGATGCTGAATTTTGTTCATCTCGTGGATTGCATTCCTTGCAACTCCGCAAAAATATTAAAGTTTATTAAGACTAAATACAAATAATTTGTTAATAAAATATTTTCCGCTAATTTTGGCCGTCAAACAATCTATTCCTCATGACCATAGGTATTTTAAAGGAACCTGATTATGAAAACCGGGTTTCCCTACTTCCTGAAGCAGTCAAAACCCTTATTAACCTCAAGGCAAATGTTATCGTTGAAAAAGGAGCCGGAGCGCGTGCTTTCGCGAAAGATGGAGCCTATACCGAAGCTGGGGCAAAGCTTTCTGACCGGAAGGATGTCATTGAAAAGTCAGACCTTCTGTTAAGCATACAAGCTCCTGAAAAAGAGTCACTTTCAAAGTTAAAGAAGGGACAGGTTGTGGTCAGTGTTTTTAATCCTCTGGGTGACAAGCAGATTGTTGATCATTTCCTGAAAAGTGACCAGACAGTTTTCAGCATGGATATGATCCCCAGGACGACACGGGGCCAGTCGATGGACATCCTCTCCTCCATGGCTACGATTGCGGGCTACAATGCCGTGCTTGACGCTGCCTACAGGCTTCCTGCCTTTTTCCCGATGTTCATGACCGCTGCCGGTACGATACGTCCCGCGAAAGTATTGATCCTGGGTGCAGGGGTAGCCGGGCTTCAGGCCATTGCCATTGCAAGAAAGCTCGGTGCCGTCGTGGAAGTATTCGATGTCCGCAGCGCGGTAAAGGAGCAGGTACAAAGCCTGGGAGGGAAATTCATTGAAGTGGAAGGCGCCAAGGAAGATGCTGCTGCCGGCGGGTATGCCGTCGAACAGGACGAGGAATTCCAGCGAAAACAAAAGCAACTGATCCAGGAACATGCCACCAAATCCAATGTGGTGATCTGTACGGCACAAATTCCCGGTAAAAAAGCCCCGTTACTGATTGAAAAGAAAACGGTGGAAGCCATGCAGGACGGTTCGGTGATCATTGACATTGCCGCTTCCACGGGAGGAAATTGCGAGCTCACGGAAAATGGAAAGGTCGTCCTGAAAGAAGGGGTCACCATTGTGGGTAAGTCCCAGTACCCTTCCGATATGCCTGTTGATGCCAGCCGCATGTACGGAAACAACCTGATCAATTTCCTTAAGTTGCTTATCGATGAAGAAGGAAACCTGCAAATGAACTTTGAAGATGAGATTGTGAAAGGCACCTGTATGGTCCACAACAAGGAGATTGTCAGCGACTGGCTAAAAAAAGCCCGTCAATAATGACCTCCCTGGCTTGTTAAATAGCTTCACGAAAGATGCACGTACAGGTGTCCGAAGCCTAATATGAAACAAACGACTTTTAAAATATAATCCGCTGACTATGGAACAAGTTCTTGTTTACTTCTACGAACACAAGGAGATCATTTTCATCATTGCCCTCTCGATTTTTCTGGGTATTGAAGTGATTTCCAACGTACCCTCGGTATTACATACACCGCTCATGTCGGGAGCCAACGCCATCTCCGGTGTGATCATCATCGGGGGGATCATCCTGCTGGGCCATACCGACCTGACAAGTTTCAGCCTCAATATGGTACTGGGCATTTTCGCTGTCATTTTCGGAACACTGAATGTGGTCGGCGGTTTTGTGGTTACCGACAGGATGCTTGATATGTTTAAGAAAAAGAAGAAGAAATAGCTATGGATAAAGTGCTGTTTACATTGGAATCGGGACAACAGGTCCTGACAGGGGATGTCATTCTCGAATTCAGCTATTTGGTAGCTGCCATCCTGTTCGTTATCGGTTTAAAGCTGATGAGTCATCCCGAATCGGCCAAACGTGGAAACTTCTGGGCTGCCTTCGGTATGATCCTGGCCATGATCACTACCCTCTTCTTACACAGGGATGCCGTCAGTGGTGATTCCATTTCGCTTATAAACGGTGTGGTTGTCGTCTCCGCAATTGTCTTTGGTGCGATCATCGGAACGGTCGTAGCCCGGCGAATTAAAATGACGGCCATGCCACAGTTGGTTTCCTTTTTTAACGCTACCGGAGGTGCCGCCTCGGCTCTGGTGGCTTTAATGGAATATGCGAACCCTGAAAATCCGAATGCCCTGGTCACCTTGCTCGGACTGGTGATCGGAACGATTGCTTTCAGCGGGAGTATGATCGCTTATGGCAAACTGGACGGAAAGGTCGGTGACATCTTCGCCAAATGGACCACTTACCTGAACCTTTTCCTGCTGGCAGTTATCATAGCTGTGCTGGTATACATGCTGGCTGTTGATCTGGATATGGCAACGAAAATCACGCTCTCCTATGTTTTACTGGTCATTGCGCTGATCTATGGTATCATGTTCGTCATGCCTATCGGGGGGGCCGATATGCCCGTAGTGATCTCGCTACTCAACTCCCTTACCGGGATAGCTGCCGCCATGGCTGGCTTCATCTATAACAACCAGGCGATGATCCTGGGGGGTATTTTCGTCGGATCTGCAGGAGCTATCCTAACACTGCTCATGTGCCGCGCCATGAACCGTTCGCTGATCAACGTAATCGTTGGTGCTTTCGGAGGAGGAGGTGCCGCTGCTGACAGGGAACATGGCACCATCAAGGAAATTTCGGTGAGTGATGCCTCTGTATTGCTTGCTTACTCTCAAAAAGTGGTTATTGTGCCCGGGTATGGCCTCGCCGTCGCACAGGCGCAATTTATCGCCAGTGACCTTGTTGAACTTCTTGAAAGTAAAGGCGTCGAGGTCAAATTCGCCATACATCCCGTTGCAGGGCGAATGCCCGGCCACATGAACGTTTTGCTCGCCGAAGCCGATGTGCCCTACACGAAATTGGTGGAAATGGATGACATCAATCCGGAAATGCCGAATACAGATGTGACCATTGTGGTGGGAGCCAACGATGTGGTAAACCCTGCCGCACTCGATGATCCTTCCAGCCCGATCTATGGCATGCCCATTATCAATGCCCATGAGTCGAAAAACATCATTGTCATGAAGCGAGGCATGGGTAAAGGGTATGCAGGTATTGAAAACTTCCTGTTCTTCAATGACAAGACCAGGATGCTCTTCGGCAATGCCAAGGATTCGCTGCAAAAACTGGTAAACGAGATCAAGGAGTTGTAGACAAATCAAGCAGCTAGGTCACATTCGTTTTCCACTGTACCGTGGCAAAAATTTCTCATCCTCCGGGTTAGCTGAATACCAAGCTATCCTTTGACAAGCTGATCTTTTTGTGTGTCGCTTTTGATTTTCTTCCGGAAATCCGGCTTCATATTACTGGACTTTTTCACGGCCTTTCCTTATATTTGTTTGGATAGTAATTTCCTTACCCAAACAATAAAATCATGAAACCTATACACATCATTGCCCTTTTTCTGGCATGCCTGATCGGATATAACATGCCGGCTCAGGTCATCCCCTTTTCTTCTCAGGCCAAAAAGGTGGAAAACGAGATCAAAAGGCATAAAAAAGAGGATAAGAAGAAAAAGGAAGAAGCTGAAAATGAACAGGCAAAATCCGATGAAACATCCCTACCGGATGACAATGGATCCAATGAAAGCCAGGATCCCCAGCTGGTGTGGTCAAAATATGATTTCATACCCGGCGACAAGGTGATCTTTGAAGATGACCTGTCCGGGGAGGAAAACGGTGAGTTTCCCTCACGCTGGGACCTGAAGGAAGGCAACGTGGAAGTAGCCGAATTTGGAGGTGAAAACGTGATCATGTTCCGCGACGGCCATCCCACCATCATGCCCTATATGAAGAACCCTTCAGAGGATTACCTTCCGGAGGTGTTTACCATAGAATTTGACCTGTATTGCGGTACGGACAACTTTGTGACCTACCTGTACGATCGAAAGTACCAGAAATCGGGCAGCCCTTCCGGGTATACCTACCTGAACATTAAATATTACCAGATGGAGTTCGGTACATCCTCCAGCCGCCATCCTGATGAAAAAACACTTGAAAAACGGAGGTGGATACATGTGGCCATTGCTTACAACAAGGGAAAGCTCAAAGCCTATATGGATGAAACCCGGCTGATCAATATCCCACGGATCGATTTTGACCCCAAAGGCCTGTCACTTCATTCCTACCATTGTCGTAACGACAATCTCTATTATGTGAAAAACATCCGGATTGCCGCAGGAGGTAAAAAGTATTACGATCGCATCATGGAAGAAGGCAGAATTGTCGCCAACGGCATCCGTTTTGATTCCGGCAGGGCCACCCTGAAACCGGAATCCATGGGAATTATCAATGAAATGGTGGAGGTGATGGAAGACCATCCTGATCTTAAGATCATTATCGAGGGGCATACGGATAGTGACGGAGAGGAGAACGCCAACCTGAAGCTGTCGGAAGAAAGGGCCAATACCGTTATGCTGACGATGACCAAAATGGGTATTTCAGCTGACAGAATGGAAACTGCCGGATTTGGTGAATCCCGTCCCATTGATACCAATGATACTGCGGAGGGCAAAGCCAACAACCGCCGGGTAGAATTCGTCAAAACGGAGGCGGTTGACCAATAGGAGAATCTTATAGTTCCTTAATTTATATTCATTTCAGCGAGATGGTTCGGTGAACTGCTGCTGAAATGCCTATTTTTGCCAAAACCGAAATCGTTATGGCTCCTGAAATCCCCGTCACCAGCTACAAACTTCAGTCGCTCGCTACCGGAAACATTTTTGAAGACAGCGGCTGGCTGCTGGACGCTCCGGGAGAATCCCAGCCCGGGCTGATCAGGGCAGTTTACCAACAAAAACAACTTAAGCTCAAAGGTGGGGAGTACGGATTGTACACCTTTGCTGACTGGCTGCCCATAAGGAAAACCCTGATCGGGTCCTGGGCACCGGTAACCTACAAGAGCAAAGGAATCGGTGACTATCTGGGGCTGAACAATCTTTGGATCACTTTCAGCGGATACTGGCCGGAAAAGGGCGTGGAAATGAAAACCTGCTCATTTAAGGAAACAGAAGCGTATTCGGTATGTGCCAGGATGGACGGGATGATGGATAAAGTGCTGGTAGTCGCCTCGGCGGGGAATACCGCCAGGTCTTTTGCCAGGGTTTGTTCCGACAACAACATACCTTTATTACTTTCCGTACCTCATGACAACCTCAACGCACTCTGGTTTGACGAACCGGTAGCCGATTGTGTCAGGCTCATCTGCAGTGAACCGGGCAGCGACTATTTCGATGCCATCCACCTCTCGAATATCGCCGTTTCGATGGATGAATTTGTTGCCGAAGGGGGTGCGAAGAATGTAGCCAGGCGGGACGGCATGGGTACGACCGTACTTTCGGCAGTAACCACCATAGGCGAAATTCCGGAATATTATTTCCAGGCCATCGGGAGCGGCACAGGCGCCATCGCGGCCTGGGAGGCCAACCTCAGGTTTTTGGAAGACGGGCGTTTTGGAAACCGCAAAATGAAACTGATGGTCTCCCAAAACCATCCATTCATCCCAATCCACGATGCCTGGAAAGCAGATTCACGGGCTATGCTGGATCTGGAAGATGTCCTGGCCCGGCGACAAGTCGAAGAAATCGATGCCAAAGTGCTTTCCAACCGCAAGCCACCTTATCCTATCATAGGTGGGCTTTATGACGCGCTGAAGGATGCGGGCGGAGATGTGCTGGTAGCCACCAATGAACAAGCCCGAAAGGCAAACAAATTATTCATCGAAAAGGAAGGAATCGATATTCATCCCGCGGCAGCGATAGCCACGGCTACCCTGATCAATGAAGTAGAACGTGGTCATGTTCAAAAGGATGATATCGTCATGCTTAACATCACCGGTGGGGGAGAAGAGCGGTTCAAATCAGAAAAAAAGCTCCATTACCTCGAGCCTTCCCTGGTGTTTCCCATAGATCCCAGCGAGCGAGAAGTCAAAGAGAAATTGAAGACCTTGTTTTAGTCCCAAACCACACAGGTTTAAGTCTGTGACTTAAACCCCGGATAGTACAAAACCCTAAAGTCCTGTTCTTTATTGTTGTCAATTGTTGATGACAATTAATCTGGAGGCTTAAGTTTACAACTTAAGCCAGAGGGGAAATTTATAAAGGCCGGAAATTATTTTATCTCTGAAAAATAGCGCATGAACTGCACCCGCTCATAGACATCCGGATTCTCCGTTGCTGCCTGGCTCAGCTTTCCCCTGAACTGGTCCACATAATTGAAACCCTTCTCATCCATCCAGTCGCTCAGGAAATTCACCAGCGTAGGGATATATTCAGGTCCATGCTTATAGATGGCTGAAGTGACCTGGGTCACCGCCGCACCGGCCAGAAGTTGCTTTATTACGGCTTCTCCGTCATGGACACCGGTGGAAGCCGCCAGGTCCATCCTGACCCGTTTGGCCATAATCGCAATCCACCTTAGGGTATTTGACATTTCAACGGGTGTGCTGAGAATATCCGCTGAGGTCACTTTCATTTTTCGAATGTCAATATCGGGGCTGGCAAACCGGTTAAAGAGCACAAGGCCGTCAGCACCATTTTCTTCAAGTTTCAGGATCACATTGCCCAGGTTGGAGAAATAAGGGCTGATCTTCATCGATACCGGTATCTTCACCAGTTGCTTTACCTTCTTCATGATATTGAAATAGGTCTGCTCATTATCTGTACAGGTCTTTTCAAATCCGAAGGGCATCACAAAGGCATTCAATTCGAGCGCATCTGCCCCGGCTTCTTCGATCTGCCTTGCGAAGGAAACCCATTCAAGACTGGAAACGGCATTCACGCTGGCGATGATCGGTATCATTGTCTTCTTCTTTACCTCCTGTATCAATTCAAGATAAGAGTTCAGTTCCTTCTCCTTGATATGAAGATCAATGTAATCAAGGGTTTCGGAATATTCGGTATACAGCAGCCCATCCTCTTCCGCCTTTTTCATACGCCAGTCTGCTTCCAGCATAATCTGTTCCTCAAATATGGATTTCAGGACTACGGCTCCGGCTCCGTTTTTTTCCAGTTTCACGATATCATCGACTGAATTGGTCAGCCCCGAGCTACCGATGACGATAGGGTTACGGAGTAGGATACCAAGGTATTTTGTGCTTAAATCTGCCATTTTTCTTTGTTTTGATCTGGTGAGGACTGATAATATTAATTCGCTTTGATTTTCTCCTGAATATATTTGTGCATCCCGGCTGCGGCCTTACGGCCATCTCCCATGGCAAGGATCACGGTGGCACCGCCACGGACGATGTCTCCGCCAGCAAATACTTCTGGGATGGAGGACTGCATGGTGTCCTTATCGACCACGATCGTTCCCCAATCGGTCACTTTCAGGTCAGCCAGGGCTTTGGGTATCAAAGGGTTTGGTGAAACGCCCACACTTACCACCACGGTATCCACATCGACCATGAATTCAGAACCTTCAATGGGAACAGGTCTTCTTCTTCCTGATGAATCAGGTGCTCCAAGTTCCATTTTCTGCACTTTCATCCGGTTGACGCGTCCGTTTTCATCTGCATAATATTCCAGCGGGTTATGAAGATTCATAAAGATGATGCCTTCTTCTTTGGCATGCTTCACTTCTTCCACCCTGGCGGGCATTTCGGCTTCGGACCTTCGGTAGATGATCATCGCTTCCTGCGCCCCAAGCCGTTTGGCAGTCCTCACCGAATCCATGGCTGTATTACCACCTCCGATGACAGCCACATGCTTTCCACTGATCACGGGTGTATCGAAATCGGGATGTGCTGCATTCATGAGGTTGACCCGGGTCAGGTATTCATTGGAGGAGAAAATGCCATTGTAATTTTCCCCGGGAATATTCATAAAGCGGGGCAAACCGGCGCCACTACCCACGAAGAATGCCTGGTAACCTTCCTTTTTCAGGTCATCGAACGATGCCGTCTTACCCACGATAAAGTTGGTTTTGAATTTGATACCCATTTTACGCATGGTATCAATTTCCACATCCACCAGCTCGTTGGGCAGCCTGAATTCGGGAATACCGTATTTCAATACGCCCCCAATCTCATGAAGGGCTTCGAAGACGGTGACATCATAGCCATATTTTGACAGGTCACCGGCGGCCGCAAGTCCTGCGGGGCCTGAGCCCACAACACCGACTTTAATCTTGTTCATCTTCTCTGTGGCCGGTACGGTCATATTTCCGCTGTTGCGTTCCCAATCCGCTGCAAACCGTTCCAGGTGTCCGATGGCCACCGCGGGTTTCTTCAACTTAATGGTATAGAAACATTCGTTTTCACATTGCTTTTCCTGCGGACAGACACGACCACAAACAGCCGGCAGGGCATTGGTTTCTTTCAAAGTCACTGCAGCAGCGGCAAAATCTTCCGCTTCAATCTGTTTGATGAATTTAGGAATATTGATTCCCACCGGGCAGCCATTGATGCAAGTCGGATTTGCACAATCCAGGCAGCGCTGTGCCTCGAGCACAGCTACCTCGGGACTTAAACCGATGTTCACCTCAACATTGCTCTTATTCCTGACCATGGGATCCTGTTCAGGCATCTGGACCCGTGGACGGTCCGTCCTTTCCCTGGCTTTCATTGATTTCCGGAGTTCCGCACGCCACTCCTGGCTTCTTTCCGCTTTCAGGTATTCGATCAATTGCTCCATATTACTTAAGCTTCAACAGTTTCCAAATATTTCTGATATGCCGCCGCTTCCTGATCTTTATAAGCGCTAAGCCTTGAAAGCATTTCATCAAAATCCACCTGGTGGGCGTCAAATTCAGGACCGTCAACACAAACAAATTTTGTCTTACCACCCACACTGACACGGCAGGCGCCACACATGCCGGTACCATCGACCATGATGGTGTTCAGGCTGGCTACGGTGGGGATATTGTATTTTTTCGTGGTGAGGCTGGCGAATTTCATCATGATGGCCGGCCCGATCGCCACAGCCATATTTACCTTTTCCCGGTTGATCACCTCTTCCATTCCGGCAGTGACCAATCCCTGTTTACCATAAGAACCGTCATCCGTCATGATGATCACTTCATCCGAATGGTGACGCATTTGTTCTTCCAGTATGATCAGGTCTTTGGTCCTGGCCGCGAGGATGGTGATGACACGGTTACCTGCTTTTTTTAGTCCTTCTACAATAGGCAGCATAGGGGCAACGCCTACCCCGCCTCCGGCACAAAGGACTGTCCCAACTTTTTCAATATGGGTGGCTTGCCCCAGCGGACCTACAACATCCGTTACTTCGTCCCCTACTTCAAGTTCTGACAAACGGGAAGAGGTTACACCCACCTTCTGAACCACTAAGGTGATGGTGCCTTTTTTACTATCCGCCGAAGCGATAGTCAGCGGTATGCGCTCTCCCTTATTTCCGATCTTAATGATCACAAAATGGCCCGGTTTCCTGGACCGGGCAATTTCAGGGGCTTCCAAAACGATCTTTACTACGTTTTTGGAAAAAAATTCCTTTTCTACTATTTTACTCATTTTATCCTTCTGATGATATCTCAAATCCAATTGGGAGGGTAAATTTAGAAAATATAAAAAGGGTTAAAGAGTTAATTTTTAGCGGTTTACACTACTTACTACAAATCAGGACATTAAGCTTTTAATTTATAATTATTCTAATTCCGTGTTCGAAATCCAGTTCACAAAACAGGGAATGCCAGAACAGTACCGGTGATGCTGTTTATTTTCTAAGATGGATACAATAGATCCGCTGCCTGCCATCCATTTTTACCACCAGGGGATCTTTGAAACGTACGTGATTAAAGAATTTTCCTTTTCGTATAAGTTTCGCCTCAGATAAAAGGTCATACTCAATAAAACTTTCCGTCAGTTCGGGCTGGACGGTAAAATACCCGACATTCATGGTTGTTACATTATGGAAAAAGTGTGATCCCGAGGAGGCATCCAGCGGGAAATCATCGAGACTTGTTTCTACAATAACACGAGCATTGGAGATCTGATGCCATTTCACCGGTATACCGATCCAGCGGTCGCGGGTACCCCACCTGCCCGGTCCGATGAGAATATAGGGAATTTGATTTTCAGCCATTTGTTGGTTCAATTCCTCTATTTCTGCGGCCATCATCTCGGTCTTGCTTTTATCAAACCGGGCTGAATCCACATAGATCACGTCGCGTATATTCTCCAGGCATCCGTTACCCATTCCTTTTTTAGAATAGAGCAGGATACTTTCCTGAGGAATTTCATTCATATTGGCATTACATTCCATACTGCTGCTGATCAAGGGCTTGATCTGCAGGATGTAAAACGATGCAAATCCTTCTTTGTCTTTTTTCAGATCGATAGCATACTCTATTTCTACGGCAGTCCCCATCGCATCCCTGCCCAATTCAAGCAAAACCTCAAGGGTTCTCGCCAGAGGGATATAATTGTATTGCAGGATATTGGCAAAATTCACAATACGCGGACCCGGACGGGATATTCCCGGGTACAAGCGATTGCTGTCAGGATCATAAGTAGACACGGAGTGATTCAGGGTCTTATGTTTTTCTGCCACGGGGATATCCAGTTTCTTCAATCCTGCATGTTCTCCTTCCAACAAGTTTGGCTTATTGTTTTTCAGGTCCATGGCATAAAACTGTACCTGAGAGTTGCGAAACTGGTCTTTTGGAGAATTGATCTCGGTGCCTGGATATCGTGGTGAAAAACGATAGGCCCGGTTACCTTCCACCACATATTTCCCCAGACCAACGGCGATGAGTCCAAAACCCTCTTCGGGTTCCATGTGCGCAAAAGGGTAGAAATTAAAGGATTGCGCTACACCGCTAATGTGTGGATAAAAATACTGACCGTGCTGATGTCCCACCGTTTCCTGAATCACCACCGCCATGCGTTCATCCTCGATCTTGTAATTTATGGCTTTAACATAGCCCTGGGCGGTGGCGGAAAAAGCCGAGGCGAAGACCAGTTTGATAGCCTCCATGATCTGATTAAGCCTTTCGCTGTGATCGGGATGATTATTGGGCAGCAGATAGGTGTCGAATATACCTGCAAACGGTTGGGTTAAGGAATCCTCGAATATTCCTGAGGACCTGACCGCCAGTGGTTTTTTAATGATGCTTATCAGGTGGGAGAGTTTTTCCATCAGTTCATCGGAAAGTTCACCTTGCAGGAAAGCTTTCCTGATCCGGCTGTAATCCTTTTCATCATAGATGATCTCTTCCAGGTTGTTGTTCCTGATGAAATTTTCAAACTCCTGAATACCGATCACAAATGTTTTGGGTGTCCGTATCTTAATGTCCGGGAGTGATTCTGAAAAATCATAGTTATAGATCAGGGCATTGATAAATGCCAATCCCCGACCCTTTCCACCCATGGATCCTTCCGCCAGGGTATATATGTTTTTCTCGCTGTATTCCTTGATGTAGGAGAAAGGCACCACCGTTCCGATATCCTGCTCATTACGGTACGCTTTGATAAAATTCAGCAGGGCGGAACGCAATTCATCTGCATCCTTGAAATCCGCCACCCGTTTGGGATTGATGATACTTGCTGCCCGAATTTCGCCCCGGGCCATCAACCACATGGAAAAATTATTCCTGGTTGCATGATATATCAAAGACTCATCCGGAATGATCTTGATCTTATCCTCGAAACTCTTCATATTTTGGGCGACGGCAATCTGATTGCCATGCTTGTCACGGAATACAAAATCACCGAATCCCAGGTAATTCGTGAGGAAGTGTTGCAGGTCCTGATAAAGGGTTTGCGAATGCTTATGAATAAAAAGGGAGTGGTATTTTTCAGCAATCTTCGCATAGGATTCATCTGAAGATTGAAGGATCGAAGGCAGGTTGTTAAATTCTTTGTCAACATACTCCAGCAACTCTATTCCTGCATTTTCATCAAAAGAACCATGGCGGTTAAACTTAACATCCGTGATAATACAGAGCATGTATTTACGATACTTGTTGATGATCTCCACCGCATCATCAAAATTGGAAACCATCAGTATCTTAGGCCGGGCCCTGAGTCGCAACACTTTATACAATTCATCAACTGCAACATCCTCGATGATACGGCGTGTCTGGTCCATGACGACCCGGTACAGGAAGGAAAGGTATCTTGAATAATAAACCGGATTGTCCTCTATAACCAGTATCACCCTCACTTCACCAAGCTGGGTGTCATTTTCAACATTTACCTCATCCTCCAGGTATTTGATCATGGTAAAGAAGATGTTAACATCGCCGTTCCAGGCAAAGAGCTGGTCAATAAACGGGAGTTGTCCCTGCATTTTCAGATAATAGCCAACATCGGTATTGTTGTTGAGCAACAGATATATCGGAATGTAGGGATATACTTCCTTGATCTTTTCACTGACAACGATAGGTTTTCTCTTGTCAACGCCGACCATATAAATGATCAGGTCGAAGTGCTTCCTTTTTAAATAGTTAAAGGCCTGGCTCAGGGACGATACCCCGGTGATGCGCGGCAGGGAAGTGAGATTTAGCTGGCCGTAGACGCCCAGCATGTGCTCTGAAAAACGTCCTTCTCTTTCGATGGCATAAGCATCATACAGGCTGGATATGAGTAATATTTCCTTTACCTTGAAAGGCATCAGATCGTGGAAAATATCCCGGTTGTAGGTGCGTTTATTAAGAAACCGCTGCAGGAACTCACTGGTTATCGCACCATACATGACATTGGTATCCTCCACCCTGTTCCGATCCCTGAATTTCAATTCATCCTCCGTCTGGTTGAGAAACCGGAGCAGGATACTGACCATATTATTGGTAAAGTAGAATTGCTCCGTTTTGTTGTCTTCTGTATCAACAGCTTCTTTTTTCTTCTGGCAGGTCTGAAAGTGACCAATCTTTCCGCTGAAGGTTTTGAAGCTTCTCTCCCTGCAGTTGGCAGTTTCCTTAAAACCGCGTGTTCTGTATTCTTTCCGGTCAAAAATAATCCGGGTGGAAACAGGATTGGGTTGCTCCTCCAACACCTGGAGTGTTTCGATAATACGCGAAAGGGTTTCCTCAATGCCCCTGTTTTGGTCCGCTACCTGGTTGACCCTGCTGATGATCTCAAGCAGTGTATGATATTGTTTTGCCTGTGCTTCGGCCATCACTCCGGTTTTATGAAAACAAAGTTAACCGATTTATTGATGAAAGGGATTTCTGTTATTAGGGTTATCAGGTCACATTTTGTAAATTCGCCGACGCAAAAAAGCGGCAGATCGATGATCAAGGTAGCTTTGGTTGATAAACATCCCGTCGTCTGTGACGCACTGGAAGCATTGTTAAGCGGAATGGACGATATAGAGATTGTGGGCAGCAGATCCAGCATGAATGAGCTGTACCTCATGGTTAACGAACAGCCCGTTCATGTTGCGCTGGTGGTGCTCTATCAACCCGATCCCAACGATGCCGTACATATCAAGATACTTTCAGACAGGTTCCCGAAAGTAAAGGTGCTGGTTTTGTCCATGTACCGCAACGAGGAATTCATTCTCAAACTCATAAAGGCAGGTGCAAAGGGACACCTGAGCCGCGAAACGGACCGGTCAGAGATTATGGAGGCCATCTACACTTTGCGCAATGGGTATGAATTTTATGCTAAGACCATCACCAATATATTACTCAGCAGTTATCTTTCTGATAAGGACATCGATTTAAAGGAGAAGGAAAACCGGCAGGTTTATAAGCGTCCGCACTGTGGAAACCCACAAGAATAATATCATGAAGAAGATCAACCTGAAGACGACGGTTGATCTGGTGAAGTTTGCGATCAAGAACAATATTATTCAGCTGGACTAGGAGAGACGGGTGAAGACCCAATGACAGCAAAGCTCATTTCCCATTTCCTTTTACCTTATTCACCCATGCCATCATCAGCCAACCGGCATTTCGATCCTGACAAGTGTCCCGATAGGTCGGTCGTTGGCATCCTTCAGGTCCCTGATAAACGGCCTGATCTTCCTTTTGAATTTCTTATTCAACACCTTTATCCGCTCGAAGGTAATGGTCGTACCCAGCGACCTGTGGGATTTATCATGACGGTACAATATTTCCCTTGCTTTTTCACGACCTACGCCATCATCCTCTATTTCGCAGACTATATGGTCATTCTTGCGGTAAAACCGGATATCGATATGTCCTGTTGTGCTCTTGTTTTTTATCCCGTGTTCAATCGAATTTTCAATGAAAGGCTGGGCGAGCATCGGCGGTATATGAATATCTTTCGTATCGATACTTTCATCTACCACAAGACGGTAGTCAAACTTATCCTTATATCTCAGTTTCTGCAGTTCAAGGTAATTGTTGATGGTTGATATCTCTTCCTCCAGCGTTACGAAATCCTCAACAGAACTGTCCAGGATATTCCTTACCAGTTTGGAAAAGCGGGAAAGGTATTTGCTGGCCTGGTGCGGATCCTCGTTCATGATAAAATGCTGTATGCTCGCCAGCGCGCAATTTGTACATCCTGAATATGACCATGGCGACCAGGATAATAAGTGTCGTCAGTAGGATCAGTCCAAACAAAAGGTAGCGGGATTGATCCAGCCTGAGTTCCTGAATAGAATTTCGCTGGGCAAGTTCCTCAATTTCCTTTTCATTGCGTTCCGATTCATACCTTGTCTGCAATTCGATAAGATCGTTGCTACGCTGTATCTGGTTCAAGGTATCCATTACATCTGTATAGGCGATGTGATATTTCAGGGCAGCATCTGTTTTACCCTGGTCATTGTATATCCGAAATAGCCAATAGTATATGAAGCGGCCATGAAGCCAGATCATTTCCCGTGCTTTCTCCTCCGGCAGCGGAAAGTAAAGTTCCAAACCCCATGTTACTGTATTTTCAAGCGAATCATGTGCATACCATGATTCTCTTGCCAGCATTTCATTATAAATTCTTTCCGAAATGTTGAAATAGTTTTCCGATCTTTCCAGGTCACCAGTTGTGTAATAAAGATATCCCAGGTCGCTGGAAGCATCTACAGCCGATGAAAGTAATCCATGCTCATGAAAATACCTGTAAGCCTTACTTAAAAATAGAATCGCAGAGTCCATTTTACCCTCCTGTGAATACATTTGCGCAAGGAAAGAAACAGCACGATGTTTCAGTGTCTCAATATCATGGTTTTCAGACGTATGATTGAGCGCACGCAGCAGGAAAACCTTTGCGCTATCAGGTTGGTTGTTACAATAAAACCGTTCAGCCGTGACGATCTCTATCAGGTATATGTCCCTGATATCAAAGTTGTTCTTAATGGCTAAATCAAGGTACGCGAGCGTATATTGCAGCGAAATATCGCACTTCCCCATCAGGAAGTATTGCAGTCCCAGTGAGCAATAGATTCTCAAAGTATCTTTTACGTTTCCGGCTTGCCGGCCATCGGGTAATCGCTCCCGGTATTTTTCCAGTGCCAGGTAAGCATATTCTATTGCCCTTTCAGCATCCCTTGCCAGGTAGTGGGTCTTTCCAATATCGTAACAAAGATCACCTGCCTCGTTTTTCATTTGCAGTTCTTCGAAAAGGGAGAGGCTGTTCATATAGTAGTCCAGGGCACGGGGATAATTTCCCTGATATTGGTATATATGCCCGTAATTGCGCAAAGCATCGGCCATGCCTTTGCCGTAGCCGGATCTTTCGGCAAGGAAAAAGGCCTCATCGACGTATTGCAGACTCCTGTTAAAATCCCTGTAGGCATATGTCGTAGCAAGTTTATTCAGTGCATCGACACGTTCATTACCTGAAAGTCCGGGC
>JARRQC010000013.1:0-14664 GCA_037382165.1 bacterium | reverse complement strand
ATTCCAATGAAAATAGCCACTTCCGAAAAGGTGCTGAATAATATTTTCACGGGATACAATTACCAGGAGGATTACAGAACCCTGGTCAATAAAGTCAGAAAACTGGGAGAGAATATACCCCCGCTTTTCAATGCCTACATGAACCTGTCAGCCACCATGAAGACCTTCGGCACTGCACTTAATGAACATTTCGGACACGTGGAGGAGACCGGTATCCTGGTTACTGTCAGTGATATCTATGATATCAAGAAGGAAAGGCACTTCGTGACTTACGACAAGGACAAGAAAAAGAATACGAACAAGTAGCACGCAGTATATCAATGATCTGATGCAAATAGGCAGGGCAGAATTTCTAATCAGTTCAGCAAAGGTTGAGCAATGCCCAAAACCGGACAGGCCTGAATATGCCTTTATCGGAAGGTCGAATGTGGGCAAATCATCGCTGATCAACATGCTGGCAGGCAGGAAAAAGCTGGCAAAGGTTTCCGGGTCACCAGGCAAGACGATTACCATTAATCATTTTGTTATGGATGAAACCTGGTTTCTGGTAGATTTGCCCGGATATGGATTTGCCAAAAGGTCAAAAGCAGAGCGGGCGAGATGGGAGAAAATGATCCGCAATTACATTTTGAAAAGAACCAATTTGTTAAGTGTCTTTCTGCTCATCGACCTGCGTCATCCACCACAGGCAAACGATCTGGAATTTATGGAGTGGCTGGCCATGTCACAAATACCGTTTACGATATTATTTACAAAATCTGACAAATTGAAAGCAGGAGAAAGGCAGGCAAGCCTGGTCACATATCGTAGAAAACTTGAGGAAAACTGGGAAGAATTACCTCGAATGATCATCACTTCAGCCAGGGAAGGAACAGGCAGGGAAGAGGTACTTTCATTCATTAACCAGACCAACAAGATATTCAGGCCAATTGCCTGATCAGGCCAGTTCAATCATCACGAAGCCTTTGGGGACCATTTGCCCTTTCTTTACATTGATGCTTTTTACCTTTCCGGGTATTGTGGCCTGGACAAAAGATTGCATTTTCATAGCTTCCAGCACCAGCAAGTCTTCACCTTCCTCCACCTTTCTCCCTTTTTTAGTAAGTATCTTAACGATCGTGCCCGGGATGAAGGCTTTGATGAGTTTTGGATTCTCCGGCTCGTACTTTTTCCTGTTATTGAATTTTGCGGATAACAGGGTTCGGTACTTTACCCCTTCCAGTTCAAGCGTTTTGTATTTTGGCTTTTGTACGTTCTCGTCCATTATGCCTTATTTTAAAATGGCGGGATGCCGTGTTTTTTCTGCGGCACCGAAATCTTTTTCTCAGCAGAAATCTCCAGCGCATGAATCAGGATATTCCGTGTTTCTTCCGGCTCGATCACAGCATCGATATAGCCATAGGCTGCTGCAACATAAGGATTCGCGAATTTAGCCTTGTATTCTTCCACTTTGGTTTTTCGCATTTCATCCGGGTTTTTAGCTGCGGTGATCTCTTTCCGGAAGATGATATTGGCAGCGCCTTCAGGTCCCATGACTGCAATTTCAGCCAATGGCCAGGCGAATACAAAATCAGCACGAAGATGATGTGAGCACATGGCGATATAACCACCGCCATAAGCTTTCCTGAGGATAACGGTGATCTTGGGAACGGTAGCTTCTGAGTAAGCATACAGTACCTTAGCACCGTGCCTGATCACGCCGGCATGCTCCTGGTCAACTCCAGGAAGATAACCCGGCAGGTCAACAAGGGTGACCAGCGGGATATTAAACGCATCACAATAACGGATAAACCTGGCGGCCTTGTCGGAGGAATCCACGTCGAGAACCCCTGCAAGCACAAGCGGCTGGTTAGCTACTATTCCAACGGTTTGCCCATCAATCCTGGCAAATCCGATCACAATATTCTGGGCAAAGAGTTCCTGGACCTCGAGAAAATCCGAATCATCACAAAGGGCTTTGATCACATCTCTTACATCATAAGGTTTTCGTGGATCATCGGGAACAATATTCTCAATTTTGTATTGACGGATCTTGGGTGATTTTTTGGGGAACCTCTCTGCCTTATGTGCATTGTTCCAGGGGATAAAACTGGCCAATTGCTTAATCTGGCTGAAACACTCCTCTTCACTCTCTGCATAAAAATGGGCATTTCCTGTCACTTCACAATGTACCCTGGCTCCACCCAGCTCTTCCATGCTGATCTCTTCACCGATCACCGTTTTGATCACCTCCGGACCGGTGATGAACATCTTGGAGATTTTGTCCACTACAAATACAAAATCGGTCAGTGCTGGTGAATAAACAGCGCCTCCCGCACAAGGACCCAGGATGACCGATATCTGCGGGATGACCCCTGAAGCCAATGTGTTCCTGAAAAATATCTCTCCATAGCCAGCGAGTGAGTTGACCCCTTCCTGTATGCGTGCTCCACCAGAGTCGTTAATGCCGATAAGCGGAACCTTCAGTTTCAGCGCATGATCCATGATCTTGGTAATCTTTTTGGCGTGCATCCATCCCAGAGAGCCCCCCGCGACGGTAAAATCCTGAGCATAAATGCAAACCGGATGTCCACTGAGCAGACCCGTTCCGGTGATGACCCCATCTCCCGGAAGATACTTTTTATCCATGTCGAAATCCTTGCCCGCATGTTCAACGAAAAGATCGTATTCGTAAAATGATTTGGGATCAAGTAAGGCAATGATCCTTTCGCGGGCGGTTAACTTACCTATCGCTTTTTGTTTCTCAATGGCTTTTTGTCCTCCGCCCATCAACGCACCCTGCATACGTCTCCTGAGATCAGAGGATTTTTCTTTAATGCCCATACATTTAGATTTTGGTTGTTACTGAAGGGGGCAAACTTTGTTTTTCGATCAAACAAATCCGCATGCACAATAATACCCCTATATAGACAAAAGTAAATCAAAATCGCTCAATTGCAATTTTTTTGTTGATAAAAGCCTGGAGGATTCCTATTATATTTGGGTTTTCAACCAGCAAAAAGGGAAACATGAACCTGGAAGAAATACGGGAATATTGCCTGCTGAAACCCGAGGTCACTGAAAGCTTACCCTTTGATGATACAAGCCTCGTATTCAAGGTAAACAACAAGATTTTCGCCATTCTGAGCCTGGATAACCCGGCCTTGATAAACCTCAAATGTGATCCCCAGATTGCCATTGAATTGAGGGAACGATACCCGTTTGTGATTCCCGGATATCACATGAATAAGCAGCACTGGAATTCCATTATGCTGGAAGAACTGACACATGATGAGCTGCTGAGGTCGTGGATTGACGATTCCTACCTTTTGATCGTTGCCTCCATGCCCAAAAAGGACCGGGAACGGATCCTGGCCATTTTGGGTAAAGCATGAGGACCAGCTATTTTGTTAATTTGTTGTTAAAATTTAAGGTTTTGTAAATCAGTTAATTATCTTTAGCAAAAAGATTAATTAACCAAAATCATTTTATCATGAAACAATTTATTTTAATTGGAACACTGTTCCTGAGCGGCTTATTTTTGCTTCATGCCCAGGGGCAGTATGCAATGTTTGAGAATACTTATCTGCTGCCCGAATCTGATGCCGGAGAAGCATTTGGAGAGGCCATGGCGAAGCATAACCAGGAATTTCACAGCGGCGGACCTTACCATGCCAATGTATGGATGGTCAACACGGGTCAATATGCCGGTTATTTTGTCTGGTCCATGGGCCCCTGTACTTTTACCCACCTGGATTCCAGGCCGGAGGGTAAGGACCATACCGATGACTGGGTAAAGAATGTTATGCCTACCGTCAGGAAAATAGGGGAGACAGGTTATTGGAAACGTGCGGAAAAGATATCCTACACACCGGAGGATAGCCTTTTTTCCAAGCTGATGATCACTGTTTTTGATCTGGAAGATTGGCAATCCTATCGCTTTAAGGAGATCGTGGGAAAAGTGGCTGAAGTTTATAAGGAAAAGAAATACAACCATTCTTTCCAAGTCTATTTTCCAACACTGGACATGCCCCATGAACGTGATGCGGCCATAGTCTGGGGATTCAGGAAATATGCCGATTTAGACCAGGATATGGAATTCAAGGAAGCGTTTGAGGAAATCCATGGCGAAGGATCATGGCAAAAAGTAATGGATGAGTATAAGGATGTTGTAGTCAATTCCATTGACGAGATCTGGGAATTAGTACCTGAAATGAGTGGTAAGAGAGAATAGATAATTATCGATTGATGTTGAATCAGTGAGATTTGTTCTCAAGAGTCATTGATACCTTGAAAACAAAGTTTCATTAAGTTAATATTTGGTTTAAGGAAAGCCGGGGCAACCCGGCTTTTTATTTTTCCTGGAGGGTGCTTTCAACAGCCTTCATGATCAAATGCTTCGGTTTGGCTCCAATAAGCTGCCGAACCGGTACGCCATCCTTAAATATGATGATATTGGGGATGTTTTTAATCTTCATATGTCTTGCCGTACTCTTGTGCTCATCCACATTGATCTTGTAGCATGTCACTTCTTCTTTTTTCTCCTTCGCAATTTCTTGTATTACCGGCATTTGCCTTTTACAGGGATTGCACCATGGCGCCCAAAAATCGATGAGTGTCACTCCGTTTTGAATTGCTGTTTCAAATGCTTCATCCGTCAATTCTTTCACATAATCCATATTGGTGAACGCTTTAACATTGGCTTGCTGACTATATCGCTGATAGAGTGAGATGCCAACTATGATAAGGAAAAAGAAAAAAGAGATGACCAATAGATAGAACATAACTTAATGAGTTTAACGAAAGTAGATTTTTGTAATGCCTGCGCCGCCCATTTCAAGAGGGGCATCATTAAAACGGACAACTTCGTCCATCCCGGACAGAAATTCCCTGACCAGTTTGCGAAGGATCCCGTCACCTTTACCATGTAAAATATTCACTTCCGAAATATTCAACAGGATGGCATTGTCGATATAGTGTTGAAGTTCCGGGATAGCCTCATCGGCACGCATACCCCGGATATCCAGTGAAAGTTCAAAATGTGCGGCTTTTTCATTGATCTCGGAGATCAGGTCCTGTTTTCGTGTTCCCTTAAGACGTCCCTGATTCGCACTGGGTTCTTTCGATCGCTCCAGTTTCTCGAAAGATGTCCGAAGCCTGACATCGTTTACGTCCACCAGGGCGGTATCACCCTCCAGGGCTAACAGTTGCCCCACGATATCGGTTTCTTTTACCCTGACAAAATCACCCTCCCGGATCTCCTTGTCCTCAACCTGATCGGTTTTTGGCTCAGTTATCATCCCTTCATGGGGACCGGATAGTTTTTCACGTTGTTGATCCAGTCTTTTTCTAGCTATTCTGGTACGTGTTTTATCAGCAGCAGTTTCCTTAATTTCCTTGATGGTTTTTTCTACAGCCCGGTTAGACTCATTGATGATCCTCAGGGCTTCCTCTCTGGCTTCTTCCAGCATCTGCTTCCGCGTATTTTTTATTTCAGCCATCAGGTTGGTATATTTTTCCACCATTTCCGATAACTGCCTGTCAGTAGCATGCACTTCCTTCTTTTTTCTTTCGATGGAAATTTTGTCCATCTCCATCTGCTGCAACTGGCGGTCAAAAGTAACATGTTTGCCACCGCTTTTGGTTTTGGCATTTTTCAGCACATCTCCCGGAAACCCAATGTTTTTGGCAATCTCAAAAGCAAAAGAACTTCCCGGGCTTCCTACACGCAAGGTAAAAAGCGGTTTCATTTCCTTCGCGTCGAACAGCATGGCGCCATTGACCACGCCGGACATTCTATCAGCTGCGAGTTTTAGGTTAGCGTAATGTGTTGTAACCACCCCATATGCCTGTTTCTGATTCAGTCTTTCCAGCGTTGCCTCTGCGATGGCACCACCAAGCTGAGGTTCCGTACCGGTGCCAAATTCATCAATGAGAAAAAGGGTACCGGCATTTGATCTTTGAAGGAAATATTTCATGTTGATCAGGTGCGAGCTGTAGGTACTGAGATCATTCTCCAGGGATTGCTCATCGCCGATATCAATAAAAATACGGTCAAATACAGGGAAGATACTGTCTGGCGAACAAGATACAGGCAAGCCGCACTGAAACATGTATTGCAGCAGTCCGATGGTTTTCAGGCAAACCGATTTCCCACCGGCATTTGGACCGGATATAACCAGTATCCTGTTTTCCGGATCGAGCTCCAGATCGAGCGGTATGACCGGTTTGCCGGATGCCGAATGGGCAAGGTAGAGCAGGGGATGACGGGCATTCCTAAGGACGAGGGTTCTTTCTTTTCCAATTTCGGGCTGGACTGCCTTGATCTTTTGGCTGAACAGGGCTTTTGCCCTGATAAAATCCATCAGGCCAAGAAATCTCATCAAGCCGAACAATGAAGGAAGGGACGGTCGGATCAGGTCTGTGAATGCTATCAGTATTTTAATGATCTCACGTCTTTCTTCATTTTCCAGTTCCCTGACCTGGTTACCCAGTTCGAAGGCCGCTGCCGGTTCTACAAATACCGTCTGCCCGGAGGAAGATTCATCAAGGATTATACCTCCCAGCGAACGCTTGTTCATGGCCTGCAATGGGATGACCGCCCGTCCATCCCGTATGGTAATCTCTGCCTGCTCCGGCACCCATCCTGATTTTTTAGCGGTTTGAAACGCTTTTCTCAGCTCTTTCATGATTTGCTTGTTCCTTGCATCTAACTTTTTGCGTATATCTGCAAGCCGGGCGGAGGCTGTGCTTTTTATTTCACCTTTGTCATCAATGATCTTAACGGCTGCCCCCAAAAGATCCTCGGGTATATTTATTTCACTTACAAGTCCGTGAAGTTCCGGGAACGCATTTTCATCTGTGTTTTTGAGGAAATCAACGATAGCTTCAATAACGGATAGCGTTGTTTTCAGGTTAAATAATGCTTCCTGTTCGATATAGGATCCGGGAGTTTTTAATTGCTCAAGATCCGGCCTGAGGTCGAAGTAATCCTGGGCGGGAATGGATTTTCCCTCCGAAAGCAGAAACATGAATTCAGAAACCTGATTCAGCAGTTTGTGAATGATCACCGGTTTTGAAGTAAACCGTATCTTTTTCACAAACTCAATGCCCATCGGGCTGATGCAGTGGTCACTGAGCATTTCCCTGATCTGCACGAACCCAATCTTTTGCTCAAAATGATGCGGATAGATCATATATGTGCAAATTTAGGCATTCCAACAGGAAAGCGGTGGGATATGAGCAAGGATTCCGTCACCTGTTTAACATTGTGCGGCAAAGGTTATGTAGTGACCATAAAAATGCTCAATAGCCCGTTCTCGGCTTAACCCGTTTTTTCATAGAGCAATAACAAGGGATATTATTATTAAATCAACCGTTTGATAATCAATCTATTTGATGTATATCTGGCTGTTATTCAGAATGTTTCTATATTATAGAAGCTGTTATATATCATAATATACATGTGTTAAATCCCAATACTTCCTTTTATTTTTACTTCCATACCGAAAATCGTTCATTATGCCTCCACAATTGAAAAGGCTTATCCCTCTCTTCGCTTTGTTTGTCCTCATATTCATTGTAGCGCGTTATTTTCTTGTCCCTGAGTCATTTGGCGAAGCGGGTCACTACCGGTTCAATTCGCTGGAAGACAATATGGGCAGGGAGTTGCATTATGCGGGTAAAATGGCTTGTGCAGAATGTCATGAAGAGTATTATGAATATCTATCTTCCGATATGCATGCCGGGATGTCCTGTGAAACCTGCCACGGACCCGGTTTGAAGCACATTGAAACAGAGGATGCCGCATATATCACTGTGCCGCGAAGCAGGGAATTTTGTGGTCTCTGTCATGCCATGAATCCCACCCGGAATGCAGAGGTGGTGATCCAGATTGACCTGGCCGAACACAACACGGAAAAGAATTGCGTTGAATGTCATAATCCACATATACCATGGGAAATAGCAGAGTAAAGCAATCGAGAAGAGAATTTCTAAAACGCAGTGCTGTAGCAGGTGGAGGCATATTGACTGTCGCCATGCTGAATTCAGTGGATGCGATCCTCATCGCTTCTGAGAAGCCTGATGATCCGGACAAAAAATGGTGGGGTTATATCATTGACATAGAAAAATGTATCGGTTGTGGAAGATGTGCCAACGCCTGCAAGAATGAAAATGATGTGCCAAAGGAGCCCTTTTTCTTCAGAACCTGGGTGGAACAATATACCATTACAAACGATGGTGAAGTCAAGGTAGAATCACCGAACGGAGGTATTGATGGGTTCACCCAGAGTATTCCCGAGGAGGACATCTTTAAGTCATTTTTCGTACCTAAAATGTGCAACCACTGCCACAAATCCCCTTGTGTACAGGTTTGTCCTGTTGGTGCTACCTATGACAGCCCGGACGGGGTTGTCCTTGTGGATGAGGATTATTGTATCGGTTGCAGGTATTGTATACAGGCTTGTCCCTACGGTTGCCGGTTCCTGAATCCGGAAAAATCAGTGGCTGATAAATGTACATTCTGCTATCATCGTCTGACCAAGGGGATGTCACCGGCCTGCGTTGAAGTCTGCCCGACACAGGCGCGAATGTTCGGTAACCTGAATGATCGAAACGGACCGCTTGTTCAGTTTTTGAAAGAACACAATTGCCTGGTATTGAAGCCACACCTGAACACGGGAAGTAAACTCTTTTATAATGCCTTAAGTGCGGAGGTAAGATAGATGGAAGAACATTACCAACACCTTTACGAAATGATGTCGCAGGTCCAGGGGTATATTTATCCCAACGAGATCGACCTGCAATGGAGTCTCCTCATTGTGCAATATCCTTATATCACCGGCCTTGTTGCGGGAGCTTTTATCCTTGCTTCACTGGAGAGGGTATTTAACGTGAAAGTTTTGAAACCCACTTACGAACTTGCCCTGCTGACAGCCCTTGCCTTCCTGCTGGTAGCCACCATGCCACTGGTAAGTCACCTTGGGCAGCCTTTGCGTGCCTATGAAATAATGATCACACCCAATCCCAACTCCGCCATGGCAATATTCGGATTTGTCTACCTGTGGTATCTTATGGTGGTGCTACTGCTCGAGATCTGGTTTGACTACCGCAGGGACATGGTGATTTGGTCAAGAGAGGCCAGGGGTATCAAGAAATGGCTTTACAGGATACTCACCCTTGGGGTAACGGATATCTCGGAAGAAACTTTGAAATGGGACCGGAAATTAGGGTACTTTATCACCGTGGTAGGTATTCCTTCTGCATTTTTATTGCACGGTTATGTAGGTTTCATTTTTGGATCGGTCAAAGCAAATCCCTGGTGGTCCACCGTTCTGATGCCGGTTATCTTTCTTTTCTCAGCTATGGTATCCGGGATCGCCCTGGTATTGTTTGTCTATATGATGGTCAGTTATATCAGGAGAAAAAAGATAGATATGACTGCCCTGGATACCATTGCCAAATATCTCTTTTATGTTCTTATTCTTGATTTTGCCCTGGAAGGACTGGATCAGATACACAGGATCTATGAAGCGGAAGAATCATTTGAGATTTTATCCCTGCTTGTCTCAGGGAAACTGTATATTACCCTTATAATAATGCAGGTTTCCATCGGTACACTTATACCACTTACAGTACTGGGCGTTTTACAACTATACAAACCCAGGGAACGGACACGTCAGATCCTTTATCTGGTGGTCAGCATATTTGTGATGGTTGGTATCTTTTTCATGAGATGGAACGTGGTTATTGGCGGGCAATTGTTCTCAAAAAGTTTTTACGGATTTACCGGTTATAAGACCATCCTGGTTGGTTCTGAAGGTTTGTTGATGGCAACGGTCTGGGTTATTATTCCATTTACGATCCTTGCCTTTTTATTGTGGCTTCTGCCACCGTGGAAGAAAGTGGCTGACTGATGGCTGCGTTGACTGGCCGGTTATTTTCCTGATAATAATTAATAATCATAGACTGTAAACTATGGCTGCAAATCTGAATGGTTCAGGCCTGGAAGAACTGAATAACAGGCTGAACGAATTGGAATCCAGGATTGCTCAGCTGGAGAAGGGAATGATCGGGCAAACCTCTGAAAATGTTGATGTCGGAGAAGAATTGAACATTAAACCCTTGAAGGATCTTTCCGAGGGGCTCTTCAGTGAATCCAGGATTGGTGAAACAGGGTTGGCCTGGTTAGGAAATGTTGTTCTTTTCCTTGGGATAACTTTTTTCGAACAATATATTGATAATGCCGGTCATCACATCGTCTCAGCACTTTTTGGCTACATTTCCGTGGCCGGTATCTTTACTTTGTCTCACTTCCTGAGAGTGAATTATTCCAAAATGGCCTTCATCTTCAATTTGAATGCCTATGTGCTCTTATTTTATGTAACCCTCAGAATGCATTTCTTTACGGCAGTTCCTGTTGTGGCCAACGCGTATTTGGCACTCGTCCTGTTGGGCCTGGTTGCTGCAGTGCAGCTGATCATAGCGTTGCGTAAAAGATCAGTGATACTGACCGGGATGAATATCTTTTTACTTGCAATTATCGCGCTTCTGAGCGACAACACCCACATTCTTTTTCCAGTCCTCCTTGTCTCTGCGTCACTGGCAGTATCGTACCTGTTCCGCTTTGGGTGGAAAGTGTTGTTTCAACTTTCTATCATACTCACCTACCTTGTAACTCTGTTGTGGTTTCTTAACAACCCCTTGATGGGAAACCAGATGCAGGCCATCCAGGAACATTCCTCCGGTTATGTTTATTTGTTTCTTTTGGCGATTATTTATTCAATAGCCACTTTTGCGAAAAATGAGGAATCTGTTTCCAATACAACCCTGACTACTTCGATTGTTCTGAACGGGTCAGGATTTTCCATCATCTTCGCCCTGGTCGTTGTTACTTTTTTTAAGGATAATTATGTGCTTATGGTCGGTACGGTTGCCGCACTAAGTTTAATCTTTTCCGTTGTGTTGCAACTGAGGACGGCACGCCGAACACCACCGGCGCTGTATGCCCTTTATGGTTTTGTGATGATGAGCATTGCGGTATATGGTATTTACGGTTTTCCGGAGGCATATTTCCTTTTGGCCATTCAGAGTCTGCTGGTGGTTTCCATAGCAATATGGTTCCGAAGCAAATTTATTGTCGGCATGAATGCTATTTTGTTTGTCATTTTGTTGGCAGTCTATTCCAGAACAGCAGAACTCATCAATGAGGTAAATATATCATTTACACTTGCCGCCTTTGTAACAGCCCGTATCCTGAACTGGAAGAAAGAGCGCCTTACCATCAAAACGGAAGCATTACGCAACATTTATCTGTTTCTTGGATTTGTCATGATGCTGATCACCCTATACTATCTGATCCCCGACAGGTACATCACCCTTTCATGGGTCGTTGCCGGACTTGTTTACTTTCTGTTGAGTATCATATTGAAAAATGTGAAATACAGGTGGATGGCTCTTGGGACCCTGGGGGCCGCAGCAGTATACTTGTTTATTGTTGATCTGGCAAGGATCGAACTCGTTTACAGGGTCATTGCCCTGATGTTCCTGGCCATCATCTCCATTGGATTGTCCATCTTTTATGCACGCAGATCAAGAAATAAGCCGCAGGAAGAATCTTAAAGCAAAAAAAGCTCCCTTTTAGTTTGTAAAGGGAGCTTTTAATCATTTTAGTTCCTGGAAATTATTCTTTCGCGGGATTTGGATGGGCAATTTTCTTCACGTATTCTGCATAATCAAACCCCTTGAATGTCGGACTTTCTTCATTGTGACACTTTACACAAACTTCTTCTGTAGGAAGAATAAGACCTTTTTCCAAAGATTTCTCACGGCTTTTCATTACCGTATTGGATTTGTATCCGCTACCGGGTCCATGGCAGGATTCACAGGAAACCCCTTCGTCCATTTTCAGGCCTGCGATAAAATTGGGATCTGCGTGTCCAGCCGTGGCGTGACATTTGATGCATTTCGGGTCTTTCGCCTCCTCCGCACTCAAACTATTCATGGCATTGGCATGCGGGCCTTCCAGCCATATCTTGTACTGTGCACCGGTGGATGCTTTGTTGTGACAAACTTTGCATTTGGCCGCCCCGATATAATCGTATTCCTGGGCTTGTAATGCATTACCTCCTAAGAAGATCAGGAAGCTTGCAATGAGTAATGTTCTGATGATCATAACTATTAAATTTTGGTTGGTATTACTTTTTCTAAACCTATCCTTTTTTGGCGTTATACCAAAGATATAAAATATTATTCATTGGCATGATTGCAACCGGTCATAATTTTCGGTTGAATTGAAAAAATCGTCACATGTTAGTAGACTCCGGCAATCAATGAGTATATGATCAGGATAATGATGGCGGTGCCTAATCCAAGGAACAGATACCCAAAGAACTTGATGGTACTCATATAACCTTTTGACATTTCTTTTTCCCGTGTAACTTTATCCAGTCTTCCGGTTTCTACCAGGTATTTATATTCCCTCGGACGGTCTTTCTTGTAGGTTTCAAGGGGTACATAACCCGTAAATATTACCGTATCCATCGGGAAAGATTCAGGCCTCAAGTGTGTGTTAAAGAAATGGATCGTAAAGATGAATCCCGTGGCCAGCAAGGCTTCGTCACTGTGGATAATTTGGGCCACATTTACCGCCCATCCGGGGATGAAGCGGGTAAAGAATTCAGGGAACCATAATATCAAACCCGAAAAACCGATGACGGCTACCCCCCAGAAGACGGCGATATAGTCAAATTTTTCCCAGTAGGTCCATCGGCCGTATTCCGGACGCGGCCCTTTGCCAAAGAACCACTTCAGGGAGCCGACAAAGTCTTGCCAGTCTTTTTTGCTTAGTATCAAAGAATTGTCCCCAAAGAAAAATTCCTTTGTACTCACTCCCGTTTTTCTCTTGATCTGGATAAGTGTGGCCAGGTGGAAGAAAAAGTATCCGAAAGTAATGACGGCTGCAAACCGGTGGATGTTACCGGCAGATTTCACTCCACCCAATGCATTGGCAAGCCATGAGGCCCATTCCATATGTGCAAATTTCAGGGTCATACCTGTAAAGGCAAGCATCACGAAGCTCAGGATAATCAAAATGTGGGTAAAACGCTGCCGTTTGTTGAACCTCCGGTAATACTTTGCTTTACCCTCGGGCATTTTGTGCTTGATGATCTTGCGTTGTTTAAGTGATCGAGGCAGCCAAATCAGGGTATGGAATCCGAAAAAGCCGAAAACAGCGATCAACAGGGTGGTCATTGCCCAGAAAGACCAGAAAAGAACCGGGTTGTCATTGTGCGTGGCATGGGTCAGGTAACCGGTAAATTCAAGGGTGGCATTGGGATGGCATTGTTTACAGGTATTGACAATGTTCTTGAAACCGACCATCGAATTGGGATTGTCCACTTTCAGGATATTATGCGCTCCATGGCAATCCGAACAACGGGCAGCATTAAGGTCTCCCAGCATATAAGCCTTACCGTGATAGGTTTCTTTATAGGTCTCTGATAGTTTTTCATGACAACTCCCGCATTGAACAGTGATCTCAGTCATGAATTTATCCTGTTTGATATCACTGATAAAGTGAGCAGGATGACATGTAGAACAGGTAGGAAATTTCTCAGCTCCATCTCGTTGAGCAAAAGCGTGTTGGCTCTTTTCGTAATCTTCGTAAATACTTTTGTGGCATTTGGCACAGGTTAGGGCTATATTGGCTTGATTTACGGAAGAACGCGGGTCGCTCTCCTTCAATTCATGATGGGTTGTATGACAATCCGTACAAATGGCACTGACCAAAAGCCCTTTTTCCATCAGTCCCTTTCCATGTATACTTGTGGAATAATCGAAATAGGCATTTTCCTCTTTTAAGTGTGTCAGTTTGTTGGCAGCCCCGTCATCCTTGTGACAGCCTCCGCATAAAACGGGAATATTGCCGCGATAAACAGGAGAGGTGTCATTAAACCGGGACTGGGTTTCGTGTGTGCCATGACAGTTTGTACAATAGGGTGCTTCTTCATGTTTTCCCAGGTATGCCTGCCCATGTCCGCTTTCGAAATATTCGTTGGCCACTTCAATATGGCAATTGGAGCAATCCACTTTCTCCACTGTTTCACAAGGTCTTTCCAGATGGGTAGAAACCCCGGTATGACACTTTGCACATTGAATGTTTTTGTGCATGGAGTTGGCCAGGTGATCGAGTTCAAAATGCAGGGTGTCACCATCAGAGGCAATTAGAAATTCTCCTTTTGAGGCGTCTTTCATGTGACAGTTGAGGCACGACTGGTTGGGGATGACTTCTTCAATCTTTTGAACCTCCACTTTGTGTGGCGGATGACATTCTGTACATGAAGGAACTGCTCCGGGTTCTTTTTCCCACAGCTCGCTTTTGATGACTTTCCTGTGGGTTTGTTCGATACGGATATGGCATTTCATGCACGTTTGGGCGATGCGTCTTGGATTTACCGAGGAGTTCGGGCTTTCATGTGGCAGGATCATGTGGCTGTTATGACAGTCATTGCAGGTGGCCGTAACAAGCAACCCGCTTTGATACATACCTTTACCATGGATGCCCTGGCTGTAATTTTCCAGAATGTTGTGTTCGTCAATCTTATATATCCTGGCTACAGGTGCTCCTTCCTTGTGGCAATTCCCTCAGAGGTTAGGAATGTTCATCTTGTAAGTCTTTGATTC
>JARRQC010000012.1:0-19883 GCA_037382165.1 bacterium | reverse complement strand
GTGAAAAATTGTTGAAAAAACATCGGCAGCGTGTTCATATCGCCATGTCCCTAATCGTTATTTTTGTCATCATCATCTTTGAAGTTATTAATGATCAGGCGATTATACATCAGCTGTTCACATTTGCCGGATACACTTACGGTCCGTTGCTGGGGTTTTACTCGTTTGGGTTGTTCACAAAATACAAAGTATATGACCGCCTGGTTCCGGTCGTTGCGGTTGCTTCTCCTGTACTTTCTTACGGGACAAAACTCTTACTGGAACAGGGTATAGAGAATTATAAGGTGGGGTTCGAACTTTTGTTGATCAACGGTTTTATCACCATCATCGGATTATTTATTTTAAGAATGCGTAATTAACAATTTAAACCTTTATTATGTCAAATTTCAGATTCACAGCTTTAAAAAAGACACTGGAAAGACCTGTCCCTAACATCAATTACCCTTCGAACAAGATCTCAGATTATTTTGGATCTATGACTTTTAACCTCTCGACGATGCGGGAGTTCCTAACGGACGAGGCCTTTGTATCGGTCAGGAAAGCCATTGACAAAGGGGAACGAATTGAAAGAAAGATCACCGAGCAGATCGCCTCAGCCATGAAAGCCTGGGCCATCAGCAAAGGAGTCACCCATTATACACACTGGTTTCATCCTTTAACAGGTGCTACTGCCGAGAAGCATGACTCATTCATGAGCCCGATCGGAGACGGCCGGGTCATTGAAGAATTCCAGGGCAGCTCGCTCATACAGCAGGAGCCTGATGCATCAAGTTTCCCAAGCGGTGGTATCCGCAGTACTTTTGAAGCGCGGGGCTACACTGCCTGGTGATCGCTACCGAAGTCTGCCGTTATTTTGACCGCAGTGTGAGTAAGGTCAATCCTACACTTGGATGGGAACAGGAATATTTCCTGGTTGACTCGGCGCTCTATGCCGCCCGTCCTGATATGGTGCTTACAGGTCAGACGGTATTCGGTCACAGCTCTGCAAAAGACCAGCAGCTGTCAGACCATTACTTCGGAACCATCCATGACCGGGCACGCGCCTTTATGCAGGATCTGGAAATTGAATCACATAAATTGGGAATTCCATTGAAAACAAGGCACAACGAAGTGGCGCCAAGTCAGTTTGAGTGCGCACCTGTTTTTGAAGAAGTAAATCTTGCCGTCGACCATAATCAGTTGCTGATGCACCTGATGGATAAGGTAGCCCGCCGTCACCACCTTCGTGTACTCCTGCACGAAAAACCCTATAAGGGTGTGAATGGTTCAGGTAAACACAATAACTGGTCCATGTCAACAGATACAGGTGTAAACCTCCTGTCACCCGGAAAAACATCCAGGGACAATTTCAGGTTTATCACTTTTCTGGTAAATATCGTAAAGGCAGTGCATGACAACGAGGAATTGTTGCGGGCCAGCATTGCTTCGGAAGGCAACGATCTCAGATTAGGAGGCCATGAAGCACCACCCGCGATCATCTCGGTATTCATTGGTGAGCAGATTACACACACCCTCAATGAAATTGAAAAGATGCCATCAAGAAGAAACCTGAAAGACAGTGCAAAATTCGATGCCAGGATCCAGATCCCGAAAATACCAGAAATCCTGCTGGATAATACCGACAGAAACAGGACCTCACCTTTTGCCTTTACAGGTAATAAATTTGAGTTCAGGGCGGTAGGATCGAGTGCCAATACCGCTAAGCCGATGTTTGTCATCAATACCATTATGGCAGACCAGCTTACCAGGTTCAGGGATGAAGTAAAGCAGCTGGTATCAAAAGGTATTAAGAAGGATGACGCGATCTTTGATGTGATCAAACGTTACATCAAAGAATCAAAAGCCATCCGTTTTGAAGGGAACAATTACAGTGAGGAATGGGTTGCCGAGGCAAAAAAGAGAGGACTTAGCAATCACAGATCCACACCAGAAGCGTTAAAAGCCTTTGTGGACCCGAGGACCATTGAGATATTTGAGAAACATGGCGTAATGAACAAAAAGGAACTGGCTGCCCGCTATGAGATCAAACTGGAGAAATACATCAAAAAAATACAGATAGAATCCAGGGTGATGGGGGATCTGGCCATCAACCATATTTTGCCTACTGCCATTCATTACCAGAACCGATTGATTGAGAATGCAAAGGGCCTCAAGGAAGTGCTGGATTCAAAATCATTTGTAAAGTTATCTCGTAACCAGCTGAATACCATTAAGGAAATTTCCGACCATATCAGCACGATCAAGGAGGAAGTTGAGCAGATGGTTGAAGCCAGGAAGGTTGCCAACAAAATTGAGGATCTTCCGAAACAGGCAAAAGCTTACAAAGAAGACGTGTTTACTTATTTTGACAGCATCCGCTACCATGTAGATAAACTGGAACTGCTGGTAGATGATGAGATATGGCCTCTGCCCAAATACAGGGAGTTGTTATTCATCAAATAAACCATATCCCATTTTTTTAACAGGTACCTGCAGGATTTTCATAACGCCTGAATTCTGAGGGGAGTGTTTAATAGTTCCATATTTAACACAAAGTGAGATATGGACAGGTTATCATTAGTGAACCTTTTTTTGGCCAGAATTCGTACATTTGACTGGAAGATGATTTCATACCGTTATCTGACATGCTGAAAAGATTACTTTGGTTCACTTTGTTTCTCCTGGGGTATTATTCACAACTCTCCGCCCAGTACATTGTCTCCCGGGTTGATGATGGTAATGCCAGTGTTTCTCAGGATGGTTTCTATTTTGCTTTGCCCAGGACTATGTTAAAGGTTGAATTGCTGGTTGAGCAAAGCAGGAAACAAAGAGGCCCTCTGGCAGATTATGCAGATGATTTCCTGGGTACGACCCCCTTAATCAATGTAAACAGCACCGCCTTCAGAATTTTGGATGTGAAGGTGATCCCAGAGTTTGAGGCGGATCCGTCTCAATTATATTTTGTTCAATTTCCCGCTGACCGGTCGAGGGATGAAACCAGTATGGCATTCAGCCTGAGTTCCCAGGGGACTTTGCTTTCATTCGGCGATACAGAGCTCCAGGCGGTACCTGCCGGTGAAACGGTTGATCAAACCCTGATCTTCAGGGAAGGCGATGAAATGTTTGATTATTTCCCCGGATACAACAGGAAAAAGAAAATAGATACGATAACAAGAAAGATCACCATTGATACGGTCAGCATTGAAAGATTCATTTTCAAAACCAGTTGGGTCGACAAGAGTGAAAGGGACAGGGCTGAAGAGGCCGCTATCCAGATAGAGGAAATCAGGGAAGCCCGTTTCAACCTGCTAACAGGTTACCAGGAGGTGAACTATGGGGAGAGTATCAAGTACATGGATTTTCAGCTCAATGAGCTGGAAAGGCAGTATCTGGAGCTATTTCTCGGAAAGGAAACGGTCAGTCACAGGATGGAAACAATATTCTATGCACCTGCCAAAGGAACAACGGAAGCTGTTCTGCTACAGCTTGAGAATGGCCAGGAGGTAGTCATCAGGATCTCCCCATCAGAAAATACGGGGAATTTGCCTGAAACACCGCTAAGTAGAATTGACAATTTGTATTACCGTATACCGGATATGGCCGGAGTAGAAATCGAACACGACGGAGAGATCCTCTTCAGGGGACGATTTCCCGTAAGCCAGCTGGGTGTTGTTGCTCCCGTACCGTTAGGTAATGCTACCATTCATCTTGATCCGCTGACCGGCGCGTTAACCCGGATTTCTAAGAAATAGCTTTTCTGATCTTAATCAGCTTTTTCAGCAGACCTTCCAGTTGATCCAGCCTTAACATATTGGCTCCGTCTGATTTTGCAGCAGCCGGGTCGGGATGTGTTTCAAGGAAAATTCCATCCACACCAGTGGCCACCCCGGCTTTTGCAATGGTTTCAATGAGATCGGGTCTGCCTCCCGTGACTCCGGAGGACCGGTTGGGTTGTTGCAGTGAATGGGTTATATCCAGTACAACAGGTACTCCTGATCGCTGCATCTGTGGGATATTCCGGAAATCTACGACAAGGTCTCCATAACCGAACATATTTCCCCGTTCTGTTAGCATGACCCGTTCGTTGCCGGTAGACTTCACCTTGTCAACGGCAAAGCGCATTGTTTCTCCGGAAATAAACTGCCCTTTTTTAATATTCACCACTTTACCGGTTTTTCCCGCTGACAACAACAGATCGGTTTGCCGGCAAAGAAAGGCGGGAATTTGCAGCACATCCACATAAGGAATCCAGTCTTGAACGATTCGCCTTTCTGTAGGAAGCCTTGAAAATGAAAGGGATATTCAGCTTCTCACAAATTTCAAGTATCTGCTCGGCAATGGGAAAAGCCATCTTTTGATCTTCAATGATACAGGGACCGGCTATCAGGAAAAAATGGCCTGATTGTGTATGTCTTAACTTTGGAATGGAAATCTCCATAATATATAGATCTTTTCAAAGGTACTACATTAATTTTCAAATGTCTTTCACAGCATCTGTACTTTTCGGGGAAAAATTGACAAAATAAACACCGGTGAAAATAAGCGCCGCTGCCAAAATCTCTACCCAGGTAAGCCGGTCTTTCCCGGCGATCAAAGCGACCACCGTGGCTAAAAACGGCTGAAGGTAAATGTATGCACTGTTCATCGTGGGGCTGATCTTCTTCAAAGAGTAATTATTCAGAAAATAGGCTAAAACAGTTGTAAAAATAATCACATAGGCTATGGAGAACCATATAGTTGTGGGAATGGCCGCAAAATCGGTTTTATTAACAAAGAAAAAGGAGACCGGTATAATGTAGAACAGTCCGAAAGTAAACAACCATTTCATCAGGGTAATCGGACTGTATTTTTTCATCAGGGGTTTGATCAGTACCAGGAACAATCCATAAGAAGAAGCATTGATGAAAACAAAAAGATTTCCCATAAATGTTCCGGATGCAAGACTTAACTTTCCACCCTGTAATATCAGGAATGCAGCGCCTGAAAAGCCGAGTAAAATACCGAAAACCTTTTGTTTTGAAAGTCTGTCGTTCAGGATAAAGTGTGAAAAGAGCAGCACGAGGATGGGTGTGCCGACCATAATGATAGATGCATTGATAGGGGTGGTCATGTTAAGTCCTTCAAAGAACATGACCTGGTTGATGGCAATGCCAAAAAGCGCGCAGAAGGCAATCCTTATTTTGTCTTTCAGGTCAACCCGTTGCCTGGGATAGAAAGAAGCCACACTCCAAAAGATCAATGCCGCGCCGGTCACCCTTAAGAGGATAATCATCCTCGGTTGCATAAAATCTGGCATGATTCCCTTTGCCACGACATAATTGATGCCGTAAATGATATTAGCACCCATCACAGCCAAATGTGCAAGAAGGGTACTTTTACGCTGGCTGTTCATGTACAATTACAGAAGTAAAAAGGTAGGGTCAGAAAGGAAGATCATCTTCCGGGTTTTCCAGGTCAGGTGGCAGTTCATCCTGGGGCGGGGCAGGGGACATGCCCTCCTCACCCTCACGGTCTACTCTCCAGGCACGAATATCTGTATACCACCTGGAATTGTATTCACGGGACTCAATATTTACGAACACATTTACCAGGTCTCCGGGAACGAGAGGCTCAATCATTGATATTTTATCATTCCAGACACTGATACAAATTTTTCGGGGATATTGGTCTTCCGTTTCAATGATGAATTCCTGCTTTTCCCAGGGGCCTTTCCTGCCTTCTCCTCTCACGGGAGACAGCTTTTCAATCAGTTTTCCTTTCAGTTCGACACTCATATAAACATTAGTTAATTGGTTTGGTCCACAAAAATAATCAATTAGTCTCCATGAAAAGGAATTCAGTGGAAGTAAAATTCTTTGAATTATCTTTGTAATGACAATCGCAGATAATGAGGGAAGAGGATTATAGTATCGACATACCGGAATTGTTTTTTTCGGATACCGATGGAAAACCTTTCGAACATTGCCAGGTATGCGGGAAATTTTTACTTGAACCCGGTAATTCCTACGTTATTGAAAAAGCGTTCAAGAATTACAAAGGATATGATTTTAATACAACGCTCTTCGAATATGCGATTTGCCTCGATTGCCACATGCAGTTGCAAAAGACCATGTCGGATGAGTCCGTCAGCCGGCTGCAACAGTATTATATGGAAATTATGAGCCGCAAGGATAGCCTTCCGTTTCCTTTAGCGTCAAAAAACTTTGAACTTGACCGTTGGATATCCAATTGCTTTTTTAAAGGAGAACCGGTGAAGGAGATGGAGGAATTCCAGCTTGTGGCTCAGTTCAACGGGAACAAGATGGTAACCTCCGTACCGCCTATGGTTGTTGGAGAACAAGCAATGGAAGAGATGGCAGAATTGTTGTCAGATAAAACCATCGACGAGCTGAATAATTTCAGGGATAGATACCTTGGTCCCGATCCTGCGCTGGAAGAATTGTTCTCCAGGAAAAAACTCCTTCTTATCTGAACCATTCTGTAAGACAGTTGTTTCAGTTTCATGACGAGACTTTACATACTGTTGATTGCCATTGTGACGCCATTCATGTGGCCGCAGGATGCTCTAACACAAAACAAAATGGAAAAAGCAACATTCGGATCGGGATGTTTTTGGTGCAGCGAAGCCATATTTTCTAGAGTGGAAGGCGTTGAAAAAGCGCTTCCTGGGTATGCAGGCGGTACAGAGCCCAACCCCAGCTATGAATTGGTTTGCAGCGGCAAAACCCGTTATGCGGAAGTGACCCAGGTCACCTTTGATCCCGGGATCATATCCTACGAAATGCTACTCAAAATTTTCTTTGAAACACATGACCCTACCACACTTAACCGCCAGGGAGCGGATGTGGGACCGCAATACCGATCGATCATATTTTACCATAATGAGGATCAAAAACGTACTGCAGAAAATATCGTTGAGGAATTAACCAAAGCGAAAATCTGGGATCAACCGATTGTTACTGAAATTGAGCCCTTCGAAAAATTTTACCTGGCAGAGAAATACCACATCAATTATTACGAAAACAATCCCGGAAACGGCTATTGTAATTTTGTGATCACGCCTAAAGTCAACAAGTTTGAAAAAGTATTCAAAGATTATCTTAAATAGCATTTCAGATGACTGACTTCGGGTTTTTGATACTATTGTGAAAAACTAAAGGAATCATGGCTAAAGAATATACAAATGGTGACATAACGATCTTATGGCAGGCTGATAAATGTATTCATTCTGAGATCTGTATTAAAGGATTGCCCCGGGTATTTGACAATTCGAAACGCCCCTGGATCGATTTAAAGGGAGCTTCGTCCCGTGACATTGTAAATCAGGTGAGAAAATGTCCATCGGGGGCACTGGCTGTGAAAGATGATAAAACAACAAAATTCTCCTCAATGGAAAATGCTACAATCGCCGGGACAAAACCTGTCATGGTTGATCTGGAAGCAGGTAAAACCTATGCCTGGTGTGCCTGTGGTAAATCGTCCAACCAACCCTGGTGTGACGGCTCACATCAAACAACACAGTTCAGGCCATTGATCATTAAGACCATGGAGCCATCAAAAGCATCGCTTTGTATGTGTAAGCAATCCGGAAGCAGGCCCTATTGTGATGGAACGCATAATAAGTTAACTTCCTAAGACTTTATTAGACCTTTGATGAGCATTTGATCTGATCTAATCGGAAATCTGTCTGTTTATTGATAAGACGGTCATACCATAAAACGTTATTTTACTCATAAAACCATGCCTATCTTCTCTTAACATGAATATTTTCCACCTATTCGATGTTCGGAATATTTTTATGGTTGGAGCAAAATCAGTTTAAAAAATAATTTTTCATTTTATGCAAAAAGTCATAAATCCCTTGATAAATCAAGTATTATTAGGTTTTACATATCAAAATATTTCCATAGAAGAGAAGGTATTTCAGTCATTAATTAAGAAAAAGATGAACATTTTAATTGACTATCAAATTAATATCTATTTTAGCGCTCGAATTGAAAGAAACAACCTGCTAAAAACGCGTGTTAGCAATTACTTTTTCTACTACCATCCGCAATGGCGCTATGCCTGATTCACTTTTATGCTCAAACTTTAATTTTGAAGCGTTTTTTATTGGGTTCAGGGAATTTGTGTGATTTAACGGTCAAACACCCGATGTATTAAAGTTGTAGATTTTTAACATAAAAATGAATTATCAAATTGGCGGAATTTGATTTCACCCGGTGAATTCTTGGCTCGCCAGCGATCTTATTATTTAACAATCTGTTACAATATGATAGGACATTTAAGAAACACATTCAGCGCATTGAAGTATTTCGGCATCATCTTTTTGGTTATGGTGATGATCTTTCGGAGTACCGAGATTTTATCGCAATCTTCACCCATCAGTCTTCATGCTGACAATAATCATTATTTCAACTTCAGAGGTGAACCAACCATTCTGATCACCTCGGGTGAGTTTTATTCTGCCGTTCAGAACCTCGATTTTGATTATATCCCTTATCTCGACGAATTGGAGGAAAACGGGCTGAATTACACCCGACTCTTCAATGGAAGCTTTGTAGATGGAATGCCGGAGGACCTACCCATCATGAATGGAAACGATGTCATGATCCCGGTAGGAAGTCCTTTATTCCCCGATGCGATCAATGCTGAGAAAACGAAGGGATTGATCGCGCCCTGGGCAAGGAGCAGTGAGCCTGGATATGCCGGCGGCGGGAATAAATTCGATCTGGATACATGGGATACTGAATATTTTGACAGGCTCAAGGATTTTGTGGAAGAGGCCGGAAATAGGGGTATCGTAGTGGAGCTTACCTTTTTCTGCGGGTATTCAGAAGATTATTACTGGAGTTTGTCCCCGCTGAATTACCAAAATAATGTCAATAATGTCGGTAAATTCGGAGGAGATTATGGTCCTTACGATGGTAATGGGAATAACATAGGTCATATGTATCCCCTGACTATGGCAAGCGAGGCGGATGGATTGCTGGTATATCTGGAAGACGTGGTGGAAAAGACGATCGATGAGCTTTCAGTATACGACAACGTGTTTTTTGAAATCGCCAATGAACCATATTATACGGATGCCGGTAATACGGTGATCAACCAAAATGGTGAACATTGTGGTAACGGTCATGGCGTATCATCAGAATGGCAGGCACATATGGCACAAATTGTCATAGATAAGGTTGCCACACTTGACAATGATTATCTGATAGCCCAGAATATTGACGCTTATTTTGAAACGGTAGAAGTTATATCTTCCAATACGAGTCCTTCAAATGTTGATGATTTCAGGATGATCTATCCTGAAATCGATATTGTTAATTTTCATTATGCAGCCAGGATACCTCTTTACACAACCGCCTCTGTTGACTACAATTATGATTTGAACCGCCCGATTGGTTGTGATGAGAATGGAGGAACCGGTTATACTGATGAAAAGTACAGAAAGCAAGCCTGGAACTACATTATTGCCGGAGGAGGTATTTTTAATAACCTGGATATGTCCTTTACCGTGGATGGATATGAAGGGGGGCAACCGACCAACCCTTCCCAGGGATTTGGAGGAAGCCCCGAATATCGCCAACAGTTGGGCATTTTGAAAGAGTTTATTCATGATCTTAACTTCCTTCAAATGGAACCTCATAATGACCTGCCTGCATCAGGCGGTATCATTACGAATGTTTCCCCGTCTGACATACTTGTTCGTTGCCTGGCCAATGAAGGAGAAGAGTACGCTGTGTATGTCGAGGGAGGAAGTGTGGTATATATTACTTTTAATCTTCCGGCAGGAACGTATACTGCCGAATGGATCAATACAAAAGAACGTGATGCCAATGGTCAACTTATTGTAGAGAAAACAGTGACGTTCACCCATAACGGCGGGTCAAAAAGCCTTGGATCTCCCAATTACGCAGAGGGAGACATAGCCCTTCGTATCCTGAATGATTATATACCCCCGGAATCCGAAACGGGTGATAAAGCCTATTGGAAATTCGATGAGGGATCCGGTAATACGACACTGGATCACAGTACAAATACCAACAATGGAAACTTGATCAATAATCCTGCCTGGGTAACGGGAGTGTCTGGTACCGCGCTGGACCTGGATGGTATTGAGGATTATTTGGATTGTGGAACGGATGGGTCAATGGACATAGGTACCGGTGATTTTACCCTTTCCGCATGGATTAACATGGGGTCCGATCAGGAGGTATATCCAACCATCGTGGCAAAAGGGGCCGGATCAAATACAAGTGCCGGATACTGGTTTATTGCGACGGGTAACAAATTAAGCTTGTTATTCTCCAATGGGTCATCACGTATTACACTTAATTCCAGTTCAGTAGGTTATGCGGATAATAACTGGCATCACGTGGCGGCCTCTATTGACCGGAGCAACAATGTGACTTTCTACCTTGATGCTGTAAATATCGGTGAGGTTGATGTATCGCAATTCAACGGGCAGAATATCGTTTCTTCAAACTCGCTTACCGTCGGTTCCTGGCAAACAAGTGCTACCTCTTTTTTTGATGGAAAGATCGATGAGATTAAACTGATTGGTGATGCACTAACGCAGAGCGAAATAACCGCCTTATTCAATGCATCCGATGATCCCCCACCAGATCCTGATCCGGATCCTGATCCGGACCCCAATGCGATGGCACAGTGGACGATGGAAGAAGGTCAGGGGACCACGACAGCTGATGTAACGGGCAACGGCAATGACGGGGTGCTGGAAGGCAGTCCTAATTGGGTAGGCGGCTATACGGGCAATGCGATCAATTTTGACGGGGTCAACGACCGAATCAATTGCGGACCGGAGAACGGTACGGACATGGGAACGGGCGATTTCACGATCACCGGCTGGATCAAGATGGGCAGCAGCCAGAACACGTATCCAACGGTTGTATCGAAGGGAGCCGGGTCCTCATCGGATGAGGGATACTGGCTGATTGTAAGGTATTCGCGCTTGTGGTTGTTTTTATCCAACGGAGTAACGCGGATGACGCTGAGTTCAGATATATCGGAATTCAACGACAACACCTGGCACCATGTGGCGGCCTCCATAGACCGCAGCGGTGATGTATCCTTTTACCTGGACACGATCCCTATCGGTACGGCGGATGTATCACAGTTCAACGGTCAGAACATAAGCAGTACAGATGAATTCGTGATCGGCGCGTGGAAGACGAACAGTTCTTCTTACATGCGCGGAGTAATGGATGACATCAGGTTGTTTCCCGCAGCGCTGACTGCCGGGGATATCGCCGCAGTTTATAGTGGTGGAGGTACCCCCGTACCCTCTCCATCAGCTTTTTGGGAACACGATGAAGGCGGTGGTACTACTACCGCAGATGCTTCCGGTAATGGAAATAACGGGACATTGATCAATGGTACGGCCTGGACAACGGGAATTTCAGGTAATGCCGTTTTATTTGATGGTAATAATGACCGAATCGATTATGGAAGCAATAGTGATATGGATATAGAAACAGGAGATTTCACCATAGCAGGGTGGGTCAAAATGGGTTCCGCTCAGAAAGATAACCCGACCCTTGTAGCCAAAGGAGCTGGAGCTGATTACGATACCGGATACTGGCTATACTGGAATAATGGCTCCTTACGGATGTATTTGTCGGATGGAAACGCACGCCTGGCAATCGATTCGGACCCGGTAACCATTGCCGATAATTCATGGCATCACGTGGCCGCGGTGCTTGATCGAAATGGAGATATGACCTTCTATGTTGATGGTGTTGCCTCAGGTTCTGCTGATATTTCAGCACATGAAGGTAAAAACCTTTCTTCAACTAAATCTTTTACAGCCGGTTCATGGCAAACTTCAGCACAATCCTACCTGGATGGTGTTTTGGATGATCTGCGTATCTATAAACTGGCGTTGTCCGAAAGCCAGGTAATTTATCTGCACGATCTATATGCAGCAAACAAGTCCGTTGAAATGTCTTATCAAGATCCGGACTATACTGAGATTGAGGTAAATATTTATCCAAATCCATCTAAAGGGCAACTGAATTTTGAACTCAATGTCCAGAATGAGGCGAAATATCAGATACATCTCTACGATATGAATGGTCAAATGTTAGCTCAAATTGAAAATAGAAGACTTACAGCTGGTCAACATCTCATAAGCTGGCAGGCGCAGGCCCTGGGCGGCAGAACAATAGAGCCGGGCTTGTATTTTGTTCGCATTAGCGGTCCTGCAAGTGTTGTTACCCGGTCAATAGTCATTCTTGAGTGATGGTTTCACATCATCAGTAAACAATAAAAGGAGGCGGATGCATCATGTATTCGCCTCTTTTTTATCAGATGTATCCGTTCCGAATTACTCTTATCGTAAGTTTGTAAAATGCAACACAAGGATACACCTTTTATTAAAAAGACAATTGCCCTGGTAGCCCATGACCACAGAAAAAATGACCTCGTTGAATGGGTCGCTTATAATTACAGGCATTTGATCAATCATCAACTGGTTTGTACCGGAACTACAGGTACGCTCGTTGAGAAAACCATTCAAGCAGCGCTGAAAAATGAGGAATCACTTGCTTTCGATATTAAAAAACTCAATTCGGGTCCTCTCGGGGGAGACCAGCAACTCGGGGCGATGATCACCGAAGGAAAGATAGATATTGCCATCTTTCTCTGGGATCCCATGCAGCCGCAGCCGCATGAAGTGGATGTCAAAGCTTTGCTCAGGATACTGGTATTATATAATGTACCTACCGCCTGTAACAGATCGACTGCCGACTATCTGATCACGTCAAGCCTTTATGCAAAGGACTATAAACCTATCCAGAAAGACTACAGCGGATATATAAACAGAGTAATACAAGATTTAGATGAAGGATTATAAGAATTATTTCAGGATAAAAGCGGATCCACAGGATATCTATGCCTGCCTGACAAATCCTGCAACCATTGAATTATGGTCAGGTTATCCTGCAAAAATGGAAAATGTTCCGGGCAGTGAATTCGAAATTTGGGATGGTGACATTACGGGACGTATCATCAGCGTCGTTCCTGAGAAGGAAATTGTTCAGCAATGGTATTTTGATACCCAGCCGGAAGAATCTATTGTGACCATTAAACTTCATCCGGATAAAAATCATGTATCGGTAGAGCTGAGACATGTTAATATCCCGGATGAAGTGTATGATGAGTTCGTGACCGGTTGGGAGGAGTATTTCTTCGGAGCAATAAAGCATTTCCTGGAAGATTAGAATGGATGGTGTTTATGAGATCTTAACATTAACCGGTTTAAAAATCTTCTTAGGCTGTGCAACTTTTGGTCCATTATTTGGAGTCTTTAGAAAGGTGGACATCTGCATTATATTACGGGTGAGATCACTTCGGTCCAACAGGCTTTCCATAATAAATAAAGAAGAGAGGAAAAGACCTGCAGGTTGATAAAAAGTATCTGAAAGATCAGTTACAATAAATTGTATACCATTAAAATATAATTGTTTATCGTGGATAATTCGGATTTAACACTTGATCGGATTGGATATATGATGTTGAATTGATTATCTTTGACATGCATAAAATAAGGATATGAGAATGAGAAAATTTACTTTTCTAATCATTTTTTCACTGATAATTGGACAGGCTTTTTCACAGGCGGAAGCCAACTATTGGTATTTTGGAGAAAATGCTGGTGTCAGTTTTGCTGCGGGTGACCCCGTTGGCAAATTGGATGGATCGCTAAATACCTGGGAGGGTTGTTCTTCCATATCAACAGAAAACGGAGCATTAAGATTTTATACAGACGGCATTACCGTCTATAACCGTGATCATGATGTGATGCCCAATGGTTATGGTCTGCTGGGAGATCCCTCAAGTTCCCAGTCCGGTATCATTGTGCCCAAACCGGGTGATAACCAGAAGTATTATATTTTCACCATTGATGATGTGGATGTTACCGGAGGGGCAATGGGACTCAATTACAGTGTCGTTGACATGACCCTTGAAGGTTTTAAAGGCGACATCGTAGATGGTCAGAAGAATATCAATCTAACCAAGCCGCTGTGTGAAAAGGTAACAGCTGTAGGACACTCTAACGGTTTTGATACCTGGCTTATCACCCAGAAATGGGGATCGAATGATTTTTATGTGTATTTGATCACCAATGATGGGATCGAAACGGACCCCATCATCAGTTCTGCAGGGTCTGTCATCAGCGGGGGTATTGACAATGCCAAGGGATATATGAAGGTTTCACCCAACGGAACTAAACTCGCAAAGGGTAATGCAGGTATGCGTACCGTTGAATTTTTTGATTTTGATAACAGTACCGGAACGGTGAGTAATGCATTTATGGATGCCAACCTTGGTGGTGAGCCTTATGGAATAGAATTCTCACCCAATAACCGGTTTCTCTATGTGAATACATGGAAAAGCAATCCGGGACAGGTACTTTATCAGTATGACCTGGAGGCGGGTACACCGAATGATATCGTAGATTCAAGGAAGACCATTGCCGGAGGCGCAAACGGCGCCCTTCAGTTGGGACCCGATAACCGGATATATGTTGCGACTGCAAGTGGCGGGTACCTGGGAAGAATCAATTTCCCCAATAATGAAGGATCTGCCTGCAACTATGAAGCAGGTGCTGTATACCTTGAAGGAAGGCAATGTATGTGGGGATTGCCCCCATTCGTTCAGTCTTTCTTCAGCTTTAACGCCGGTTTTAATAATGAACCGCCTTGTTTTGGAACACCTACCCAGTTTTATGAAAACAGTTCCACCGAGCCGGATTCCGTATTTTGGGATTTTGGGAACCCGGCTTCCGGTCCGGAGAATTATTCTACGGAATTTGATCCGGAACATTTATTTACTTCACCGGGTCTCTATAATGTCAAGTTAAAGGTATGGATAGAAGGCCATGAAGATATCGCTTCCAAGTTTTTCAATGTGGCCGTCCCTCCTGAAGTGGATCTGGGTGAGGATACTTTTTTCTGTGAAGGAGATACCTATGTTATCGATGCCGGAGCAGGTTATGAAAGCTATCTCTGGAATACGGGAGATACAACACAGACCCTCGCCGTACAAACCGCAGGAACATACTGGGTGGAAGTGTATAATGATGCTGATTGTAATGCCTTTGACACACTTAACCTGAATGCCTATCCCAAGCCTGAGATCGATTTGGGTAATGACCTTGAATTCTGTGAGGGGGAATTGTATGAACTGGATGCCGGTCCAGGTTTTGTAAGCTACCTCTGGTCAACGGGCGACACAACCCAAACGCTGGTAATACAATCCACCGGTGATTACTGGGTGACGGTCACCAATGAAGAGGGATGCCCCAATACAGATACCCTGAAAGCGGTATTTAATCCTCGTCCCGTTGCAGATGCCGGCCCAACCCAAAATATTGACCAGGGGACTACAACCGTTTTAGAAGGCTCGGCGACGGGAGGAACAGGAACCCTTTACTATCACTGGGAACCGGCTAACCTCCTGGAGCAAAATAATATTCCCAACCCGACAACCAAGCCGCTTATCGATCCCACATTATTTACGCTGGTCGTTACGGATGATAAAGGATGTGAAAGTGAATCGGACCAGGTACTTATCAATATCAATGGTTCTGACATGACCGCTTTCCCGCTGGCGGATCCGGCAACGATCTGCCAGGGTGAAGAAACCTATGTTACCGCAAATGCAGCGGGTGGGGGCGGAGAATACACCTATCAATGGACATCAAATCCTGCAGGCTTCGTTTCCAACCAGGCAAACTTTTATGTTTCTCCCCAGGTAACCACTACCTATAATTTGATCCTTAAGGACCAGTTTGATAACCAAATTACCGCAGCAGTGACCGTTGTCGTGGTACCCGTAGATCCCATCGACCTCGTACCGCCAGGTATGTCACAGATAGCCGAGGATACCATTGTAGTATGTGTAAGAGATTCTGTTCTCCTGGATGCCGGTCATGATTCCGATCCGGAGACAACGACCTACTATTGGGTGACTGCCAATAAACTGGACAGGTACTATAAGGCGACTACCAACGGAAACTGGATTGATATCCAGACCCATGAGGTGCAAGTCAATTACGGGGGCGAAACAGACTGTGAAACTTATGGTATTATAACGATAATATTTGATTTCAATGAATGTGCTATTGACATTCCTGAATCCTCACAGGATGACGGTGCTGTTGAACTTTTCCCGAATCCAAACAAGGGAAGTTTTTCCATGTTGATGAAGCGCCAGGTTGAGGATCTGCAAGTGAGGATCTTCGATATGAAAGGGCAGGAGGTACTTTCTGAAATGAAATCCGGAACGCTGCCTGAAGGTTTCAGAGACCATTTTACCATTCCAAATGTCGGAAAAGGAATCTATATCGTTCACCTGAGTGCTGAAGATTTCCATACCGTAAAAAAGATGGTCGTTAACTGATCTCCCCAACACATATTAAGAAACCCGGTAATCCATGATCACCGGGTTTTTTCATTTTATAAATAATTACCTTTACAAGGACTTATCCATGATTCACTAAAATTAATTCACAATGGAAACGATTAAACGCGGAGCTCATAACGATACGGTAAAGCAACTGCAGGAAAAATTGAATAAGCTGGGTTATTCACTGGATGTCGACGGGATTTTCGGTGGCAATTGCTATGATGCAGTTGTTGATTTTCAGAACAAAAAGGGACTCGAGGCAGACGGTATCGTCGGTTCGGGAACTTGGGGAGCCATAGAAAAGGCATTGAATGTACCTTCGGAAATGCCCCGGGATACACCCTCAGATACTAGTCAAACCGCTCAGCCCGAAGAACTTGTTACAAAAGATACACTCACCCGGATCATGCCAAAAGCAAAATCGGAAGATATTGATAGATACCTGAAAGCCATTAAGATCGGGCTGGAACGTTACCAGATCAACACTCCGCTTCGGGTTGCACATTTTATTGCACAGATCGCCCATGAAAGCGGCAGTTTCAGATACAGCAGTGAAAACCTGAATTACAGCGCCAATGCACTGCGCAGCGTTTTTGGAAAGTACTTCAAGACCAATGAAGAAGCTGACCGGTATGCCAGAAAACCTGAAAAGATCGCCAACCGTGTCTATGGCGGAAGGATGGGTAACGGAGATGAAGCAACAGGGGAGGGGTGGAAGTTCCGTGGCCGCGGGCTGATTCAATTGACAGGTAAGGAGAATTATCAAAAATGTGCCCGGGCCATCGGTAAAAATATTGATGAAGAACCCGATAAACTTGCCAGTGATCCGGAAGCTGCTGTGCTGGCTGCAGGATGGTTCTGGGACTCACGGAAACTGAATGATCACGCTGACAAGGATGATGTGTTGACCATCACCCGGAGAATCAATGGAGGCACACATGGACTTGATGACAGGAAGGCCTACCTGGCGCGCGCAAAAAAGGCTCTCGGCCTCGCATGAAATCTGTAAATATCACATTATCAGCACGATACATGCTATTATAACATATTGTTTATTAGTCAGTTAACTCTTATTTTCAAACATTGAACAGGAGAAATGTGTTTCCTGTTCCTGTCTTTCAGCAGGGTGATGTGCAGTTCTTCGGTTTAGCAATAATTTTGGAAATATGAAAAGGGAAATCCTTACGGAAAAGATACCTATCAAATTATGGCTAGACGAAATGGAGCCTGGTGCCATGGCCCAGGCCAGGAATCTGGCGAATATGCCTTTTGCATTCAGGCATATTGCCATCATGCCGGACAGCCATGAAGGATTCGGGATGCCCATTGGTTCCGTGCTTGCCACCCGGGAAGTTGTTGTACCCAATGCGGTGGGCGTTGATATCGGCTGTGGAATGTGCGCCATCCGTACCTCCCTAAAACATATCTCTGTAAAGGAACTGAGACAAATCCTGGAAAAGGCCGGGAAACAGATCCCCGTTGGATTCAAATGGCATAGCAAAAGCCAGGATGAAAAGCTGATGCCTGCAGAATACGAGAATCTGCCCGTGGTGAGACAGGAATACGCTAATGCCCTGAAGCAATTGGGAACACTGGGAGGCGGAAATCATTTTATTGAAATCCAAAAAGGGTCCGATGGTTATATCTGGATCATGGTACATTCCGGAAGCCGCAACCTGGGATATCTTGTTGCCAGGTTCTATAACGGTGAGGCCGTAAAATACAACGAAAGCCATGGTTCGGTTGTTCCCAGGAAAGCAGACCTGGCTTATTTACCTTTGGATATACCCTTGTCGCAGGATTATTTGAAAGAAATGAACTATTGCATCGAATTTGCCCTGGCCAACCGCAAACTAATGATGGACAGGATACTGGAGGCAATGGTGGATGTATTGGGAAGCTATGAGCAGGGTGAGATGATCAACAAATCCCATAATTTCGCTGCCTGGGAAAATCATTTTAATACGCGGGTGCTGGTACACAGAAAAGGTGCAACAAGAGCTTTTAAAGGTGAAACGGGTATGATTCCGGGTTCCCAGGGTACAAGTTCTTTTATCATCAAAGGGAAAGGAAATCCGGATAGTTTTCATTCGTGCTCACACGGCGCCGGCAGGAAGATGGGCAGAAAACAGGCACAACGGGAATTAAACCTGGAAAAGGAAATGGATTTTCTGGATAAGCAAGGGATTCTGCATGCGGTGAAGAAACGCACAGACCTCGATGAAGCACCGGGTTCGTATAAAGACATAAATACAGTCATGGAAAATCAGCGCGATCTTGTGGACATCATGGTGAAATTATCTCCCTTGGCTGTGATGAAAGGATAATGACTTTCTGGAGGATAAAAGTCATATAATATATATTATGTTAAGTAGTGCTTGTAAATTAACAGGGGATACAACTCACAGTATCCCCTGCTCCTGCGTTAACTTTATTTATTCAGTTTTTCCAACTTGTCCGTCATATTCAAACGGGCATAGGCTTCTTTCAAAGCAGTAATTGTGGGAACGTCATTGGGTCTGATCTCCAATGCTTTTTCCAGGTAAGGAACAGCCAATTCAAGGTATTTTCCGGCCTGATCCGTGAGTTCGTTGTATTTCTCCGTTTCGTTGAGTGGCAGATCGTTGGCCAAGGCCTGTGTTTCTGCTGCCTGGTTGACGTATATGGCACCCATATTATAATAGGCTTCAAAGAAAGTCGGATTCACTTCAGATGCTTTTTCGTAATACTCTTCCGCTTTTTCGTATTCTTTCTTGTCGTCATAGGTTTTACCTGCTAAAAAGTAGAGATTGGCATTTGTAGGGTCTTCCTCAATCGCTTCGAGCAGACTGGCCAGCAGTTTATCTTTCTGACCGGTTTCCAGGTACAACTGAGCTTCTTCGAGAAGCAGTGACAGTTCATCAGGATATCTCTCCCTGCCCTCCCTGATGATTTCGAATGCCCTGGTGGTATCGCCAAGCTGTTTTACGGATCTGTTGTAAAAGGTGTAAACACGGGGATCATCAAATTGGACTTCCACACATTTGGCGAGGTATTCAGATGCTACATCCGGATTATCTGACAATACACCGGCCATGCCGATATTAAAAGCGGCAATTGTATCGAATTGCCCGTTGGATTCTGCTATTTTGAATGCTTTTATGAAATCGTCAATTGATGCTTCATAATTGTGTTCCTGGAAATGATTCCCCCCCTGTTGGTAGAAAATTTGTGTGAGGTAGGTCATATAAAGTGTAATATCATCTTCATATTTTCCTTTTTCATCAAATTTCCTGGCATTCAATAAGGCCTCATAAGCGATATTCGCAGCATCCGGAGCCAGACCATCGTATATTGGCAGCGTTCCTGAAGCCAGCTGGTAATAGATCATTCCTTTATAAAGCCATGTTTTGGGATCATCTTTGGTTTTTTCATGTACACTTGCTTCATCAATGGCTTCTTTCGCTTTATCTAACTGGTTGTTTTGG
>JARRQC010000011.1:23687-27723 GCA_037382165.1 bacterium | reverse complement strand
AGAAGAAAGATGACTGCCTTGCAGCACATATCATTACCAAAATCCGGTCCGGAAAACAGAAACCGCGGCAAGGAGACAGTAACCTTCCAGGGAAGGGTATCTGACGGGATGAAGACCGGATCGGAAGATCCCGGGTTCAACATGTCACCCGCAGTTGATCATGAAGGACCCTTGCGTATGAAGCCTAACCCAACGGATACAGTGGACAGTGGCCGCCCTGAGATATCGAAAGCCGAGCCTGCCATCCAGCGGATGAGCTGGAGTGACGACGGTTGCAATCTCACAGCCAATTATTCCATCGGTTGTCATTTTATCGGCAGAGGAGACTACGGATGGGATGAGCCGCGGCAAAGAACCTTCCAGACTGAATTGAAATCAGTGATCGAAGAGACTTTCAACAACAACAGCTATCGTATGACCCCTTCCGCTGCGCGCCAGGATACCAATTGGTTAGAAGAAAATGTCCTCGATTATATTCCCTGGGTCAATTACGATTGCCCCTGTGCCTCTGGTTACACACCCCAGGTCAATGTCGAGGTCAGCGGCCATGGCTCTTCCATGTCAGAGTGGGGAGTTTATGTGAGCGCAAACCCTGAAGGCGGATTTGTACAATCCAGGGTGACTGAGGGTACAGGGTTCCTGGATGAAGGGGATGTGAATCCAGGATCGGGAGGGCAGATCGGCGCCGTCCATGAATTCGGCCATTATATCGGCCTCCATCATCCGGGCAGGAACGTCGAACTTGCGGAAGATGAAGATGAATATTCCTATGCCGGCCGGGATGAACACGGTAACGAGGTCGAAGGAGCGGTGGACCTCATGGGCGAGGGTATGGGATTGAGGCCGTTCTATTTCAATGCCTGGCTGGAAAGATTGAACAACGAGTATCCCGGATGTAATTTTACCATCGGCACATAGCGACATGTTTGACCTGAGTCCACATATCACCCCCTTTACCTCCCGCCTCGCCGATGCGAATATCGTATCACGCAAAAAACCCGCCTCACAACATTCAGCCGGCAGCATGGTGGGACAAGTGACCATGTCGCCCCTGCCCGCACCGGTCAGCCCGATGCAGCCGAATGGGCAGGAAACGATCTCCTTCTTCGAGAATACGGGTGGCTCAAAGGTGCAGGCAGCACTCGACGATAAACATAACCTCACGGAGTCAAGTTTTGCAGGCGATCCGGTACTCGAACGTGTTTTCGATGCCGAAACGATCTTAAAAGTACCTGATCATGGGGAACATGTCCGTAAGATCCAGCAGGCTTTGATCGACCTGGATATCGAGCTTCCCGAGTTCGGAGTTGACGCATCATACGGAAACGAGACCAGGGATGCTGTCATCGAATTCCAGCAGGAAGCCGGAATGACAGAACCCGAATGGGATGGCATTGTGGGAAGGAAGACACTTGGGCTGCTCGATAAAAGTGCCCGCAACGGAAAGATCGAGCAGGATACCGACTCGTCTGAATCAGATTTTACCGTGTTCAAGCCCAAGCCGGAAGATACCAGTTGTGCGGGACAAAAGAATACGCAGGTCACCTGTGACCCGGCGTTCTTTAACAAAATGGATCCGGAACTGGACAAGGCCCTGGGAATCATCGACAAGGTGAAATCGGAACAGCTGCCGCCAAAAGACACGGACAAGGTAAAATTCACAGAAATCTACAATACGTTGTTCAGGTTCAATGATACACGTGACCTCTCTCAGAATGTCGATGAAGTCAAAAAAGGATTCGATGATACCAGAACCTTTCTTCAATCCCTGAAGACAAACCGCGACCGGGTAAAATGCGGCACCTCCTGTGACGGTGGATGCCGGGCAGGGAATCCTGCCTATCATACCTTCCGGAAAAAGCGAAAAGAACCGCATCAGGTCATCTTCTGCGACTCCTTTGACAAACACCCCGAGCGTTTGCTCATACTTATCCACGAGAGTCACCATGCCGGCGTTGCAGGTTCGAGCGACTTTGCCTATCCCTCGGAACGACTCATCAAACTGCTGGATTTCACCCGTGCAGTAAAAAATGCAGCCTCCTACCACCTTTATGCATCATCTGTGGTCGATCCGGGCGGAACGGAATTCGGACAGAAAAAAGGGAAAGAGGACAAGAATGTCATCGGCGATCCTGCGCAAAAGAAAAAGGTAAACCAATCACTGGCATTTATCGAACACTGGTTCAGCCTCAACACTTTCGATGTGTCGTTAACCATTCAGCAGTGCAAGCAGGCAAAGGCCCAGGGTTCATACGACAATGATAAGCACCGGATGGCCCTGTTTACAATGGAGAATATCTTTTCGAAATGGTTCGGGCTTACCAAACCACCCGCTGTCCCAACCGAGGAAGACATACAGAAACTAAAGGCCATCGAAGAAAGATTGTCAAACATGGAAAATGCACTGGATAAACCTTTTTCCATACTTGAGACCAAGGATGCCAGCGACTGGCTGAATGATCCGGATTTCCAGATCAAGCTCAATCCAGACACGCTTTCTCTCGACATGCAACATATTACCACTGCACTTTTGCAGGAACTCGTCAATTCGATACCTAATATCAGTGCCGAGCTGGAACCCTTATATGTCGGCACAATCAATGACCTGCGCAACCTGCGTGATCTTGATCCTTAAAAAGGTAGGTGATGATCATGGCCTATTATTGACATAGCGAATCAAATTGAGTAATTTTGAGAGAACTTTTCACTATCCTAGTCACCTTACCAGATGCACTCGGTTTAATTAAGATCAGCGACTAAAATATGTGCGCACAAAATCTGTCGATAAAGAATAATGCACTAGGAACCCTGCAGACAAAACTTACAGTGGGTAGTCCAGGAGACCGCTATGAACGCCAGGCAGATCAAATGGCGGACCGGGTTATGAGCATGCCGGAAAAGAACAAGCTCAGGATGCAACCGGAAGAGGAAGAAGAAATGGTTCAGATGCAGCCTATTGAAGAGGAAGAAGAGATGATGCAACCCAAACTCCGGATGCAGCCGGAGGAGGAAGAGGAGGAAGAGGAGGAATTGCTTCAACCAAAAAGCGCTGGAAACCAATTGCCGGCAACAGATACCTTTTCCTCAAGCCTGAATGCGACAAGTCAGAGTGGGAACAAACTCCCGGAAACAACAAGCAATTTTATGGGAAAAGCGATGGGCGCTGATTTCAATGATGTGAAGGTCCATACGGATGACACTTCTGCAAGGATAAACAGCGACCTGAATGCAAAAGCTTTTACCTATGGCAATCATATCTACTTCAATAAAGGTCAATACGATCCAGAAAACGATGAAGGTAAGAGGTTACTCGCACATGAGCTTACCCATGTAATGCAACAGGGCCAGGGGATGATCAGGCGGGAAGCCATGCCGGCAACCACAGCGGTCAGTTCCCTGGGTGATTATGGCGCCAGGACGAGACAAAACATCCGGTTTGATACCGGCTACGATTTCCAATCTGTCGTACCACAATTCTTTCAACCCGGTATAGTGATGGATGTAGTGGAAGGGTATAACGTCACTTATGTAGTAACAGGATTTGATGCCGACGAAGCCTGGCTTGCAAATCCGCTGAAAGCTTTGGCACTTTACAACTTCAACCTGAACCGGCCCGAAACTGCTGAAGACGAAGAAGAAGGCGAGGAGGAAGCCGTTGCCCCTCCCCCGCCGGTAGTCAACATCAGCACGGTGCAGAATCTTGACCTCAGCAGCCAGAGCGATCCTGCTGACAGTACGAATACCGGGCCGCATGCCAGGATAAGGTTCACTACCACCCAATTTGACGCTACCGGCACCGGAGCATCCAGGAGGCAAAACGTACAACTCCTGATTGAGAAGCTGGGAGACTTCACCCCTACTGCTTCCACGGAGACCGATGAACAAAGGCGGCAACGTTACAGCAACACCTACCAGATTACCAATGCTAATCCTGAAACAGGAGATCCGCTTGCGCCACCCAACACCATGTCGGATGCACAATTTGATCAGGTGTTGCGTGCCCTGGAAGGGGTCCCTGCCAACCTGATGAGCCGGG
>JARRQC010000011.1:20619-23636 GCA_037382165.1 bacterium | reverse complement strand
CACCGGGGTTTAACAGACAGAGGCCCTCATGGTGAAGTTGCCGAATACGAACAGGACAGGCCACAGGGCAGCGCTGCCTGGGACCGCAAGATCACGGTCTATGAACAGTTTTTCAGGATGAACGAAGAGCAGCAAACCTTTACCATGATCCATGAAATAGGCCATGCCCTCGATTACCGACCCAATGAAACAGCAGCTAACAGGAGAGGAGGTGCAGCGCTAAGCTCACCTACCGGGCAGAATAGCTTCAGGAGGGCTGTACAACAAGACGGGGGGATTGGCAAAGGGGTCAGCACTTATGCCGCCACCGCCAGTGACTTTGCGGAATACTATGCAGAAGCTTTTGCGATGTATCAAAGCCAGCCCAATACACTGCGTGCACTCAGGCCAAATGTTTATACCTATTTTTCCACACAATATCCGTCATCACCATAAGTACTTTTTGACCTCTATCAACATACCACAACTTCCTGAAGTAAGTCTTCGGGAGAACCCATCGTCAAATGGACGGGAGATCATGATGCCATGAAGTCCAATCCAAAGGTGGCAGGGCGGGCTGCCGGTACATGATGCAATTGAACAAAATCCGGGCAAGGAAGGTAATGATCCCTGCACATCATTGACATAGCGCATCAAATTGAGTAACTTTGATAGGACTTTACACTACCATGGCCCCCTTTACGGGACATAAGCGGTTTATTTAAAATCAGCGACATGTACACACAAGGTCTGTCGACAAAATATATTTCACCGGGAACCCTGCGGACAAAACTTACCGTGGGTCGTCCCGGAGACCGGTATGAACGCCAGGCAGATCAAATGGCGGACCGGGTTATGAGCATGCCGGAAAAGAACACACTCAGGATGCAGCCGGAAGAGGAAGAAGAAATGGTTCAGATGCAGCCTATAGAAGAGGAAGAGGAAATGATCCAGCCCATGCCGGCAAAAAGCGATAGCGGGAGTATGGCACCGGCAAATATTTCAGAACAACTTGGTCAGAATGCGGGTAGGGGTAAAAAGCTCGACAGCTCCACGAACAGCTTCATGCAAAATAGGTTTGGCACTGACTTCAGTTCGGTCAGCGTGCACACCGATGCGGAAGCAGCAGGAATGAATGAGCAGCTGCATGCACAGGCTTTCACTTACGGAAAAGATATCTACTTCAACCAGGGCAAGTACCAGCCCTCAACCGATGCAGGAAAAAAGCTGCTGGCCCATGAGCTGACACATGTCGTACAACAGGGGAATGGCATACGGCCTATGATCCAGAAAAATGGTGACGGAGAGTCAGGTGAATCGGGGAGCAACACCCCGCTTGCCGACCTTGTCGCCGGGATCCTTAGGGATCAACTTTCAAATTCCAGCATGCAGGGGCATCTTCGCAGCCTCGGCACCGCCCTGCAGGGCCTTGCACTAGAAACCACGACACCCTCGGAAGGAGAGGCACCACAGGCCACACCTGAACGACTGGCAGCGCTGGGCATACCACGGGCATTTGAGACTACTTCCGCAGCGATTCTCAGTGACCCTTCCTTCAGAAACTTCCGGGACAGGTTGATAGAAATTGTCGGCAGCAGTGATGAAACGGCCCTGGTTACGGCTCTTGCAGCCGCCCTGGCGCTCGTGCTTGCAGACATACCGGTAACAGGTTCTCCCTCCCATGATTTTGGATCAGGAATCAGCGTGGGTGGTTCTTTTGACCTCGGATCTATTCGCGAGCTTCAGTTTAACAATGCTTCTCTTTATTTCCAGTTTGCCCGAGACCACTTCCGCACCCGGGTAACCGGCTCGCTGAGCAGGGATGCCGAAACAGACGAATTTTCAGGAGCCGGAACGGGTGAGGTAAGGATAGGCAGCGATACCAGTCATCTGATGGGCAGGGTGACCATCAATTCCGACGGAGAGGTTGTACTGCTGGGCAGGCTGTCGGCAGGACACAGTTTTGGCGGCAGCGACCGGCTCATCTTTACCACCGACCTGAGTCATTCCTTCTCTTCAGGCGAAACGATATTCAGACCCGGACTCAGCGGCCGGTTCGGTTTTGGTGCTGACCAGAGCCTCAGGCTTGGCTCAGAACTCGTTGTTTCATCTGAAAGCGGCGTGACCGGTTTGACCGGTTTTATAGAATACCGCCGAGAACACCTCCAGCTTCGTATTGAAGGAAGTATGACAGGCCTCGGCGAGGAAACCGGACTCCTGCCTGGTGGTGACATGAGGGTTCAGGGCACACTCACCATACCATTGTGGTAAACCAGGAATTTGGTATTACAATTCTTTCCTGTTCCCATTTTTTGAAGTATCTTTGACATACACTGAACGAGTGATGAAAAAAAGTTTTTACATCGGAGTTGGTCTTGGGTTTGTTGCCACCTTCTGGTTCTTCAAACTCCCTTTCAGCTATGGCAGAAAACTATCGGGATATATCATAGCCATTTTTTTACGGGATAACGGGGATGTCATTGTAAAAATGAATAACGACAAGCATGATTTTGTCATCAGCCGGGGTATCGACCTGGAGCTCGACCTGAAGAAATTTCAGAGCAAACTGATCGGTAAATATGCAGATATCTGGTTTACCCATCCCAGGTGGCCCTTCGACATGACACCCTACATCACACGGCTTGCTGTTGAAGGAAAAAATGTTTACCTGAAATGGTAAATTACTGATTCTCAATAAATATCCTACTCTCCTTCCAACAGGATAAACCTGTCATCCGTTGCCTCAAAGAAGTTCTTATAAAAAGGGTCGAACCTGAGGTAGTACCGAGGAGCAACCTCCAAATTGTCACGGATATAATCATTCAGCAAAAGATCGTAAGTATAGCCTGCATATTTTCTTCCCAGGTTGAATGCAAATCCATACAGGTCCTCTGTTTTTAGGGAGTCGATCTGGTAGTAATATTTGACCTGCCCTGCAAAATAGTCGAATGAGAACTCACCCTCCACATCATCAATGATCGCATCCTCAATGAAATAGACATTCCGCTTATCTTTTTTATCTACCTGGTTGACCTCAA
>JARRQC010000011.1:3845-20537 GCA_037382165.1 bacterium | reverse complement strand
CTATCCATGTAACGGGTTTCATTCCGGTAAGGAAACCAGGATTCTTCGAGTTCAACCTGGGCCAGGTAGATCACCCAGGCATTCGAATCGACCTCGAGAAAATCGGCAGTTTGCGACTCCCTGTAAACGTTAATATCAAACAACTTGCATTCTTCTTCGAACCCTTTCAAATAATTCTGCAGGAACAAGGAATCGTTGATGTATTGAAGAAAATCTGAATTGGCCATCAATACGGAATCGAAAAGGGATTCATCAGTTATATCAAGGCTGTCCAGGATAGAGGTCTTAAGGCTTTTTTTGAAAACAAGCTCCGGCCCCAGAAGAAGAATGCTTTTTTGATCAGGATCATTCACAAATGCTTTCGCCAGCTTCTTTTCCGGGCTGCATGCCGGTGTAAGAAACAGAATTATCAAAACCAATCCGGATATAGCGATCCTCTGAAATAATCCTGCCATGGTGGGCAAAAATATAAATTCTGCTTGTAATGAAATAGATTTATTTTAAGGAGCGTAAAAAGACAAATCACTTATCTTTCAGTGTTTTGCCAGACTCCAGTCGAATTTTGTGATTCCTTTCTTCGTAACCACCCAGGTGTTTCCATTCAAATCTTCAAAGATCTCCCTGACTTCTCCTTCGGATAAACCGCTGTTTTCGTCATAATGCCATGTATTTCCGGCTTCATAGAGAAATACACCCGTATCTTCTGTCCCGACCCAAAGCCTGCCTGACCTGTCAGCAAACAGAAAGCTAACGGACCATTTATCAGTCCATTCCATTATTTCACTCCACTTTCCATCCTGAAAAAGGAACAATCCATGATCCCCGCCGATCCACAATTTGTTAGCCCTGTCATAAAGCGCTTGTGTGTAACTTCTGTCAGTCAGTCCGGCTTTCACTTTAAAGGGGTGCCATTTGCTATCAAAGAAGGCGGTGACTCCATTTTCGGAAAAGGCCACTACCGTATCTCCAAAAGCATAAATATCTTCTATTTTTCCTTTTATGTGATAATCCCTGTGGTTATAGGTATACCATTTCCCATTTTCGTAAACGCTGATCCCATTTGAACGAATACCCCCTTTCGGAAATGCCCACACACGATGCCCATCATCCTCAGTGAGTTTGTAGATAACATCATCGACCAACCCGTCACGCTTTTTGAAATGGAGCCATTTTTCAGATGCATACATGAGAATCCCATTTTCGGTGGCAGCCCAGACATCTCCCCGGGCATCCTCGATCAGATCGTATATCTCTTTAGCTTCCAGCACATCTTCCTTATAGGAATCCCATGTGACCCCATTGAAGACGTAAACCCCTTCCAGTGTGGAGAACCATATATTTCCCTTCCGGTCTTCGAGAATATCCGTAAAATATTTTCGGGGTGAATATGATTTCAGCGCTACCGTTCCAGCCACTTCCGTATCAAAAGCATACCACCGGTTGTCAATAAGGCATTGTAATTTCCCGCTGATCAGCGAAAAACCGAGATCACTTTCAAGATCCTGGTAATATTCATAGGTAACCCACAAGTTGCCCTTACGGTCCTCGTAGAAATTGCTGATCCTGTATTGTTCATCTTCCTCGGCCTCGTAACAGGTCCAGTATTCCCTGTTATATAAGAACAATCCCTCTTCAGCAGCCACCCAGATGTTCTGCTTCCGGTCTTCATGAATAAGGTAGACTTCACCTATTACCTGGGGCATGACAGATTTTTTCTGCTCAATGCTCCTCAGCGGATACCATCGATTACCCGCATAGGCATTCAGCCCGTAGGTACCGCCGGCCCATACCACTCCCCTGGAATCCGTCAGGGTAACTGTGATGGTCTGGCAGGTCAGGCCATCATCTTTTGAAAAGGCTGTGATAACGGGTTGTGTATGCCCTTCTGCAATGATAAATACAGATATGAATACCCATATCCAGGTTAATAATGGTTGCATTTCACGAAAGCTAATTCACTATAAAATTACCAAATAAAGGCAAGTTTTGCAAAAACAGCTTGTCCTAATCGATCAACTGTCCATTTGAGTCGATCAATGAGAAAATAACCGGCGCTGTGAGGGATCACTGCGCATTAAGAAATATGGGCAACCATTGGCTTAAGGAATATAAGGATATAGTGAAGATCTTCCCGGTTGGATTATTCCACGACGATTTCATGTGTGATCTTCGCGGCTTTGGACAACATCGCGCTAACTCCGCAATACCTCTCCTGGGAAAGGTTCACGGCTTTTTCCAGTTTGTCCATCGGCAGGTTGTTACCTTTGAAGGTATATCTCATATGAATGGTGTGGTAATACTTAGGGTGTTCGTCAGTTAATTCCCCGCTCACTTCCACATTAAAGCTATCAAATTCAACACGCATTTTCTTCAATATGGAAACAACATCCATACCTGTACAGCCACCGGCGGAAACCAGCAGAAAGGGTTTGGGGCGGGGTCCCCTGTTTTTTCCACCTACCTTTTCATCGGCATCAATTTTTATGTTAAAGCCCTGGATCTCCGCATCGAAGGCCATATCTTCCGTCCATTTAATATTTACTGTACTCATAGGTCCATGTTTAAATTTTGCGCAAAAATAAAATATATTGTCTTTAGAAACTTTTCTAAATCAGTGAGACTTTGTTTTTTATAGTCGCAGACGCATTGAAATCAATGAGACGAACGCCTGCCCCGAAGGTTACGAATCAACGATATATCCTTAACAGCCTGGCCTATTTGTAAGTTTTAATAATTGAAAACAAAGGCTCCCGGTACGATACCCGCCTCAAATTCATTCCTGAATCCTCCTGAGGAACTAAAACGGTACACTTTGCCATTTGACTGGTAATTCAACGGATTGGAAACATACAGGTCCCCGGTGACAGGATCGACTCCGAGGGCCATAAAGATACGGTCCGTATCCTCTTCGATGAAAGCCTCTTCCGGGATAAGTGTATCATTGACCGACATCCTGAAGATGCCATCATTAAGGAAAAACAGGCTGTCATGTGAACCATTGGTTTCAAGGCTTTCCGGGTAAGCCTCCAGTTCTGGAAAAAAGAGGGTATCCAGCACCTGGTAATCGGATGGATCAATTTTCCACAGTGTGGGAATTTCGGCATTCTCGAAGCCACCGCTGCATAAAACCCACAGGTTGTCGAATTTATCCAGGACCATGCTGTTGGGCTCAATGCCGACCTGCACTGAATCTACCACCTTATCCTGACTCGCATCAATAACCAGCAGTTTGTTGTTTAACAAGGTCTGGTTATAGCCCGACCAATTGGCGACAAAAACAACATCCTGGAACGGGATCATCTCCTCGGTTGACCTGCCCACAGGTATTTCACCCGTAACCTCATAAGTTGAGGGATTGATGACTGTCATCGAAGTGCTGAAAAAATCACTGACATAGGCTTTATCAGCTGAAATTTTCAGTAAGTGCCTGGGGGAAACCAGTCCGGTGATCTTTCCTACCTGCTTCGCATCCCAACGGTTGATGACATGTATGACACCTGAATTATTGACAACTACATAGGCAAATTTATCATCCAACACCATACTCTGGGCCACATCCCCCAGCGGCACATCATTCACCGCTGAAAACAGATGATTATACTTTTTTGAAGTGCCGGGCTCAAAATAGGATAATGAGGAATTACCCACGGTAAAATTCCCCTGGTTGATAATAAAAACACCATCTCCATACGAAATCTCTACTGGTTCATCATTTTCCTTCCTACAGCCTGCAAAAAGCATTATTATCAGGCCTGACAGCAATATTACTTTCTTCATTTCCTCCTGTGATTTAATTCATACCTAACTACAATTTCATAATTCCTTCCCGGCATGGGCCGCCACAATATCGCCTGGTATTGGGTGTCAAAGATGTTACGGGCAACAACCCGTAGCTCAAGCACATTTCGCTGCCAGGAAAATTTCTTTCCCAACACCAGGTCATTTAACAGGTAGGCAGGCAGTGCTGCATAGCCCACGCCAGGGTTTTGTGTGGTGCTGCGTGATCCCACATAATTAAGGGTCCAGTTCATGGTAAATCCCTGGTATGTTAACAGCAAAAATCCGTTGCCCGCATGCATGGGTATATAAGCCAGCTGATCTCCGCGGTCAGCCCCATCTGTAATATACATCGCTTCATTCGTAGTCCTTGTCCACGCATATTGCCCCATAAACCGGTAAGAAAGCCTGTTAATTGTTCCGCTGAATCCCAGGGAGGCTTCAATACCACGTGCATAAACCTTTTCAATATTTTCAGGAGACCAGTAAGCATGTTCCGATGGGATCCACAAAATCCAGTCATCGATCCAGGAAGCAAAAACACTGAGGTCACTTTCCAATTTGATGTTAGGCCTTATGGATTTTGTGAAATTTAAACCCCCTTCTGTTTCCAGTCCCCTTTCAGGCCTGAGTTCTTCATTACCTCCCGGGTTCCAGTACAGGTCATTGAGGGTGGGCAGATGATAATTTCGGGACACGCTCCACCTGAGAAAAAGTTGTTCAGACCTAGTGATTCTCAGGTTCATTCCTAGTTGCGGCATAACCGGCAAAAAGTCTCTGTCAACCCATGCAGTACGGATCAGCGCACTGATTTTAAGCCGGCTCCTAAACTCTTTGACTGCCATAGCATATAATCCAGCGGTATTTCGCCGTTTCACCCCTGCATAATTATTGGAGTTGACACTTTGCAGGTCTATATCCATACCAGAGGTAAGTGATATCCCGGAGGGGAAGACATGTTCAAATATGAATCGTGTCGAAATGGTATTGGTCCTGTTCCGGGAATCGACAGTGGTATCCCGGCTGGCATTATGCTCATCTTCATTCCCAAGCACATAATGCATATCTGAGTAAAACCAGGCTCCTTTTAGCTGGAGCCTCGTTCTGCCAGCCTGATAGATCCAGGAAAGGGTATTTCTTGAAAAGATATCACTTTGTGTTTCGATCAGTTTATTGCCACTTTCCAAATTGGTCATAAGAGGCGGTATATCACGCTCATTCCATTGACTCCAGGTACTGATAGACAGCACATGCCGCGGATTGGGTTTGAAGCTGAACTGCTGTGTAAACCCTGTATTTCTATAAGCTGCATTTTGTTGGGTTATTTCCGCAGCGGGCTGCAGGGCGGTATTCAAATAGTTAAAATCATTCCGGGCCGATTCCCGTGAAAACCTGGTTGTGGAGCGAAATTTTTCATTTCCCAGGTTTACTCCTGCTGTTGTGGAAAGAAATCCAAAATTACCTATTGCCTGCTGTAAACAAACCATGGGTGTATTCGAAAATCCATCATCATTATTCAATGAGACACCTCCGCCAAGCGCACCTCCGGCTTTGATCAGGGAGCCTCCGCCATAGTACAGTTCCACCTCCTCAACGAACAAACCGGGTATCTGAGAGAAATCTACCTGTCCGAGCATCGGAGAGTTGATCAGAAAGTCATCCCAGTAAACCTGGGTATGCGAGGCGCCGGTACCTCTGAAAGATACTGTTGCCAGGGCCCCTCTGCCATAATTCTTTACATAAACAGGTGTGTAGACACCCAATATTTCTCCTATGTTGTTGTGTGTGTAAAGTTTCTTGACAGTAGAATCAAGTGTCGTCCTTCGAATGGTCTGGTCATAATTGGTCTTTGTAGCCAGTATTTCCAGTTCAGAAAGCAAAAGCGTGTCATAAATCATTTGAGGGAATACAATAGCAGGCAAAGCGCTTAGCGCAGCGGAGAGCAAAAATAAAACCGTAAAATGCTTCAGCATAAACCTGTTTGTATTGATTGCCTTAATGTTACATAAGGACTGATCATTCCTCAACAAGGCCAGCCTGGGATTTTTGGGCAGCTATTCATGGCAGGGAAAGTCATTTTAATTTCCGGCATGCAATGACAGCGACCTACAATTTCAGTAAGTGAATTCTCCTGGTGTGAAGCCAAAATCGTTTCATATAAACCAGCTTTTATCCCGAAAGCTTAACCTAACAATTGCCATGGCAGGTCTTCTGACTTACTCACTTTTGAGGCCTTCCCATCCGGCAGCTGCCGGAAAGTGACCGTAGGTTTCAAAAGCATTTCTATGAGTTTACAGCAGCGGGAACTGTACAGGATTCACACCTGTTTCCCTATTATGCAATCCATCCGGCCAGATGGACTTTACTGCACCATAGCAAGGCAAATGTAAATAATAATTGAATGCAAAAAGGACAGTCCCTCTATGGGTATTGAAAGCACCGCTTTTGCCCTAGTTGGAATAGACTTCCCCAAAGGTTTCATAGACAAGGTCTTCCCTGATGACACGCAGCGCCTTGTTGATTTCCCGGTCAGCTTTCCATAATACTTCAAAATAGGCCGTATTATCAAAAAGATTCCTTGCCACGAGTGCCTTTAGCAGCAACTTGTAAAAATCAAGGTTTGGATTGAGTTGTGCATCATTGAGATCAACTTTTTCTTTGGCTTGGGTGAGGAAGTCACTAAACTCTTCTTCACTGATCTGAAATTCCTGGTTATAGGCATCAAAATCGGGAAAGCGTTTTTTCAGGGACTTACGATTTTTATCAAGATAATCGTTTACATAAGCGTTCAGCACCCCTTTACGGATGAGATCTGAATACAGATCGTTAAAGCGGGTGGAATCGAAAGCTACAAAGATATCAGGCATGATTCCTCCTCCCCCGTAGACCGTTCTTCCCTTGCTTGTTTCATACCTCAGGGAGTCCGGAAAATCGATGCTGTCTGCATGAAGCAATTCACCATGATCGTAGCGGGCAAGAATATCTTCGTAATACGCTTTTGTACCGTTATCATAGGGTTTCTGGATACAGCGTCCCGACGGCGTATAATACCTGGCGATTGTCAGTCTGACGACTGATCCATCCGGAAGACGGAAGGGCCTCTGAACCAATCCTTTGCCAAATGACCTGCGCCCGACGATGACTCCCCTGTCCCAATCCTGAACCGCTCCGGCTACAATCTCACTTGCTGAGGCAGAACCTTCATTGATCAGGACCACCAGTTTACCTTCTTCAAAGTCACCTTCTTCGGAAGCGTTCAAATTCTGACGGGGGCTGTTGATCCCTTCCGTGTATACGATAGACTTTCCCTGACTGATAAATTCATCACTGATGGTCATGGCTGTTCCAAGGTATCCGCCTGAATTGCTTCGGAGATCAAACACCAGGTTCTCCATTCCTTCTTTTCTCAGGTCTGCAACGGCCTCCCTGAACTCTTCCAATGATTTCCGGGCAAAACGACTCAGTTTGATGTAACCTGTATTGTTGTCCAGCATAAAATGGGCCTCAAGGCTGTTCAATGGGATCTCGTCCCTGACAATGGTAAAATCGATTAAGTCGCCGGCTCCTTTTCTGTGTATACCCACCATGACCTCCGTACCTTTCTCACCCCGCAAATGATCCATAACCCATTGGTTGGTAATTTCTTCACCGTATGCCTCTTCCCCATCTACCGTAATGATCTTGTCGCCAGCCATGATACCCACTTTATCAGAAGGCCCGCCCGGTACCGGTGAGATAACAAGAATGGTATCCTTGTAGATCTGGAAAGTGACCCCTATACCTTCGAAACTACCTTCCAGGGGCTCGTTCGATCTTTCCACTTCAGATTTGGGAATATAGGAAGAATGCGGATCAAGCTCTTTCAGTGTCAGCGTGATGACTTTCTCGGTCAGTTCCGGCATATCAAGGGTATCAACATAAAAGTTGTTGATGAGATACAGCAGGGAGGTATATTTCTTGGTCGTTTCAACCGGATCCAGGTCCCTGGATTCCTTTTGTGAAAATCCTGTGTAAGCTGCGGCCATGAGAATGACCAGTATTAATCTGGAAAATCTTTTCATGTTTTATTTTCAGTTTGGTTGCGATAAAATAACATGCGTCTGCAAGCAATAGTTATTCCAAACTCCAACAGAACCGGGGGGCAGGAATATTAAAATTGATGCCAAATGTAAAACAAATGCATAAAAAGCTTTGTTCACTGGCTGGGACAGGCTGTTAATTTTTGTTAAGTTTGTTTAATGCCCCATCCGTACAGGCTTTGATGAGAAAATTACTACAGACAGCTTTCCTCCTGATCTTAATTCTGGTAACAGCAGCCTGTACTGAAGTGAAATTCAGGAACATTCAACCATCAAACGCGTCAATACTTGAAACTTTTCCGGATAGTTTAGAGGGAATTTACCTAAACCAGGATGGTGATACGCTAATGATCAGTGAAAAAAACATTTCCCTTGTAAACCGTGCAAGTGAATGCAATCCTTTTTACGAGCATGATTCGCTGGGGCAGGATATCTTACTCACCTTTTTTAAGGGCTCTTACCTGCTAAATATTCAGGAAGATAGCTTATGGACGCTGGCACTTATCAGGCATCCCAACCAGAAGATGCTGGATGTGTCACTCATTGATGGGGAAGATTTGGAATCGCTGGAAACTTTATCACAGATCACTCTTGTAGACACAATCTTTTCCGAAGACGGCGAAGTCATCCATTTCATCATTGATCCTGACTCGACAATACTGTTGGAAATCATTCAGCACGGCCTTTTTTCAGACCACTATCAATTCAAAAGGATTGATTGATCAAAATAAGATAGTCATAACATGTTTTTCTACTTTTGTGACCTTAGCATTTTGCACTCAACAGATGAAAGGCATCTTTTACTATTACCTTCTGCTCTTTTTAATCTTCTCCCAGGATGTAAACGCTGATACGATTGCATCATCCATCCCGGAAGAAAATCGATACGCAAAATCTGTCTCTTTATATAATCAGCTGGGGGCTGTCATACAGACCCATTCTTTTGTAAAAGGCACCAACCCGAATAATGAGGCTTATGGGGGGTACTATTCATTTTCCCTGAAATATGGAATCCACACCGACGGAAGAAAATACTGGCAGCAATTGTACGGATACCCTGTCTGGGGCATTGGCTTATATAAAGCCTTCTTTTTCAATGATTATGACGAATTGGGAAATCCGGCTGCGGTTTATTTGTTCACCGATCTGCCATTAAAAAGCTGGGAAAAGTGGTCGATGAACTTTGAACTGGGTTTCGGACTGGCTTTCAACTGGAACCGGCATGACCTGAGGGAAAACGGGTACTATTATCCTATTGGATCATACGGCACCGTATTTATAGACGGGGGATTCCATGCCCGCATTCCCTTGGGGAAACAATTTATACTTTCAGGGGGGATAACCTACACCCATTTCTCTAACGGAGCTGTACGACTACCCAACCTGGGTGTCAATATGTTTGGTGGACGGGTGTCATTGGAATATGTTTTTAATAAGGAGAGGGAAAAATTGAGAACAGAGATCCCTTCGTATATCAAGGAATGGGAATGGCTTGGGTTGCTGGCGCCCTCCATGAGACAGGTGGGATTTGAATACATCGGCCAAAATGGCGATACACTGGCGAAAACCTTTGATTACGGTATCCTTAGCTTTTCCTCTACATTCAACCGGCAAATATCCTATAAAATCAAACTCGGGGCCGGGGCAGACATCAGCTACAACGCATCCTATGGGGCTGATACCGTCATGGTGAATGGAGAGCCACAGAAGGCACCTTTTCTGACGCAAGACAAGATATTGATCGGCCTGTATCCATCCTTTGAACTGGTACTCGGGGAGGTATCCCTTATTGCACAACCTGGTTTTTATGTTTACCAAAAAGATGTAGAAGGCTTTGAAACCCCAACCACCTATCAGCGGATAGGCATGAAATATCACCTATGGAAAAACCTGATCTTTGGTATAAATATCCGCGCTTTCAATTTCTCGAAAGCGGACTTCATCGAATGGAATATTGGTTACCGCATCAAATGGCAGAAAAGTTACGGTCAAGCCCGGTAAGACAGGAATAATTTCAATACCTAACTTTTCCGGAATAACCAGCTTTCGATATGTTTCAGACTATTAAAAACGAATTCTCAGTGGCTAAAAAGCAAGGGATTCCTTCATCCCGGCCATGATCTTATCCACATCCGGAAGAATCGCTTTCTCAAGTATCCTGTTAAACCCAACCGGGGTAAAGGTAGACCCAATTCGTTTGACCGGTGCATCGAGATACGTAAAGGCCTCGTCAGCGATGATAGATGCCAGCTCACCGCCAAATCCACCGAAGACTTTATCCTCATGGACAACAAGCGCACGGCTTGTCTTTTTCACGGAGTTAAGGATGGTTTCCCTGTCCAGGGGGATCAGTGAGCGGATGTCAACCACTTCTATTTGTTTGCCGGTTTCCTCTGCAATCTTATCCGCAGCTTTCAGGCAAAATGGTGTAGTGTTTCCGTAAGTGATCACCGTCAGGTCACTCCCCTCGCGACGGATCCTGGCGACACCGAAAGGCACTTCAAAGTCATCCGGCACCTCAGTTTCGGCTATCGGGTCATTATACAATGCCTTGGGCTCCAGGAACATCGTCATGCCTTTGGATCTCATGGATGTACGCAACAAACCCGCTGCATCATCAGCAAAAGAAGGATATACAATTCTTACGCCGGGGAAAGTGGCAAGAGCACCCTCTATGGTCTGACTATGATAGAGACCTCCACCAATATACCCTCCCGAAGCGAGCCGGATGGTAACATTGGGCGTAAAGGCGCCGTTACTTCGCCAGTAATCGTGGGTGCTGTCGACAAACTGCTCCATGGCAGGCCAAAAATAATCCGCAAATTCAGCACCTTCCACCACGATCCTGATCTTATCATCGAAGCGGCTCATGCCATTTGCAGTACCCATAATATAATCTTCAGCAATGGGGGCATTGAAAACCCGCTCTTTACCAAATTCCTGCTGCATGCCTTTGGTTACATTGAATATGCCACCCTTTTCCTTATTGGCGACATCCTGTCCCCAGATATAGGTATCGGGATTGTGCCGGAATTCGGCTTTCAATGTTTCGTTAAGGGCAGCAATCAACCTTTTGGGCTTGCCCTGGCTTCCGTCATGGGTTCCGTCCGGATATTTTTCAGAAACATAAGGCTCGGGGAGCACATGATCAAAAATGGTTTTGGGATCCGGATCTGCTGCAACCAGCACTTTTTTATGGGCTGCCGATATATCTTTTTTGGCCTGCTGATCCAACTCATCGAGTTCTTTCTCGGTAAATTTCCCGGAGTGGATAAGCTGCACCCTGAATCGCTCCAATGGGTCTGAAAGCGTCATACAGTGCCGCTCTGAATCATCGCGATACAATTCATGCTTGTCAGAATTGGAGTGGGAATGGATGCGATAGCAGTTGGCGTGGACGATGACAGGTTCATCATGTTCCTCAATATGTTTCTTAGCAGCATGCATGGCATTCATGGAATTGAATACATTCTTGCCATCGCACATGATAATTTTCAGGTTTTTGATTCCTTTATAGTTGTTTGCCGCCCTTCGGTTTGCCGACTGGTCGCGCTGGGGTACGGAAATTCCGAACTGGTTATCCTGGAAAACAAAAATCACAGGCAGTTTCTCGTTAGAGGCACCATTGATGGCCTCAAATACGTAGCCTTCGGAGGTGGATGATTCACCCTGTGAACTGATGGCTACTCCCTTACCGCCATAACGCTTGATGCCCCGCGCAGCGCCGACCGCATGAAGCGTATGGTTTCCGGTACAGGAGGAAACATTATGGATATTCCATTCCGGCTTGGCAAAATGATTAGACATGTGCCGTCCACCACTGGCAACATCGTCTGCTTTTGAAAGCCCGTTGAGGATGACCTCCTCCGGAGACAGTCCCGCGGAAATGGCCGTCAGCATATCCCTGTAATAGGGGAACAGCAGATCCGTTTCTTTATCAAAGTGCTGCCCTATGGCGAGTTGTATGCCATCGTGCCCGGCGTAGGGCGCATGATAAGACCAGCCGAGAGCCTGTTTAAGATAATTCGGCGCTTTATCATCCAACTGACGACCCAGTGTCATCAGGTAATACCATTTCTCCAAGGTTTTCTTGGGCGTGTTGTCGAGTGTATATTTCCTTTTTTGAGGCATGCTATGATCTTTTTTTAATCGCGTGCAAAATTAGCTAAATAAATTATTTGAATTCTGTCTAAATAGACTTGATGTAATATCATACAAAATAATGGTCCTGCATTTTCCGCTGCAAAGAATTTAAAACTGACTAACAACAGAGCAGATCGGGTTGTTTAGTATCCGGCCAAATATTTAAATCGATTCGCAAATAAGGGATTCATAAGCCGTCCTAACCTTCCATTTCATGATATTGATCAGGACGACGGTCCTCCAGGACGTGATTTCTAGTCGTGATCATCTTGTTGCGTGCTTTAAAAGGGTCACTCCCAGTTTCCACTATCTCCGTCCTGTTTGCTGATGCTTCTGCAATTACGTCGCCTTCCGGATCCACCGCAAATGTCCTACCGGAAAAGGAGACATCCCGCTCTGTTCCGTACCTGTTGGTTGTAAAGATGAAAAAACGATTGATCACCGCCTGAGCAGGCACAACTTTAAAGGCTTTGTAGGTGACCAGGTTGGAAGGATGTGCGATCAGATCCACACCCTTCATTCCCATGATGCGCCAGATCTCCGGGAAGAGGTAATCGAAACAGATGAGCATTCCCAGCCTTATTCCGTTCATTTCAAAGACAGGAAGTCCTGAATTGCCTTCTGAAAAGATCTCCTTTTCCTTCATGAACAAATGTATCTTTCTGTATTTGCCCACTTCCCCGCCGGGGGTCAGAAAGAGCGAGCTATTGAACAGTTCATCTCCTTCCTTTTCATGAAAACCGGTGACGATATGCTGCTCATTTTTACTCGCTATTTCTAACAACCTGTTGACATATTCACTTTCTTCAACTGTTGAAGCCAACGAAACAGCATGGTCACGATCCAGGAAATTATAGCCTGAATTGGACAATTCGGGTAAAATGACCAGATCAGCTTCTGATGTCCTGGCTAAAAGGGATTCAACCTCATGCAGGTTTTTACCGGGTTCCCCTATTCGCGGATTGAACTGGATCTGGGCAATTTTCAATCGTTTGCTCATGTCCTTCAAAAATATATGAAATCAAAATTCGATGTGTCCAGCCGTTTTATCATAGAGAATGTCATATCACCAAATGTATACCTTAATAATGGGATAACTGATTGACCAGAAAGGATATTCAGGTATTTCAGCTATCTGATCTGATGTATGCGAAAATAAAATGTCTCCCACACTTTTATTCAGCGATTTTTTCCCTGAGTCCTATCATATTCTTGTAAGGACCATCAACCAGGAAAATGTTTACAACCCATGCTGGTATGCTTCCTCCCGGATCGCCGGCAAATCGGTGATATACTCTTGTTTTGCCATTACCAAGTGGGGTAAAGGCCCAAAGGCCGTTTCCGGAAGACACCCTGACGACTCCCTTTTTTTCAGGTTTGTAGTCCGGAAGGATGGTGATCCTAATGCGTATCGACCCTGTTGAGGGCTCCCGGATTACCTCTGAGAGGGTTATCTGGTCACGATTGTCAAAGGGCCAGGGAACATTTACCTCCGAATAAATGTAATAGTTATCCTCGCCCTGCTGATCCAGGATTTCAGCAACTTTCACATTTGACATCCATGTTGTGTAGTCTTCCACATCCAGCAATATTTCCAACAGACGCTCAGGCGAAGCACTCATTTCGGTGACGGATTTGTATTCCTTGAACTTGGAATTCTCGGTATCCCGGGTATATACCTGGATACCGTTCTTATCTTTCGCCAGGTTCCAATCCGTAAGGGTATCTTCCTGGCCGACAAGGGTGCTGCACGCAATCAATAAAGACAACATGAGACTGAAAACCGACTTATTTACAAAAGCTATCATGATCTTAGGTGAATATCGTTAATAAACCATCGTTACAGAAACAGTGGTATCGGATGTAAGTTCAAAAACGGCATCATCAAATCGTGCCGGCCTTGTGGAACTGGTGAAATTATTGGAAAAAGCATATCCCTCCTTCGGCGGTCCGTACCACCTGCGATCCATCTCTCCATCTCCATCCTCATCATGGTAAAGGGTAAGTGCATAATTTCCAGGCGGGAAGTCTTTGAACAGAAAAATCATGGATTCAGAGTCCACCTCTTTTTCAGCACTGGAAAACATTTTCTCTTCATCAAAATAATCATCCTCACTATCATACACTGCGATCCGAACCTGGCTCCCTTCGATCAATTTCAACCCTTTCACTTCTACCTTCAAATTGATTCCCTGCGCCAAAAGACCATGAAAGGCCATCATGAGCAGGTAAATAGATAAATGTCTGATAGTCAGCATAATTATATGTTTTACAACTTAAAGAATCGGTATAAAAACCGAATCAAACAGTTTAATTCTTTACGTTTTCTTTTCCGTGCGTTGCTTTTTCCTTTCAGCTTGATTTTTCCTGTACAGGCTGATGATATTGTTTGCAATTTCTTCAATAGGCCTTGCAGTAACCTGAACCTTTGTCCATTTGGGTTGTGAGTTGAAGAGCTGGTTGGCATACCTGATCTCGTCCCTTACGTGATCAAAACTGGCATAATCTGGCACCAATCCTTTCAAATATTCATTGCGAACACTTCTCAGCCGGGACAAGGAGGCGGCGTTCGTCAGGAGGCAAAAGATCCTTTCCGGGGGTAATTTGTACAGGATTTTCGGCAGCGCCATACCGGGTACGACAGGTACGTTGGCAACGAGCCAGCCTTTATATGCCAGGTAAACACTCAACGGTGTTTTAAAAGTCCTTGAAACACCGAGCAGGATGATCTCCGCCTCCCCCAGCTCTTCCACATTGGCTCCGTCATCATGTTTTAAAGCGAATTCCGCGGTTTCAATTCTTCTGAAATAATCACGATTGAGCATGCTAAAGAGCCCGGGGCGTTCCGCCGGTGAACTGCTCAGAACATTTGAAAGCCGGTTGAGCAATGGACCAAGGACATTGATTACATCCAGATTGTGTAATCGCCCCTCATACCAGATATAATCGGCCAGTTCATGTTTTACGAAAGAATGGACAAGCATACCCTTGGTTTCCAAAGCTTCGGAGATTACTTTATCAATTTGTGCAAAGGAAGTTATTCCCGGCCTCAGATGCACCTGGGTTTCCTTATCACCAAATTGAGCCAGGGCTACATTGACAACCATCTCTACCGTTCTCCCCGTACTGTCGGAGATCGCATAGAAATGATATTTGTTGCCTGGTTTTTTCATGGGGTCAACTTTCCAAAAATAGCTATTTTAAACCGTAAGTTTTGCCAATACGAGGAGAACTCCAGTTTCAACTTTAGCAAAATATCAGACAGATACATCATAATCCCTGAGGGCATCATTCAGGGAAGTTTTCTTGTCGGTCGACGCTTTCCTATTGCCGATGATCAGTGCACAGGGGACATTGTACGATCCTGCTGGAAAACGCTTTTCATAACTTCCCGGTATGACAACAGATTGTGGTGGGACGTACCCTTTATATTCCCTGGGGCTATCTCCGCTTACATCAATGATCTTCGTTGATTGGGTAATGACCACATTTGCGCCGAGCACAGCCTCCCTGCCCACTCGGACGCCCTCAACAACAATAGAACGGGAACCGATAAAGCAGTTGTCTTCAATGATCACCGGAGCAGCCTGGACAGGTTCCAGCACACCCCCGATACCCACCCCTCCGCTGAGATGGACATGCTTACCGATCTGGGCGCAACTGCCTACGGTTGCCCAGGTATCAACCATCGTTCCACTGTCCACATAAGCGCCTATGTTGATATAGGATGGCATCATTACCACACCCCTGGCGATGAATGCTCCATACCTGGCAACAGCATGGGGCACAACCCGCACTTCCTGTGCGGCATAATCTCTCTTCAGGGGTATCTTATCATGGAATTCAAAAATCCCCACTTCAGCGGTCTCCATTTTACGAAGCGGAAAATATAGAATAACGGCTTTCTTTACCCACTCCAGAACCTGCCAGTCCTCTCCCTCAGGCTGAGCAACACGCAATTTTCCTTTATCCAATAACTCGATGGTATCCCCGATGGCTTCAGCCGTTTCTTTTTTCCCTAGCAAGGAGCTGTCATCCCAGGCTTCTTCCACACGCACTTTGAGTTTTTCCATTGTCATCATGAGATATCTTTACTTTACGAAACAGCACATGTAGTGAATGCGAGGCCATGTGAACCTTCGCCATCAACAAATGTATTATTTTTGTGCCGCTTTTATGGGTAGGATACTCGCTATTGATTATGGAAGGAAACGTGCCGGTCTGGCGGTTACCGATGAATTGAAAATGATTGCCGGAGGGCTGACCACGGTACATGTGAAAGACATCTGGGATTTCCTGGCAACATATCTTTCGGAACAAGAGGTCGAATGTATTGTTGTCGGAGAACCAAAGGACCTTCGGAACGTCCCTTCAGAAGCAAGTCGTTTTATCGAACCCTTTGTGAACAGGCTGAGGAAGCTATACCCCGAACTCAGGATTGAAAGATATGATGAAAGGTTTACTTCCAGGCTTGCCTTCGAGTCTATGCTGGAAGGCGGGTTAAAGAAAAAGAAACGACAGGACAAGGCGCTGGTGGATAAGATCAGCGCCACCCTGATTCTCCAGTCCTACCTTGAAAGCATAAAATAGAAGACGATCAGAAAATAAAAATACAATTCATGCTGCCAATCACCGCTTACGGACATCCCACTTTGAAAGTAAAAGGTCACGAGATCGACAGGGATTATCCGGA
>JARRQC010000011.1:0-3749 GCA_037382165.1 bacterium | reverse complement strand
GATCTGAAAGAGTTGATAGATAACATGTTTGAAACCATGTACGCAGCCGAAGGAGTCGGTCTGGCCGCCCAGCAGATCAACCGGGCCATCCGGTTATTTGTCATTGACGCGGAACCCTTTGGCGAAGAACATCCCGAACTGAAAGATTTCAAACGGGTTTTTATCAACGCGAAAATTGAAAAAGAAGAAGGAGAGGAATGGGATTTTGAAGAAGGCTGCCTGAGTATACCCGGCATCAGGGAATATGTACGCAGAAAACCTGTGGTATACCTGAGTTATTACGATGAGAACTGGAACTACCACGAAAAAGAGAGGTTCGATGGGCTTATCGCCCGCGTGATCCAGCATGAATACGATCATATTGACGGCGTCCTGTTTGTGGAACGTCTGCCGCACATCAAACGCGTGTTGCTCAACTCTGGCAAAGCCTCAACATTACCCTTTTTGTCCTGTCGATGATGCTAATCATCGATTACCTGAACGTATTGACGAAAGGCTTGTGGAGTAAAAGCCTTCAGCAAGACAAATGGAAACAGGTATTGCTGGGCACCCTGTTGGGTTTGATACCCGGGTGTCTGGGAACCTACGTAGCCGTATCGCTTTATATTCATAATATTTTCGGCCTGGGAGCGATGGTGGCATCCATGATCGCCACATCCGGTGATGAAGCGTTCTTCATGCTTTCTATCATTCCCTCCACGGCAATATTGATCTTTGTTTTGCTTGCCGCAGCAGCGGTGATAACAGGATTTGCCGTAAACTTTTTCTCTAAGGAAAGACCCCATGCCTCCCCCATCAAGCACTTCGACATTCATAAAGATGAACCCGATTGTATATGTTTTGACCGGCATCAACTTTTAAGTCAGATACGGAATATGAGTCTTCTCAGGATGATGATATTGTTGGCACTGGCTGTATCCCTTGTACTGGTTTCACTGAATTTTGATAACCTGTTGGAAGGAATCATCTCCCATGGGGAGGAGGAATCCCATAGTCATCATTTCCATCCTGTGTGGGTGGGTGTCACTTTTTCCTTTGTGCTGGGTATTTCCTTCCTGATCTCGGCTACCGTAAATGAACATTTTCTGAAAGAACACCTGGTAAATCATATCCTCCGAAAACATGCCCTTCGCATATTCCTCTGGGTTGCCGCCACCCTGATCCTTATGCATTTTATTACGGAAAGACTTGATGTTGAAGGGTTTATCTCTGATAATATTTGGATTGTCCTGTTTATTGCTGTCCTTGTTGGAATCATTCCTGAATCCGGACCTCACCTTGTTTTTATTATTTTATTTGCCTCGGGTACCCTGCCATTGAGTATACTGATCGCCAATTCCATTGTCCAGGACGGTCACGGGAGCTTACCTTTGCTTGCCGAATCTCCGAAAGCATTTATTCAAGTAAAAATCATCAATATTTTGGTTGGTTTTGTTGCCGGAGCCATCGGGCTGTTGACCGGGTTTTAGCCTCGCTCCGTTCATTGGTGCTGAACTCGAAAAGGATAATTTGCTATTTTTGTTCATTCCAAACCATCAGTATGATCACTCAGGAGACCATTGCCCAATGGAATGAGGATTTCCATGACAAGTCCCCATTTGAAACACTGTCCTATTTCGCAGAAAAGTTCAGGGATAGGATCATCTTTGCCAGCAGTTTGGGCATGGAAGACCAGGTATTGACGGAAATGATCTCCAGGCTGGATGAACCCATTAATATATTTACCCTGGATACCGGCCGACTTTTTCCTGAGACTTACGACCTGATCAGCACAACAAATGTCAGGTACAAAGTAAATATAGAGATCTATTTCCCGGATGCAGGTGAAGTAGAACAGATGGTTCACCAAAAAGGAGTTAATCTTTTTTATAACAGCATTTCAGACAGGAAGCTTTGCTGTTATATTCGTAAAATGAAACCGCTCAGCAGGGCGCTGCAAGGTCAAAAAGTATGGATTACCGGGCTTCGCCGGCACCAGTCAGTCACCCGCAATAATTCACACATGATCGAATGGGATGAGAACAATGAGTTATTGAAAATCAATCCATTGATCAACTGGTCGGATGAGGATGTGAAAGGATATGTTGAAAAGCATAAAATACCTGTAAGCCCATTACATAAAAAAGGATTTGCCAGTATCGGATGCCAGCCCTGTACCCGTGCCATTGTTGATGGGGAAGACATCAGAGCCGGCAGATGGTGGTGGGAAAACCCTGAAAGCAAAGAATGTGGGTTGCATCAGAAGTAAACTCCCCTTTTTGATGCACTGTGCCGGTTGTCGCTGCCAATGTCCGATTCTTCATGAGGAACATTTTCGGTCTTTATTCATGAATTTCCAGCTAACCCTTTGACTCCGCTAAAGGTGAATGCCCTGAACAAACAAATACTCCGGCTCTCCATCCCAAATATTGTGACCAATATAACCGTCCCGCTTCTGGGACTTGTTGACCTGGCGATGATGGGACATCTTGATGATCCTGTATATATTGGGGCTATCGCCCTGGGGGGAGCGATATTCAGCCTGATTTATACCGGTTTTGGATTTCTGCGGATGGGTACTACCGGTTTTACCGCACAGGCATTTGGTTCAAATGTACAAAGGGAAATTACCCTGATTTTATACAGGGCTACCTCTGTGGCTGTCATCCTGGCGGCCATGCTGATCATTTTGCAATTCCCTATTGAGTGGCTGGCCTTTTTTCTGCTTGACGGAAGCGATGATGTAAAATCCTTTGCGCGCGAATATTTTCAGATCCGTATACTGGCAGCTCCTGCTACCCTCTCACTCTATGCGCTGCATGGCTGGTTTCTGGGCATGCAGCATGCAAAAATCCCGATGATCCTGGCCATAGTGATCAACACCATCAACATCCTGCTGAATTTCGTTTTCATCATCGGCCTGGATATGACATCCGATGGCGTTGCCATGGCCAGTGTAATCGCTCAGTATTCCGGGTTAATCCTCGCCTTGATTTTTCTCAGGTACCGGTTTCATAAATTTCTTACCCGTCATAAACTTACTGTCATTTTTGACTGGCAGGCTTTAAAAATGTTTTTTGTGGTAAATGGCGACATATTCATCCGTACCCTATTGCTTATCCTTTCGCTCACTTTCTTTACCAGCATGTCAGCCCGGATATCGGATAAGATCCTGGCAATAAACACCATTCTGTTCCAATTCTTCTTTCTTTTTTCCTATTTCGCTGACGGATTTGCCTTCGCGGGGGAATCGCTGGTTGGCAAAGCCCGGGGAGCAGGAGACAAAATCCTGCTTAATGATACCATAAGCCGGTTATTCTCCTGGGGATGGGGCGCAGCATTGGTTACCAGTCTTTTATTTTTAGGCGGATTTGACCTGATCATCCGGATCATGACCGATAATGAAATGCTTATACAACAAGCCCGAACGTACCGCTGGTGGATCATTATCCTTCCGCTTACCAGTGTTGCAGCTTTTATCTGGGATGGTGTGTATATCGGCCTGATCGCCTCCAGGGCCATGCGCAATTCCATGATCATCGCTTCACTCCTTGTCTACCTTCCCGCCTATTACCTGGGTGTCGGTTCGCTCCATAATCACGCCTTGTGGCTGGCCCTAAACCTTTTCATGATCAGCAGGGGAGCTCTTTTATGGTATATGGCAAAATTTACCATCTCCCGCCCCTAATATTTTTACCTATCTTAATTAACTTATTTTCATTGTATTATATATTCTGCAAACCATAATTTCTAAAAATTTTATAAATTTT
>JARRQC010000010.1:0-42979 GCA_037382165.1 bacterium | reverse complement strand
GCGATGATCCCCATCAGGGAGGATGCCGATCTTCAATTGCGGACATGGAAAGACGGGGAAGGACAGGCAACCATGTGGCATTCTTCGGCGCACCTCATGGCCGAAGCGATCGAATTGCTCTATCCCGGAGTGAAGTTTGGTATAGGTCCTGATATTGAACAGGGCTTTTATTACGACATTGATTTCATGGATTATGAGATCTCGGAAAAAGACCTGGGGAAGATTGAGCAAAAGATGGTCGAGCTGGCGCGTGAAAGACAAACCTTTGATCGCCGTGAGGTGCCCAAAAAGGAAGCTGTCAAATATTTCAAGGAAAAGAAGGATGAGTATAAGCTGGAATTGATCGATGAGTTGCAGGATGGTGAAATCACTTTTTACACCAGCGGCTACTTCACCGATCTTTGCCGCGGACCGCATATTCCTGACACGAGTCCCATTAAAGCCGTGAAGCTTTTGAAAGTGGCCGGCGCCTATTGGCGTGGTGACGAGAAACGCAAGCAGCTGACCCGGATTTATGGTATCACTTTCCCCAAAAAGAAGGAACTTGACGAGTACCTGGAAATGCTTGAGGAGGCCAAAAAGAGGGACCACAGGGTATTGGGTAAGGAACTCGAATTGTTTACTTTTTCTCAGAATGTTGGGCAGGGGCTCCCGTTATGGCTGCCCAAAGGGGCCGAACTGCGTGAACGGCTTGAGCAATACCTGAAAAGGGTGCAAAAAGCTGCAGGTTATGAACCTGTGATCACGCCCCATATCGGGAACGTCGATCTTTACAAAACCTCAGGTCACCTGGCCAAATACGGCGAGGAATCCTTCCGGCCGATCAAAACGCCGATAGAAGGGGAGGAATTTTTCCTGAAACCGATGAATTGCCCCCACCACTGTGAGATCTATGCGTCAAAAATGCATTCGTATAAGGAGCTTCCCATCAGGCTGGCAGAATTCGGAACGGTATACCGGTATGAGCAGAGTGGTGAATTGCACGGACTGACCAGGGTACGTGGATTCACGCAGGATGATGCCCATATTTTCTGTACGCCTGAACAGATCAAGCCGGAGTTCAATGGCGTCATCGATATTATTGAACAAATTTTCAAAGCACTCGATTTTTCTGATGTTAAGGTACAGATCAGCCTGAGTGATCCCGATAATCCGGAAAAATACATTGGCAGCCGTGAAAACTGGGAACGTGCTGAGCAGGCTATTATGGAAGTGGCTGAAGAGCGCGGATTGAATGCAGTGGTTGAATATGGGGAGGCTGCATTTTACGGGCCAAAGATGGACTTTATGGTTCGGGACGCCCTGGGCCGCGAATGGCAGCTGGGTACCATCCAGGTGGATTACAACCTGCCCGAACGCTTTGACATGACCTATATCGGCAGCGACAACGAAAAACACAGGCCGGTGATGATCCACAGGGCTCCATTCGGGTCTATGGAACGATTTGTCGCCGTGCTGATTGAGCATTGCGGCGGAAATTTCCCATTGTGGCTGACACCCGACCAGGTGGCCATTTTACCTATCAGCGAAAAATACCAGGAATACGCTGAAAAAGTCTTACATTTGCTTAATAATCACGGCATACGTGGTTTTGTGGACAATCGCAGTGAAAAAACAGGTCGTAAGATCAGGGATGCCGAGATGAAGAAAATCCCATACATGCTTATCGTCGGTGAGCGTGAAGAAAATGAGCGTCAGGTATCTGTCAGAAAACATAAGGAAGGGGATCTTGGATCTTCTTCCGCTTCAGACTTTATAAGCAAGCTGACGAAAGAGATAGAAGAAATGACGCAGGGCAATTAAATAAAATTATTAACAAAGAATAGGAGGACCTAGACATAGCACAATTTAGAGGGCGGAAACCCAGGAAACCTTACAAGAAACCCGAAGATCCACACCGGATCAATGAAAAGATCACAGCACCCGTTGTCAGGGTGGTTGGAGAAAACATTGAAACAGGAATTTATCAGCTCAGGGATGCGCTTAGTATGGCAGAACGCGAGGAACTTGACCTTGTAGAGATTTCACCAACAGCTAACCCGCCGGTGGTGAAGATCATGGATTACAAGAAATTCCTTTATGAGCAAAAGAAAAAGCAAAAGGAGATCAAGGCCAAAACGGCCAAGGTGGTTGTCAAGGAGATCAGGCTGGGGCCAAACATCGATGAACATGATTTTAATTTTAAACTGAAACATGCTGAGAAATTCCTGCAGGATGGCGCGAAAGTAAAAGTAGACGTCTTCTTCAAGGGAAGGTCGATCATTTATAAAGACAAAGGTGAATTTGTGCTGTTGAGATTCGCCCAGGAGTTGGAAGAGTACGGTAAAGTTGAGAGGCTTCCGAAACTGGAAGGAAAAAGGATGATCATGATCATCGCACCAAAAAAGTAAAGCTTTAATTAATCATATAACAACAAATATTAAGTAATGCCTAAAATGAAGACGAAATCCGGAGCCAAGAAAAGGTTCAAACTGACCGGTTCCGGTAAGATCAAGAGGAAGCATGCTTACAAGAGTCACATTCTGACAAAGAAGTCAACCAAGCGGAAACGCAACCTGACTTATTTTACGACTGTTGACAAAGCCGATGAGAAAAACATCAGGAGAATGCTTCGCAGTTAATTCAATCAATGTTAAACTTTGTTATGGCCCGGTAAGTCTCCTTTAGGAGCGCCATAATGATAAAAAATTAAAAAAATGCCAAGATCAGTAAACTCAGTCGCCTCAAAGGCGCGCCGAAAAAAGATCATGAAAAAGACCAAAGGTCAATTTGGTCGACGCAAGAATGTCTGGACGGTCGCGAAAAACGCACATGAAAAGGGTATGCTTTATGCCTACCGTGACAGACGGGTTAAAAAACGTAATTTCAGGGCTTTGTGGATCCAGCGGATCAATGCCGCCGCCAGGGAACATGGGATGTCCTATTCTGTTTTTATGGGTAAACTCCATGACAAGAATATAGAGATCAGCCGCAAGGTGCTGGCCGACCTGGCTATGAACAACCCTGAGGCTTTTGAAGCCATCGTTAAAGCTGTGAAGTAAATCTGACAGTACGTATAAGAAAACCCCGGCCTGAAATAAGCCGGGGTTTTGTTTTATAAAGGGTTCCGGTAAGATCATTTAATTGAGCCCGAATTTCTTCATGCGCCTGTCCAGCGATTGCCAGGTGATATTCAGCAGAGAGGCTGCTTTCGTCTTGTTACCTTTCGCTTTTTCCATCGCTTTCATAATCAGCATCTTTTCGTGATTCTCCAGGTCCATCATCTCTTCCAGGTCATCATAAATTGCCGATGCTTTGGATTTCGCAGACTCACCCACAGTATTCAAATGAAAGTGTTCAGAGGTAAGCACATCACTTTCACACAGGATGACCGCTCTTTCAATACAGTTCTTAAGCTGCCGCACGTTTCCTGGCAGGGAATGACTGTTGAGCAGTTCGTACACTTCGTCATCGATACGACTGATCTTTTTCTGTAATTTCCGGGCATACAGATCAGTGTAGTATTCCGTCAGCAGCGGAATGTCTTCTCTGCGTTCCCGAAGTGGTGGTATTTCAATCACAAAGATGCTAAGCCTGTGGTACAGGTCAAGGCGGAATTTATTTTCACCGGCCAATTTTTCCAGGTTCCTGTTGGATGCGGCGATTACACGTACATCGACTTCCCTGGCTTTATGGGACCCCACTTTGCTGACTTTTTTCTCTTCCAGTACGCGAAGCAGTTTGGCCTGCTGTAATGTGGGCATGTCACTGATTTCATCAAGGAAAAGGGTTCCTTTGTCTGCAATTTCGAACCAGCCGTCTTTATCCTCCATCGCCCCGGTAAAAGAACCTTTGATATGACCAAAAAACTCACTCTCGAAAAGACTCTCGGGAATGGCGGAACAGTTAACGGAATAAAATGGAAAACTGCTGCGTTCACTCAGGTAATGAATGCCATGGGCAACCAATTCCTTACCTGTACCGCTCTCTCCTATGATAAGAACTGCCGTATCCTCTGTGGCTGCCACTTTGGCCATCATTTCCTTCAAGCGCTTTATGGCTTTACTTTTACCCAACAACCGACCTCCGGTATTCTCAAACAGCTTTCTTGAAAGAAGGTCCACATGACTGCGGGCCGTCTTGAGCTGTTCATTCAGTTCGACCAGCCGGCAGGTGCGCAATATCGAATTGTGAATGTCGATAAGTCTGAATGGTTTTGCAAAATAATCGGAAGCCCCCTTTCGCATCGCTTCAATAACTGTATCCATATCCCCGTGACCTGAGATCATGATCACTTCAATAGCAGGATATTCCTCTTTGATTTTTTGAAGCATATCCAGTCCGTTGATCCCGGGGAGCTTTATGTCGAGTATAACAATGTCAACTTGCTTTTTCTTCAGGATACCGAATGCATTTTTTTCGTCTTTGGCTGTATATACAAGATATTCCTGCTTTATAAGGAATTCCTGTATTTCATCCCTGACCCTTTGTTCGTCATCGATTATTAATACGCTTAGCTCAGCCATTCTTATGCTTTTATATATTTTGGTAACTCTATTCGCATATTTGTGTATTCATGCTCTATACTTTCTGCAAGGATGTCACCCTTCATCTCCCGGATGATGCCGTAGGAGATGGACAACCCCAGGCCGGTGCCCATCATTTCAGATTTTGTGGTAAAAAAGGGATTGAAAATATTCGTCAGGATCTCCGGTGGGATACCGATGCCATTATCCCAAACATCAATAAGCACTTTCTCATTTTCAAGATGGCAACGCAGTTTGATCTGTTTTATAAATTCCTGGGTATCGGAATCCCGTTCCTTTTTATTGACTGCAAACCGTGCATTGGAGATCAGGTTGAGAATCACCTGTTCGAGTTTATACTGGTTGCCATAGACAAAGATATCCTGCTGATCCATACAATCCATTTCAAGTTTGAAGTTTTCACCCTCCAGCATTTTCTCAACGAGAGAAATGGCGTCCCTGATCGCTTGTCTTACCTCTACTGGGCGTGAATCGGTGCGCTGCTGGTCCCTGGAAAAGATCCTTACATGCTCGATAATTTGATTGATACGGTCAATATCGTGAAAAAGCAGGCTGATCTTTTCTTTTAAGTATTCTTTATCACAAGCCGGATCGTCAATGTTCATCAGCATATTGTCGAGGCCCATGGAAATACTGACCAGTGGTTGATTGATTTCATGTGCCAGTCCCGCGGAAAGCTCACCAATGGACTCCAGTTTTGATTTCTGGACAAGCAATTGTTGTTGTTCCTCGATCTTCCGTATTTCCATGTCAACCCTTCGTTCGAGTTCCTGGTTAAGTCTGTACAATTCTTCTTCAGCATGCTTACGCGCAGAGATATTGGAAACAAACACGAGGCAGGCTGCCGCCCCATACCAGTCTATTTTGGTCGGTTTGAGCTCCAGCCACCTGTTTTTACCCTTTCCGGTGATTACCCTGACCTGAAAAATGTCCTGCATGTCAGCGCTCACTTCATCAAATTGCTTTTTAACCAGCTCTCTGTCCTCACGGACGACGATCTTTGAAAAATTATTTCCGATCAGTTTTCGTGGTAAATATTCCAGGATATCAACGATAGCCGGGTTCAGCAATACTATTCTCCCTTTCTGGATGAGCATGATGCCGTAGGTTGCATTTTCATAGATCACCCGGTATTTCTCTTCGCTGTCTTTCAGCAGGGCCTCGGTCATGACGCGTTCAGCCATTTCCTTCTTCAGTGCCTTTGTTCGCTCCAAAACCTTTTCTTCCAGGGCTTTATTGAGTTGCTGGAGCTTCTCTTCTATTTCCGTTTTGTGAATGGCAAGACCAAGGTTGTTGGCCAGTATTTCCAGTGCGGCTATTTCCGGTCCGAACCATTCACGTTCCGTCATACAGTCATCGATACCGATAAAGCCCCACCAGCTATCTTCAACAAAGATGGGGATGGCGAGAATAGATTTAATACCATGTTCAGAAAGGACACGCTGCTCCGTCAGCTCAAAGTTCCTTATCAGTCCGCTGATATGCCCCTTTTCCTTTTTCATCACGTTTACCCATCGCTCAAATCCGGAAGAGGAGATGCGCTGATTGGTAACTGATAGATTTCCGATAGCCGGCATGATCCCTTCCGCAGTCCATTCATAGATCCGGGAAGTGTATTCGTCTTCTCCCTTCAAAAAATTCCTGTAAACATAAACCCTCGATGCGCGGGTTACTTTACCGGTTATCTCAAGTATCCGTTGAATATTTCTTTCATAATCTTTTGTACGAAAGAACAAGGTGGTTGTCTGGCTGATCACTTGAAGGATTTCCCTGCTGTAATCCCGTTGCTCCGTTATTTCCAACTCTTTCTTCCTGCCTTCATTGACCTGATCGGTTTGATTGAAAAAATTCACCAGCCTTCTTACAGAAGTGATCAGTTTGTCAGTGTCCAATGGCAGGGGCTGAATCCCATCACTAGCGCTCCCGGTTTCCTGTATCAGCCCTGACATGTATGCGGGATCAGCAAACAACAGTAATAAGACAGTATCGCTTTCCTTTCGCAATTCCTTTGCAATGGAAAGGCTGTCCATATCATCCCTGTCGTCAAAGATCATAACCATGTGAGGATTTTGTTTACGGAAAGCCTGCATTGCTTCACCTGCATTAGTTACGCTGAGAATCCGGTGAAAAAACGGTTCGGCTGCCTGATGAATCGGGTCCTTCCTTGCTAAGTTCCCGTCAACAATCAACAGTATGCGTTCCTTTTTTTCCATCAGGAGCAGGCTGTGTACTATTTATACTCTTTTTCCCCGGCAAAAATGGCTACTTCCAGGGTATTTACAGCGGGAACCAGTGGACAGGACCAGCGCGAAGAATAGGCACAATAAGGATTATAAGCCAGGTTGAAATCCAACAGAACTGTTTCCGATTGCGGCATCTCCAGATCAATATACCTCCCGCCTCCATAAGTGCCGAATTCATTGGTATTATCCTTGAAAGGTATGAATACGTAGTTGCCATGTTCCGGATGGTTACGTGCATCATAATTCTGGAAGACGACGAGCCGGCAGGCGGTATCCTTTATTTCAAAATCAAGGTATCCGTAGATCCTGTAATTGGGTTTCCGGTCGGTGGTGGTAGGCATTTGAAATACGGGGTTTGATGTATCGAGGGTAAAATCCGCTATAACTCTGTAAGACAGGTCAGGAGGGAAATACTGCAGGCCCCTCTGGGAGAAAGCTTTCCTTTCTTCTTCGTTAAAACGAGAGGTTGCGGAATCGGTGATTTCCTCATTCTTAAGCATCCGGTCATGGTTAATCTGATCAAAGTAATCTTCTTCTGATATGCTGTTATAGTTGCAGGCAGTCAAAAAATAGATAACAAAGAAAGCCATTAAAAACTTTGTCAGCATCATGTTTGTTTTTAGAAATGAGATCATAAGGATTTTAGTGCGATAGAAAACTTATCAGGGTAATATTACTTTTGTCAAATATAATCATTCGAGATGGACTTGTCAGACCTCAGACGTGATTTCGGAAAATTCGGCCTCCAACAGGAAAAGATGCCTGATGATCCTTTCCCGGTGCTGAAAGACTGGTTGCATGCCGCTAAGGAAGCCGGAATCGGAGAGTTCAATGCTATGGTGCTTTCCACCGTATCAAGGGCAGGCAGGCCTTCCTCCAGGGTCGTCCTTTTGAAGGAGATCACTGAAAGCGGAAACCTTATTTTTTATACGAATTATTACAGCCGGAAGGGCAGGGAGTTGATGAACAACCGTTTTGCAGCGCTGAATTTCTTCTGGCATGAACTGGAACGGCAGATCAGGGTAGAAGGGGAAGTGGTTAAGACCAGCCGGGAAGTGTCCAATACATACTTCAAGTCACGCCCCATTGAAAGCCAGCTGAGTGCTGTCGTATCCCCGCAGAGTGAACCGATTGATGACCTCGGGCAGTTGCGGGAGAAAGCTGAAAAATTATTCCTGAGTGGTGATAAAATAGAATTACCGGGGTTTTGGGGTGGATTTTCCCTGTCTCCCGATCTCTTTGAATTCTGGCAGGGGGGTAAAAACCGGCTCCACGACCGTATACGTTATGTGATGAACAAACAGGGCTGGCTCAGGGAAAGACTCGCTCCCTGACTTTTTTATTCGTTTTCGCTTAACGCTTTCATTTCCTTTACGAAGCGGTTGATATCTTTTTCCTTATAGCCCTTTTCAGTCGCAGCTTCCTCCAATGTTCCCCATATCGGTTCACCGCACATGATACAGCGAATGCCATTTTCCATCAGGTATCTTACCGAAAAAGGGTAATTCTCTACCAGTTCCTCAATAAGTATACCGGGTGTGATGGAGGGCTTCTGCGGATGGGTGGTATTCAGATCAGTCATTGTCCCTCGGGTTGGTGTTGTTTTCTTAACAGGTCATTGATGGTTTTTACAGGGTTGAATGTAATCAAAGGTACTTCCACGAAAACCGTGATCCAGTCGGCCATAGCCCCATTCCACAGTCCTGGCAGTTCCTGGGCTTTCAATTCACGGCCGTCTTTTGATTTGACCGAAATAAATCCGGTCTCAGGGTCGACAAACTGATGCAGATCAAAAGGCTCACCTTTGAAATCAAAGATACCGCATACCAGGTCAACCGGGTTAAAATGAGTCGACCGGTTTACAATTTCTTTTTGACCGGGATCATCCATGTCGATTTGGGAGGATTCCACAATTTGTAAGGATAATTCTTCATTGCTGTCCAGCACCCAGAATGGTCCTCCGCCCGGTTCGCCTTCATTTCTTACCATACCGCAAATACGCATGGGCCGGTTGAGAAAGTTGAACAGGTAATCGATCTTCTCCATCTGATCATAAGTCTCAAAGGCGGAAGTGAACGGTATGTTTAGTTCACCTTCTGCAAATTCACGTATTTCGACGATCTCATGTTCAGAGAGGTTGCCTTCATTGAGCATCTCCAGGTACTGAAATGATCTTTCCTGTAGTTGCATAAGTAATCCACCAATAGCTTTCTTATACACAAAGGTTTTTTCTTTCAGCCGGTCCGGAACCACGTTGTCAATATTCTTGATAAAGATGATCTCTTTTTTCAGGTCGTTGAGGTTTTCGATCAGCGCACCGTGACCTCCCGGTCTGAACAAAAGACTTCCACCTGTTTCCCGGAAAGGTTCATTATTCATATCAACAGCAATGGTATCCGTCGATGGTTTTTGCTGGGAAAAGCTTACCGATAGTACCACGCCAAACTTTTGTTCGAATGCTGAACGGCGGCTTGACAGGAGCGCCTCAAATTTTGACTGGTGCTCCGGGGAAACGGTCAGATGTATGGAGGTTACCCCATCTTTTCCCGTGCTGTATTGCACGCCCTCCACAAGATGTTCCTCGAAGGCTGTTCGCGGGCCGTCGGGATAATCATGAAATGACAATAACCCTTTGGGCAGGTTCGCATAATTCAATCCCCTGGAACTTAAAAAATAATCGAGGATAATATTGTACTGGTTTTCGCTGGTCAGTTGTCCCAGGTCGTATCCATTTTCATTTAGCACGGATTTTAGCTCTTCGAAAAAAGCAAAATGGCGGATATGGCTGAAAAAATAAGCCGGTGAATCAAAGTCTTTGTCAGAACCCAGCATCGTCCTGTCAAATGGTTTCCCTGACATTTCTTCCTGCAATTTCAGAAGATTTTTAAACATTCTGCTGGCAGCTCCTGAAGCCGGGACAAATTTGACAATGTCGTAATCGTTATGATGGGTATCAAAATATTTGGCGTGCAATGCGATTTCAGAATCATTGAACTCATGCATCCCGTCTCCGACAGTGGCAGGTTTTGCCAACCTGATAAATGGAAATCCTGTTTTGAAGTGTTTTAGCTGGTTTTCAACATCCCGCAGGGAGCGGCCTTTCTTTTCAATGGCTTGAATATCCTTTTCTGTAAGCATGCGTATCGTGTTGCAAAATAAAAAACAAAAGTAAAATTAATCATTTCCACAAAGTGTTTTTTATCTGTCAGGTGATACAATTTTATAGCAAAGCCATACCCTTGGATGGAGCGTGGAATTCTGTATTCTTTTTACCTGCTTCCAGTTATCCTTTATTAGCTAGAACCAGCTATTGAAAAGGGCCGTAAAATAGTACGCAGGTATTTTCCATAGGAGAATGTTAAAATTGGATCGATGTAGGGTTTGATAAATAGGAATTAATATTATTTTTGCAGCCGCTTTGCCCAGGTGGCGGAAATGGTAGACGCGCATGGTTGAGGGCCATGTTCTCGCAAGGGAGTGCAAGTTCGATTCTTGTCCTGGGCACCGGAAAGGAATGATGAATGATGAGTGGCGATAGGCGATTTAGGAATTCAACCATCAAATCGCCAGTCATCTATCATAAATCATCGCTCCATTTGCCCACGTGGCGGAATTGGTAGACGCGCTACATTCAGGGTGTAGTGACCGCATGGTCGTGAAAGTTCGAGTCTTTTCGTGGGCACAAGTCATCTGCAGCAGCAGGTGACTTTTTTTATTTGGATGGGGCGTATTTGTCTCCCAGTACTTTTTTCGCCTCTTCGTATCCGAGTTGAGACATCTCGCGGGCCGCGGAAAGATCCAGGTAGGAATAGGATGCCAACTCCTTCGGTTCTACGAAATGGTCGAGGTATTTGCGCTTGGCATCCACCCTGGAATATACACTGATGTGAAAAGTATATACGGCCAGCTGGAGCAATCCGTCACCGGTCGGGTCAAATCCTCCGACAGGGTTCACATTCACGCCTGTGATCTCCTCGCAAACATCGACCAGCGGTTCAACGGGAAAATTATCCGTAATGCCACCATCCACATAGTATTTCTCACCAATGACCACCGGGTTGAAAAGGACAGGGATACTGGACGAAGCGAGTACCACATCGACCAAGTTGCCTTTATCAAAATATGCTGTAGTCGCACTGTCCAGGTTGGTGGTGGCAATGACCAGGGGGATCTTGAGGTCTTCGATACGTTTTGTCCTCAGGTTGTTCTTCATGATCTTCCTGAGCCCGGATATGTCAAACAACCCCTGCTTACGAACCTTTAAACTCACGAAACCGAGCAGGTTGCTGTTCGCAAACATCTCCAGGATCTCTTCGGTGCTGAACCCGTCAGCGTATAAACTGCCAACGATGGCTCCCGCACTGGCACCAGAAATGATATCCGGCACGATATCCATCTCTTCCATGGCCTGCAAAACGCCCAGGTGGGCAAAACCATGCGCGGCACCCCCGCTCAAAACGAGACCGCTTCTGTATTTGTTCCCATGTGTCTTTGTAAGCATCTCGCTGACAATATGCTTCAGGTTCCCTTTGATCGTGTTTGTCATGTGGTGTTTATCAGGGTTTAGCATAAAATTACTAAAAAAGAGGTCCAATGAAGCAAATATTGATTTGGTAGTAAGGCAAAACGAGCTGATAAAGTGACAATTTTGATATTTCAGTCAATCCATAATTTTGTTTTTGCTGATGTGAACCACCCGTATCCATAACATGATCTATTCATTGCTGGCTGATATGGTCCTGCTGTTGCATCTGCTGTTTATCCTTTTCGTGGTATTTGGCGGACTGCTGGTATTATGGAGGATTTGGATCCTTCCGCTGCATTTGCTGGCTTTTGCCTGGGGTGCGCTCATCGAATTCAACCGATGGATCTGTCCGTTGACACCCCTGGAAAATCATCTTCGAAAGCTTGCTGGGGGAAACGGGTATAGCGGAGGCTTTATCGACCATTACCTGGTACCGCTGGTTTATCCCGATGCGTTTTCTGAATCCAGGCAATACATCATCGGAGTAATGCTTATTATCATCAACCTTTTCATCTACGCAGGGATAATCGTCAGGATCCGGAAGAAGAAACTGTAATCTTTATGGATTCTGAAAAAGCTTCAATACCTTTGCCGCGAAATTCAGACAGAAGGTGAGCGATAAGATCCGGGTAGCATTGTTCATTTTGATTTTCCTGTTTTCGGTAAAGATCTCCGGGCAAAACAGTCAACAGTCAATTTCCTATATCGACACGGATATTTATGCCGAATCCTTTGCAAAAGAGGATTATGGTTACCTCACTTCAGGGCTTTTGAGATAGACTCACTGCTGCTGCCAGCTTCCATATCGGGAAGGATAGAGTTCATGAAACAGGGTGTGATCGCTGCCGAGATGCCGGTGGAAATATTGCTTTCCGGATCGGTTGTGGATCTTGTGGGACTTGATATTTCGCCGGATTCCCTTCACCAGTATATGGCCCGCATTGAGATCGACAGGGTAAGTTATTCGCGGGAGGATTATTTGCTTTATCAGGCGGTTACCCGAATGATCAATAACTATTATGCCTATCAGGAGGTTTTGCAATATGCCGTGGACAGGTATTCCGGATCAGGTATAAGTTATGGACAGGACCTGGCAGACCTCCTGATCGCCTGGCATGAACTTTCCCGGGTGAAAAAGAATGTTGAGGCATTCGGATTCCGGGAGTATTTAAACCTCGATAATGAGGATCCCCGTAATTTTTTACCGGTCTATAAGAAATTTACTCGACTGGTAAAGCGATCAAATACGTTGCTTATCAGAAAGATAGAAGCTAAACCGGTGGCTTCACTTGATGAAAAGAACAGGTATTGCAAAGAATATGTAAATATCTCCCTGCGTTATTATGCACGATCAAAAAAATCGCAGCCTTACATCAGCGCAGGGTTTCTGGACATCGTAAAGGCCTTGCCGGCAGCATCGGAATTTAAAATGGTCAGGGAAGCTTCGCAGCGCTATGATGTTTTCAATAAGATCAGTATCCCCGGCACGCCCCAGAAAATCTACGACGGATTTATACAGGAGGCGGATAACGCTTATGAAAAGGGTGAATGGGTGCTCACCCTTGATCTGTTATATAATGCAGCATTGTTTGCTGACAGTTTGCCGGCTATCGTACCTGCTGAATCCTATCTTTCAGTATATGAAAATACCCTGGACAGGCTGATGAGTGCCTATCTGCAGGTAGCCATCATGGCTTACCGTGCAGAAAGTTTTGAAATGGCAGAAAGTTATTACAAGAAGGCGCTGGATATCTTTAACCTGAATATCGAAAACCTGAACGGCGGCAGGTTGTCCAGCGGGGCATTCCGTTCTTTCATAGATCAGCAGATGGAGCTTGCCTATGCATTCATGGATGATGCGAAATACAGGGAAGGTTTAAGGCTTGTTCATGCCGCCCAATCCATTTCCATGTTGAAGGAAAAGCCTGAAAGTATGCAGATCGACTCGGCCTTTGGTATCGGGTACAGGGGGGTATACCAGCAAAAACTTGATTCTATCGGGAATCTGATAGAAACCGCCAAGATCGAAAATGCAAGGGAAGCACTTGAACTGGCCGCATTATTTGCTGCTGAAAAAGCGCGTTACATTCACCAGGGCATGGATCCGAGGATGAGGGATTATGCCTTTGAACTCTACCACCTGTATTATGAAAGGGGGGAGCGCCTTATGAAGGGCAGGGAGCCCGAGAAAGCGCTGTTCAGTTTTCTGGAAGCCCAATCCATCAATCGTAAGTACCTGCAGGAATCCTTTCCGGACCTGGACTCACTCATTTACCTGGCTACCGTACCGGTTATTCTCGACCTGATCGAGGAGGCGGAATTTGAAACCTGGGCAAACCGTATAATTGAAGGAAAAAATGGAAAACAGGTGTTGCGTTAACCTGTCAAACCATTGTTTTGCACTGACAAAAAAGATGGAAAACCGTATCCGTTACCGTAAGTATGATGAAACGGTTTACCTTGCACAAGCCGCATTGGATACAATCCGGGGAAACAGTGACTGCCAGGTCAGTGATTCCGTATTTCTTGCCGCTCTGGAGGCATATGAACATCCGGCCAATTATTTAAAATGGCAGGAACAGGCCATGGAAAGCCTGGAAGACAAAGATTTTGAAATGTTCATGAATCTATATGAAAAGCTTATAACCTATTATCGCCAGCATCAGCTTTCTGAATTTGGTATCGCAACCCTTGACCTGGAAATAATACTGGATAGTAATCCCGATGAAATGCTTTATCGTCAGTGTATAAATTATTATTGTGATAAAAAAGAATACAGGATAGCCTACCGTATTCTCGTAAAGGCATTTAATAAGGGCTTTGATTCCCGCGACTTCAGGAATGCTCAGGAAATCGTAGGCAGCGGACTGGCAAGTGATGATAATCAAACAGAAGTCATGCGGTCAGAGAAGGTAGCGGAATATGATAAAGAGGATAAGTGGTTCAGGTATTTAAGAAATGCTTACCTGCAGTATCACTGACAAATGTTAATTTTACACAAACAATAAAGCAACATGAAGAAACTATTATTGATCAGTAATTCCACCATGGCGGGTGAAGCATACCTGGGGTGGCCACGCGAATTTATAACCGATTTCTTAAAGAAAAATAAAGTCAAAGAGGTAGCTTTTGTGCCTTATGCCGGGGTTGGGCTGAGTAATGACAGCCTGACTGCCTCTTATGATGTCTATGAGCAACGTGTTGCTGATGTCTTTTCCGGCATGGACTTCAAAATTGAATCTGTCCATCGTGCCGCAGGGCGTACCTTACATGGGATGGAGTGCCGGATCCAATGTGGCCTGTCCTACGCTGATGACGACGAATGACATGCCGATCATCGAACCGGCCAGCTTTCAGTGTACAGGTCTGGTCCCTTTTCAAATTAATCCGCACTACCTGGACGCTAATCCGGAAGGTCATGGCGGAGAAACCAGGCAGCAGCGTATTGAGGAATTCCTTGTGGTCAATCGCGGAATGAAAGTGCTCGGCCTCAGGGAAGCCAGCCTGCTGGAAATCGAAGGAAATAAAATGACACTGCTTGGTCAGAGGGACCTGAGACTTTTCGAATTTGGGAAAGAACCGGTAGAATATCCTTCCGGAAGTGACCTTAGTTTTTTGCTATAATGTGAAACTGGTACAATTATTGACTTCAAAGTATTAAAAATGAAAACTTTCAGCAAATTGATTTTTCTTTCTGCAATCCTGCTGATCAGTGGCCTGGTGACATTGCAGGCTCAGGAAACCGGCACAGATACCAAAAAGAAGGAAAAGTCAGATAGAAAGAAACAAAAAGAAGCCGAAGAACTGGCGGACTGGGAATCATCCAGGTCAATGGCCGAAGGGAGACAATTTGTTTTTTCCGCAACGCAACTCATCACCAATGACGGGACGGCTGATCTCGATCCTAAGATCAACTTTTTCTATGTTATGGATGATGAAGCTGTCATACAGTTCGGATTGGATGGAGTCTTTATCGGAGGTAATGGCGTTGGCGGTGTCACCTCCGTAGGTACCATAGATAAATATATTATTAAAGGAGAAAACCCTAAAAAACCTGTCCAGGTCGAATTGACGGTTCGTCCAAACCCAGGGCAGGGGGCAGGGATACATAACCTGGTCGTAAAATTTTTCGGAGAAGGTTTTGGGGAAGTTTTCCTCAATGCTTCCGGATACAGGCTGAAAGGTCAGATCACCACGCCGGATAAAGCAGTCATTTACGAAGGAAACAGGCGATAATCGCCGCGCCCAAAAAAGTATCCTTATTCTTTAAACAAGAATGGTTCAGGGCTGTGAGAGCCAGTCCTCCAGGGTATTCAGCACCTGATCCTTAAGTTCCGGAGGTAAATTACGGATACGAGTCCTGTGGCTTCCACCCGGCTTAACCACTTTCATGGAACTGGTATGGTAGGTCAGGTCCACACCGGGTGCTGACCACGGATCATATTCACCATAAATGAATAACATCCGCTCTGCCTTGTGCCTGATGAAATGATCCACTTCCTGCATAAGCTGCGGTTCATAGGTTACTTCAACATCCTCAGGCAAGGTAAACTCGAAGGTCGGATTGGTTTCGAAGCTGGTCCATGACCGGAAAGGGGTGATGTCATACCCATAAAAGCCTATCTCCCGCATGGCCTGGTAGAAAAAGGGCTGTAGTTTTTGAATGCCTTCATCGGAAATCCAATCTATTCCAGCTACATCATCCAGGTGACGGATTGTCTTTTCCTTGTCGCTGAAGTCATCGGGAATCTTATCACATCCATATTGCCCCCATTGCCAGAATGCGAATGAATACTCAAAAACGGTCAATTCAAAAGCCTTTTCGATCCCCATCCGGTAGTTGAGTTTCTTTTGTGCGGCGAGTTTCTGAAATGCCGGAAGATAGTCCGCTTTATTTTCAAGAAGTTTGGTCTGGAAACGGAGTATCTTGTCCCGGCATTCCTTACTGCCGACCTGCTTCAGAAAACGATAAACGCGCCTTTCTTCTGTGGAGAAATTCAGCGGGGCGACATAGGGAACGGTCATGTCCACATCATCCGGATAAAAAAACCTGTGGTACATGGCGGTTTGCCCCCCTTTGCTAATTCCTGTGCTGATCCATTTTCCCTGGTATAAATGCTTTAAAACCGTAATGACACGATGTTGATCTGCGGCAGCATTGTACACCGTCAGGTGATCCCAGTTGAGCGGGTCAGGTTTTGATTTGCCGAAATAACGATGCTCCACAACAATTTGGTTGGCGCCCAGTATGCCTGCCATTTCGCTGACATACCGGGGACTGGCTGCATAATAGGCATCATACCCCTCTGTGATGAAAATAACCGGTTCACCCGCATCTTTATGGGAAAGGAAAACCCTCTGCCGGAAGGTTTCCCCACCCGACGACTTGTGGTCAACGGGTTGATCAAACCAGAGGATGTATTTTTCCGTAAAAAGCGTATCTGTTTTCAGGGCGGCATAGCTAAATCCATATTCTGAAGAAAGGTCCGAAAGCTTCTCTTCCAGAGATTGTGAAATTCCTGAAACTGTCCAGAGCAGCCAGAAAAGGGCTGCGATCAATCGTGTATTTATCATATTTATCTTACTAAAAATCCGTGCTTTAATGGGTCGTTAGGATCAAACCAGTATTCACCCCTCCCTGTATAGTAGGATTCCCCGGATACTTCTGGGATTACTGCATCAAATTCCGCATACCGGATGGCTTCCTTAATGCTGACATCCATCGTTGTTCCGATAATGCTTTCTATGGTTATTTTCTTTCCGGTCTCAAGTTCGCCATGGGTATAATGTAAGGCAGCCCGCGCGCTGACACCGGAACCTGTCGCGGAACGGTCCACTTCCCCGTTGGCAAAGATGCATACATTGCGGCTATGGTTTGACGGGTTTTCTGCTTTCGCTGTAAAAATAGTCCCGTAAAGAAACCCAAGATCCTCCTCATAAGGATGTACGACTTTAAAATGTTTCATCACAGCTTTCTTAATGGCCATACCATGCGTTACGAGCTTTCGGTAACTGGCGGGTGTCAGTTTGAGCCTTAGCGTATCCGCCTGGCAGATGGCATAGAAAGCACCTCCGTAGGCGATGTCAAAATGAACAATCCCAAGACGGGGAACCCGGACTACTTCATTCTTCAACAAAACAAAGGAGGGGACATTCAGAAATGAAGTGCCGGTTATACTGCCATGCTCGAAATGAGCCCTTGCCGTCAACCTGCCCGCCGGGCCATCAATCCTGACTTCTTTTCTCCGGTCGGCATGGACAATTCCCGTATCGAAAGCCAGTCTTGCCAATGCCAGCGTTGCATGGCCGCACATGGTGCTGTACCCTTCGTTATGCATGAAGATCGCTCCGAAGTCACCATCCGGCGTCACCGGTGGAGTAATGATGGCTCCATACATATCACTGTGCCCCCTGGGTTCGAATAATATTCCGGTCCGTATAAAGTCCAGATTCTTCCTGAAATACCGCCGCTTTTCCAGCATGGTCTTTCCCTTGATCTCCGGTAAGCCTTCTGTAATTATCCTTACAGGTTCGCCCCCTGTATGCATCTCGATGGTTTGGATCTTCATCCAGTCAGCAGGAGGGGAGTAAGTTATTTTTTTATTTGTGGTCATGGGTGATGGGCATTGGTCATTGGCTATGGTGTTATTTTTTGGGTGACGAGGTGCGGGTTGCGGGGGGAGAGCGGGAGTAACATTTCTTTTATCTTTTTACTTTTATCTTGTGATTGGTTATTGGATGGTGATTTGTTTCCATTCCTTATCTCCGGTCTTTGGTCCTCTGTGCTCCTTCTCAAATCAAAAATCCAACTCCCCATTCGCCATTCGCCAATCCCTGGCCCTCCGTCCTCTCCCTCCACTCACAACTCAACCTGCAGTCCCTTACCTTTTTCCAAAGCTGTTTCATAGATCAACCTGGCAGCAAACAGGTCAAACAGCGCCATACCCACTGATTTGAAGAAGGTAGTTCGGGAAACTTCGATGGGGAGTTGATTGGTGATAAGTTGCCCAAGCCGGATGACCTGGTCACTTTCAATCAGATTCTTTTCAAGCGGTATCCTGATGTCTCCCGATTCTTCCCGGGCCAGGTCTGTGTCGATACATACACGGTCGATGCAACGGAAGATCGCGTCCGGGTATTCCCGCATTGCCGGCTTAAAGGATCCGATGCCGATAAAATGCTTATCACGCAGCAAGGATTCTTCATCCGGCAGGACCGGATCCATGGAGGTGGTGGCGGTAATGATCGCCTCGGAATTCTCGATCACCTTACGGCTGTCCGGTTGGAAATGAACAGGAAGGTGGGGAAGGTATTTTTGTAGTTGTTGACGAAAGACATTCTCATCCTTCAGGGAGGGATCATAAACATTCACTTCTGCCAGGTTTCTGACCGCGGCAGCGAAAAGCAGCTGGTGAAATCCCTGGAAACCAGCCCCTATAATGCCGACACGCGATATCTCAACAGGTGTGGTATAGGCTATCCCCAGCGCACCGACAGCACCGGTCCTGAGTCCGGTAACCAGTGTGCCATCGAGGAGGGAAAGGATCTTGCCGGATTTTCCGTCCATAAGCACGATGGCTGCCTGCGTGGAAGGAAGTTGATGTTTGCTGTTCCCGGGGAAAACCGATACCAGCTTTGTGCTGAAATATTGATCGGCATAAGCGGGCATAAGCAGGAAAACATTGTCGCCATCTTCCACATGCATCCGGTCTGGCATCAGGTAATTTCCCAATTCCTGGCGTTCGAGGGCTTCTTCGACAACCTGAAGGATATCCAGAAAACTGACCGTTTCAAGGATGTGGTCTTTATTGAGAATGAGCATGAACTTGATTTCCGGTAATTGATTTCTTCCCGAAAAATACAAAAAAGCCGGGATTGAACCTTTGATCCATCCACAGTAAAGAATAAGATTTCAGGATGTCGCTGCCAGACTATTTGAAGGTGTTGAGGACAAAATCCCTGGCATTGGTAAAACAGATTTTTTCGGCGAGTTGATCCGGGCTCATGCCAAAGAGGAACTTGTCCTTGTCGGGATCCCCTGCAATGGCTTCTACCAGGTCTGACCTCAATTTGCCAAAATCAATGACCGTTGCATACTTATTTACCGGATCAATATACCCATCAAAATCAGTACCCAGGCAGACCAGGTCTGCAATCCTATCTTTCGGGGGCAGCCTTTTCTCTTTGGAAATAAGGGCAGCATTCATGACCGCTTTCATATTTTGCCAGACATAACCGATGTGCTTGCGCTCATTCTCCTGGTCACCTTTAGTGACAATACCCAGTACCCGCTGATCCAGGTTGATCCCGATCAGTCCGCCGGTTTTAAAGATCATTACCACGTCCTCATCACATATATTGATGTTCCAGCAGTTAAAATCATGGCCAAACCTATTGGCCGTCACGTTGTCCTTTTCTTTGTCCAGGTTGTCGATGAGTGTCTGTAATTTTTCCACACCCGAATAGGCAACATGACTGGCAACGACAGGGATTACGTCTCCTTTTTCATAACAGGGAATAACGATCTTCTCATAATATTCCTTTCGCGCTACAACACTCAGGTGTTTTACATCGATCAGCACCCTCCGCCCAAGGGATTGGTCCAGGTTATTTTTCCCGTCAAGGCTGAGCAATAAACGAATCACCTGAAGCCCTTTTTCAGTAAAACCTTCGTTTTTTCCTTTATCCTGGTCGATGATCTTGTTTCCGGCATCAGGTATACTGTGCGCATGACCGGCAAGGTAATTATAGAAATGGTGGGTAAAGGTGATGAAGAACAGGGGTTCTTTCCAGGTTTTAACCTCCATGATTTTTTTGCTGATCTCTTCAAAGGATTCATGGGAATTAAATACATTGGCACCTTCTATCGACATGACAAAGGCGGTATCTCCCCTTTCGATGATCTCCCGGGCATGCTGACCGTTTTCAGCAAACTGGTATGTACCCCTGGCGTCCAACTCCATGGGGCACTTCTTCCGGATCTTATTCTTGTTGAATACAATGCGCTTGAAGAAGGGGATGAAGATCTCTGTCCTCATTTCCCTATAGTTGGTGTTTAGCAGGTAATCCCTTTCAACTTTCAATTCCTTAAAGTAATCGTATTTATTGCTCTGGTAGAAATTGATCTTTCGCAGCGGTAGTTTCATGTACAGTGCCTGTAAAAGGTCGCGAAGGGCAGGTTCGCCGCCCTTTTCTTCACCAATAAGCTTAAAGATGCCGTTTGTGATAGCGGACAATGTGCCACTGACAGCATCATTTACGGGATTGTTTCCGAGCACTTTATGCAAATCGACAGGCCGGGCCTTCAGGGGCTTTTCTCGGCCGGAAACCCATCCTTTTTCCATGGGATACAGGGAAACGATTGCCAGTTTCAGGTTGCCATTGATAATCTGGGCCATGTCACACTGGGAATAGGCTGAGGCCCGTCTGCCTCTTGCCGAGTTTTTAAATTTTGGGAGTATGATCCACCAGGGGTTGTATTTTTTTGTCTTTTCCGGTTTCCAGGGTTTATGCAGCCAGTTGAACGACCGCATATGCGGGTGACAGTGGATGTCAGCAAACTGGTAAGTAGTCTGTGGTGTTTCCGCTTCACAGAATTTCCTTGTTTTCATGGGGATAATTCCTTTTCGGGATGGATATTGAAGAATAATACAAATATACCTTAATGGCTACCCAAAGTCAAGATGGATTATTTTAAACCACGGCAAACAGGTGGTGATCAGTCGGCTTTCTTTTTTTGTAATGATTTCATGTCAGTCGGTTTACAGAGCCGGTCTTTGGTGTTGGCTACACGACTGCATTTCTTGCAGATATGGGTGGGATCCTGTATGGCATCCAGAATCTTCGACAGGTTTTTATCAAATCCCTTTTTATTCAGTGCACAGAGATGTTTCAACGCATGATCAATTTGCGGATGCTTTGTTTTTGTTTGATTGAAAATAGAGAGGCATCCGAATTTAGGCTAAAATAGTCAGATTTTTTCATAAACCATTTTCTGAACCAACGGATGGAAAAGGTTAATATGCGTAATTTCGCATAAGTTTATCGTATTGCACTGCAAAAAAGTATTGAAACTCCATGGAAGTTGAAATTTTATCCAGAATACAGTTTGCCTTTACCGTTGCCTTTCATTACATCTACCCGCCCTTGAGTATTGGACTGGGATTGATCATGGTGATCATGGAGGGCAATTATTTACGAACAGGAGATAAAGATTACGAGACGCTGGCCAGGTTCTGGACGAAGATCTTCGCGCTCACGTTTGGAATTGGTGTGGCGACAGGCATTGTGATGGAGTTTGAGTTCGGTACCAACTGGGCCACTTACTCCAGGTACGTTGGGGATGTCTTTGGCAGTGCACTTGCCGCGGAAGGAATTTTCGCTTTCGCGCTGGAAAGCGGTTTCCTCGGTGTATTGCTTTTTGGATGGAACAGGGTGAGCCCGAAGGTTCATTTTATTTCCACATTAGGGGTATTCTTGGGATCGATGTTTTCAGCCGTATGGATCGTTGTGGCCAACAGCTGGCAGCAGACACCGGCAGGTTTCCATATTGTAGGAGATGGAATGAACGCCCGCGCAGAGATCACCGATTTCTGGGCAATGGTCTTTAACCCATCCAGCATGGACCGGCTTATACATGTCTGGATCGGAGCCTTCCTGGCAGGGGCCTTCCTTGTCATGAGCGTACATGCGTACTACCTGTTAAAAGGCCGGTATGTGTCCATCTCACAAAAGGCTTTTAAGCTGGCGCTGATCATTGCCACCGTTTTTTCATTGTCGCAACTTGCCGCAGGTCACCAATCTGCAGACGGAGTGGCGGTCAACCAACCGGCAAAACTGGCAGCCCTGGAGGGGCATTATGATAAAGAATCCCCTGCTGATCTCTACCTGCTGGGATGGGTGGACGGGGAAGCGCAAAAGGTGTATGGTATTGCCCTGCCGGGAGGGTTATCATTCCTGGTTCATTTTGATTTTAATGCTCCAATTAAAGGATTGAATGCGTTTCCCGCTGATGCGGTGCCCGGTCAGGTCAATGCAGTTTTCCAGTTTTATCATATGATGGTAGCAATAGGGATACTACTAATACTAATAACGCTATATGGCAGTTATTCATGGTGGCGGGGACGGCTTTTTCAGCAGCGATGGTTGCTGTGGGTGTTTGTCATCGCAGTATTGCTGCCCCAGGTGGCCAACCAGGCCGGCTGGTTCGCCGCTGAGATGGGACGCCAGCCATGGGTGGTATATGGTTTGCTCAGGACTTCCGATGCCCTGTCCAAAGCGGTAAATGCTGACCAGGTTTGGTTTTCACTGATCATGTTTACACTAATATATAGTTTGTTACTCATCCTGTTCTTATACCTCCTGGATAAAAAGATCAGGAAGGGACCCTATGAGGAAGGGGCAGTGGAACAACGGCCTGTGCAAACAGGCATGGCCGACACTTTTAGCGGAAAGGAGGGTAATTAATGGAAACTTTTTTAGGCATTGATTATCCGACCCTTTGGTTCCTCGTCGTGGGAGGTCTTTTTTCCGGGTATGCGATCCTGGATGGATTTGATTTTGGTGCTGGAGCATGGCATCTTTTTTTCAGGAAAGAGGAAGAACGTCGTATCGCACTAAACGCAGTAGGTCCCGTGTGGGATGGCAATGAAGTATGGCTGGTGATCGGTGGAGGAGCACTTTTTGCCGGATTTCCCGTCTTGTATGCATCGATGTTTTCAGCCATGTACATACCCTTTATGCTATTCCTGCTCTTTATCATTTTCCGTGCTATTTCCATAGAATTCAGGGGAAAGGAAAACATGAGATGGTGGAAAAACCTTTGGGACATCAGCTATAGCATTTCAAGCATCATGCTTTCCCTGCTGCTGGGTGTTGTACTGGGCAATGTCCTGCAGGGCATGGCCCTGGACAGCGATTATGAATTTACCGGTCACTGGCTTGAGTTTCTCAACCCGTATGCTTTATTGGTCGGTCTGACAACACTGGCTTTATTCATGACCCATGGAGCCATTTTTCTATTGTTGAAAACAGAGGGGAGGATGTTCGAACAATTGCGTAAAATGCTGAAGGCAGGGATGGCCATTTTCATATTGCTCTTCCTTATCGTTACCATTTACACCCTGGTAAATATTCCGCACCTGACAGATACTTACCTTGAACAACCGCTTTATTTTGTTGTACCCATCCTCGGTTTCCTGAGTATCGCCAACCTCCCCAGGCTGGCCACAAGTAAAAACTACAGGATGGCTTTTGTCTTTTCAGCGCTGACTATGAGCTTCATGCTGATCACCGTGGCCATTGAGCTCTATCCGGTACTGCTGATATCGACCCTGAGCGAGCAGTACAGTATAACCATCTATAATGCAGCATCTTCCGATAAATCGCTGGGGATCATGCTGCTCATGGCTGCCATTGGTACCCCCCTTGTACTGGCTTATACCATTTTTGTCTATAAGACTTTCTGGGGTAAGGTAAAACTCGATGAAACCAGTTATTAACAAGTAAATAATCAGTATTCATGACCCTTTGGACATGCCCGGTTTGTGATCAACGATTCGTCAATCAAAATCAGCGGCATTCCTGCAATGAGAAAACCCTGGATGATTTCCTGGATGGGAAATCGCTTCAAACCCTTGACCTGTTCTATCACTTTATCAGCGCGTATAAAAAAATGGGGGATTTTGTCCTTCATCCGGCAAAATCCCGGATCGCCTTTGCCGCCAGGATCAGGTTCGGATATATACACAGACTGGGGAAGGATTATGTGGATGTTGTGCTGACCTTTAACCAGCCTCACCACGACAACCTGTGCTTTTACAGGATAGGGGAGGTGCCCGGCGGAAAATATTTCCAGCATTATCTCCGTATTATGAAAAGGGAGGATGTCAATGAGGAAGTCAGGAAATATATGAAAATGGCCCTGGACAACGGAAGTTAGTCGCACTGAACAACTCCTGAATTATTAGTATTCTCTGCCGCAGCATGCGGCGATGAATTACTTCTTGATAAATCTTCCGGTAGCCGGCCGGTTTCCTGAATTCGTGCGTAAAATATACAACCCGGGAGAAAGGTTTTCCACATTCATGGTGATCTCATGGATCGGTGTATCCCATTGCTGTGTTGACACCACTTTTCCTTGCAGGTCGTATATTTCCACACGGCTGACCGGTTCCTCCGGATAAAAGGTCAATTGCGAAGATACCGGGTTGGGGAATATGGAGAGTTCACTTTCCGTCTCTACATGTTCGGTAACACGGACGATATCATCCAGGTTCAGCCACCAGGCAGAGATACCGTAAGTACCTATGACCAGCTTACGGGTAGGGTTATGGAGTTTCATACCTGTAACCGGGACATTGGGAAGCCCGTTCATAATGTTGACCCATGCATCACCATAATTTTCTGTAAAAAATACACCGGCATCCGTACCGACATAAAGATAACCCGGATTTTCAGGGTCAGCTATAATCACATTAACCGGCAATTCGGGAAGGTTCGAAGAGATGTCGATCCAATTCTCACCGAGGTCATTTGACATCAGCACATGGGGTTCACTTTCATCCCAGCGGAAACCGGAGACGGTAGCATAGATGGTGTTGACATCGTTGGGGTCAGCTGCCACACGGGTGATCCAGCGATCGGGCAGGCCTTCTGAAATATCCTCCCAGTTGTCTCCGCCATCCTGGGAGATGTGAACATTTCCATCATCCGTTCCTGCGATCACAATTTCGGGATCCAGGGAAGAAATGGCAAGTGTAGTTACCGTATGGTAAGTACTTCCTTCATCTCCATCCGTAAGGTCTTCGGAGACAGCTTCCCATCCCCATCCGCCGATGGTACTCTTCCAAACCCTGTAGGTGCCGAAATACAAAATGTCGGGGTTTGTCGGATGGATGATCAGCGGGGCGCTCCAGTTTACCCTGTCGCCACTCATCTGCCCGGCAATGTAGTCAAAGTTCTGACCGCCATTGGTCGACTTGTTCAATCCGCCCCACTGGTCTTCGGCCTAGATATTATCGTTGTTCAGGTAGTCGACGATGCTGTAAAATCCATCACCACCCAGGATAGGATGCCAGTCGTCGGCATCTCCCGAAAGGGTCCTGATGGTATTGTTGTCCTGCGTCCCCCCGTATACCCTGTAGGGTACCGAATAATCGATTTCAATGTCATAGAACTGGGTAATGGGCAGGTTATTGATCTTTGTCCAGTCGTCACCGTAGTTGTCGCTGTAATACAATCCCCCGTCATTACCCTGAAAAATGCGGCCTGTACCCGGATCGATCCACATGGCATGGTTGTCCACATGAATCTCATAGGAATTGAAATAACCGGATATTTGTTCCCAGGATTCGCCGCCAAAGGTTGTCCGGTACATACCCACCCCCATCACATAAGCGATATCCTTATCATGAGGGTCTACACGGATCTGACCAAAATACCATCCAAAGTTGCTGTTGTTTCCGTCGATCACTTCATCTTTCGTTCTCTCCCAAGAATCTCCGCCGTCGCTGGAACGGTATATTTCAACAACGCCTCCCGGCATATCGTAATAAGCGTATAATACATCCGGATCGGAGCGGGCAATATCCAGTCCGATCCTCCCCACATTTTCATCTGTTGGCACACCATTGGTCATTTCTTGCCAGGTGTCGCCGCCATCAACAGATTTCCAGATACCTGATCCGTCACCAAATGACTGCCTGAAATTCAGGCCCCGGAGACGTTCCCACATCGCTGCATAAATAACGTCAGGGTTTTGAGGATGTTGGACCAGGTCGATTCCGGAAGTGACCTCATCGACAAAAAGAACCCTTTCCCAGTTGGTACCTCCATCTTCACTTCGGTAGATCCCCCTCTCGCCACCCGGTGTAAAAAGGTTGCCGCAGGAGGCGACAAAGACGGTCTCGGCATCCGAATAATCGACGATGATCCGGCCAATGTACGCCGATGCATCCAGTCCGGAGTGTGTCCAGCTTTCGCCGCCATCTGTCGTTTTGTAAATTCCGTTTCCGATAAAGCTGTAGCTTGAGGCATTGGCTTCACCGGTTCCTGCATAGATCACATCCGGATCGTTTGGATCCATCGCCAGGTCACCGATGGATATAACCTCGGCATCGGTAAAAATATTCGCCCAGCTTTCTCCTCCGTCTGTTGTCTTGTAAATACCTCCGGAAGCTGCTCCAACGTATATGGTGTTCGCATTACCCGGTTCCACCAGGAGATCAGTGATGCGTCCGCCAATATTCTCGGGGCCTGCAGCTTCCCATTCAAAATCATATCCCGCCCTTGTTGATGCACGTCGCATTTGACCGGCATATTGCATGGCAGATTTATAGTTTTCAGGTTTGATGTGGTCATAAGGGTAGGTGCGCTGATAATCCATCCACTCATTGGGATAAAAAGGATTCTCAGCCATTTCCTTCCTTTGATCGGAGCGGCCAGCTTTATTGGGGTAAAGGATCCACAAAGAAATAAAGAAAGCTGTTGTAAGAACAGAAAGAACGATTAAAATTGGTCGTAGAGAATTTTTCATTTTATGAGGTATCGATGATGAAAGCAAAAATATACAATATCCGTTGAGCAAATGATCTTATAAAGAACGGAAATATAACTCTCTGCGGAAGCTTTGTTCCAATAGACATAGACTTTAAATGATTAGCTTTGTGTTGCATGGCAGTTAAGAAAATTTTCAGGCAACGGCTCTTTCCCTTGATCATTCTTTGTTTGTTGATCCTTCAGGGTTATGATCTGCAGGCAGGCACTGGATCAGCCCGGGATGGAGATCTGTTTGTTCTCTTGCTGACCGGGTGCTTAACTTTACTGGCCGGTCTACTTCATCTGAAAGAATATCTTCTAAAAAAGATCCGGCAGTATCTGGAAGCGATAATCTCATTGAATGAGTATCATGTTTCCTGAAAACAGGAAAGAAGGGAGATGAAACGGATAAAATATATCATTTTATGGGCTGCGGTAATGCCCTATCATTTTGTAACTTATTGTCAGCAGGAGTCAGACAGCAACTTTCGTTGGCAACATGCTCCCGGCATCTATACCTCCTTTATTCAATTCCGGGAAAATGCACCGGGTATGCCCGGTAATTTCGTTGTTTTATCAGCATCAGAAATAAAAGAGTACCTGAATGAAGGGTTGTTAAGCGGATCTCTTCCCGCTACCGGTCAGTTTATCTGGCTGGGGCGGTTTGGTGATGATGGAGAATTCCTGCGGGTTCACCCTGACTCAGTATGGGCTTATGCGACCAACAGGGAAGTCTTTATCAGGCATGATGATCACCTGGTACGACTCGACCCTGTGGGGGCGATCAGTTATTTCAATACTTCGAATACCCTTACCGGAAAGATCGACAATGGTAAGCGCTTTGTTTTTAAATATGATGATGGGAAAATCCGAAGATTCAACCGTTCCAGCTTCTTGAATATGATTTCAGACGACCTGGAACTTTATCAGCAATTCCTGCGACTGGATTCCTACCGCACCATGAAAAACGCCATGCCTGAATTCCTCATGATGTATAATCAGCGGCATCCTGTATTCCCTCCCGGTGAGTAGATCCCTTATACGATACGTTTGAAAACCAGCGCTGTCCTGTTGGTATTGTATACCGTCAGGTAAGGGCTTTCACCCGGTTTTTGTTCCGTCACATAGTGCTGTGCTGTATCGATGCGTCCATGTCCTCCGAAATCGGTCTCATCTGAATTGAGAATGATCCTGTATTCTCCTGGTTTCGGAACAGGAAAGCGGTATCCGGGGATGGAGTTACGGGTATGGAAGTTGAAAAGAAAGACAAGGTTTTTTCTTTCAAACACAATGGTTTTGTTGGCTTCATCCATATTGAGCTGATTACCGAAAAGAGAGGTCATTACCCGGTGTTCTTTCATAACTGCGATCATTGCCTTGTCGAAATTATCCAGGTATTGGTATTTCAGATCCGGGTTGTCGACAAGTGACCACTGCCGGCGGCAATATTTATAACTCCATCCATTGCCCTCCCTGGGGAAGTCTATCCATTCGGGATGTCCGAATTCATTACCCATAAAGTTCATATATGCTTGTCCGCCAAGAGAAATGGTAAACAGGCGGATAAGCTTATGCAAGGCGATGCCCCTTTCTACGATCAGGTCCGGGTCATTTTTTTGCATGTGCCAGTACATTTCCTTGTCCATCAAACGGAAGGCAATGGTTTTATCTCCGACCAGTGCCTGGTCATGTGATTCTGCATAGGTCACCGTCTTCACATGGGGCAGCCGGTCATTGAGTACACGCCACAGGTCATGGATATTCCAGTCCTCATCCCGGATTTCCTTCAACATTTTTATCCAGAAATCGGGGATGCCCATACCCAGCCGGTAGTCGAATCCGAGTCCGCCGTCTTCAACAGGGGAGGAGAGTCCGGGCATACCGGTGACATCTTCCGCGATACTTACGGCCGCGGGATTAATTTCATGTATCAGGGTGTTAGCGAGCTGCAGGTAGGTGATGGCATCCCATTCCACACCCTGCCTGAAATATTTCTCCCGGGAATCTATGGCTTCCAGACCATGGTGAAAATACATCATCGATCCCACACCGTCAAAGCGGAAACCGTCGAAATGAAATTCTTCCATCCAGTATTTCACATTAGACAGCAGAAACCGTAAAACTTCCGTTTTGCCGTAATTGAATATCTTGGAATCCCATTGCGGATGGTCTCCGCGGCTTCCTTCATGGAAATACTGGCCTTCGGATCCATCGAATTGATTGATGCCTTCCACTGTGTTTTTTACAGTGTGAGAATGAACGATATCAAGGATCACTGCAATATCCATTTTATGCGCCTCCCTGATCAGCTCTTTTAATTCTTCCGGCGTTCCAAAGCGGGAGCTGGGTGCGAAAAAGCTGGACACATGGTAACCGAAGGATCCGTAGTAGGGATGTTCCTGGATAGCCATCATCTGGATGGCATTATAGCCTGCTTTTTTGATCCTGGGTAAAATATTTTCTGTGAATTCCCGGTAGGTACCTACACCTTCTTTCTCCTGTGCCATTCCGACATGGGTCTCATAGATGAACAGCTCCCTTCCTTTCTCCATCTTATAGTTGTCCCCGCTCCAGTCAAATGGTTTGGAAAGCCATAGCTGACCGGTGAAATTCTTGGTGTCCTCATCCTGAACCGCCCTTGTTATATAGGCCGGAATACGGTAATTGGATCCCTGTGCAGAATCAACCAGCACTTTGATCTTACTGCCGTGGATAAAAATATCCCGGTATGCTTGTTCAGGCAGGAAGATCTCCCAGATCCCGAAGTCGTTCCTTGTAAGGGGGTGTGTACGTTCCTGCCATGCATTGAAATCGCCCACCAGGAACAGTGCATGAGCCTCCGGTGCCCATTCCCTGTAGTACCATCCTTTCTTTTTCTTATCATAATTGATTCCGAAATAGTGATAGCCGTCAGCGAAACGGGTCAGGCTTTCAAAGTCATTTTTTATGGACTCGTGCCGGTCAAGGAATCTTTGGTGACGATCTTCAATATCCTGCGCGCTGGGTTCCAACCAGGGATCATCTTTAATAAGTTTCAACGGATCTTTTGGCATGGCTGTATTTCATTTTGAAACGAAAGTACAAAAATGCGGTGGTGGAGCCTTTCATTGATGAAAGAATCAGGATGCAATTTTCCCCATACCTTGGGTGAAGCTGTTAGTTTTCAATACTAATGGCTTTCAGCGCTTCGTAGTCATCGATCCGGATGATGCCATTGGTTTTTGTAATAATGCCCTCCTGGTGGAACTTTTTCAGGTTTCTGACGACATTATCCCTTGACATGCCCACCAGTTCGGACAACTCCTGGTTGGTGACGGAGATATCAAACTCTCTTCTTTCAAAGACATCATCAGCCAGGTAAAGCAGGGAATCCGCCAGGCGGCCTCTGATGGGTTTCTGCGTAAGGTTGATCAATCGGTTATAGGCTGCCAGGGTCGCCTGACTGATGTGTTTCAGATAGTGATCATTAAATTCCCGGTTTGTATTAAGCATCTCTCTGAAGGTGCTCATTTTGATAAAGCACACACAGCATTCGGTGAGGGCTGTGATTGTAAAATGGTGGATCTGATCTACAAACATGCCCGGACCTCCGACAAAAGAAGTGGGTTTCAGGATAGAAAGAAGTACGTTATTATTATTGGGGCCCTCAAGGAAAACTTTAGCCATACCCTGGCCAATGGAAATAACATGGGTCAGCACTGCACCCTGTTTACGGATGGTTTCACCTTTCCTGTAAATCACGGAAGTCCTGCTGTCATCTATCTGCTGAAGTTCTTCTTCAGAAAGTATCTTAAGAAGTGGTGACTTCACTGCGCAGGTAAGGCAACTCTTCTCTACTGAAAACAAAGCATGCATATCACTTTCAAATTGATTTGTACAACGTATTATTCCCCGTTAATTGGGGAATTGCCCTATTTGGGTTGTATTTCGTGGGAATAATCCCATTCGCATTTATCCTTAATGCGTTGCATAATATTGGCAGTGACCCGGTTGTGAATTAGTTTCCAGGTTTTATTAAGAAGGTTGAAGTTTGTGAGTGACTTTTTACCATAAAAATTAAAGCTGACAACAACGAATAGCTGGGCTTTACCCTCTTCATTCAGCTCCGGATTAGAATCGCGGACATACATGGCAAAGACACCGATGGGATACCCTCCGCTGCATTTATAGAGCAGAAGCCTGCCATTGTCTTTATCCGGATCATGTTGGATCTTGATTGCATTGAGATTAAATAGATGCAGCAGATTAAAACCGAGGTGCCCTTCTCTGTTTTTAAAGAACTTATGGGTAAGACCGAAAAGGGTTATCTTGATCTTTTGCAGGTCGTCATTTTTCAAATTCGCTTTGGCGATATGGTTCGGCCACCAGATAGAATCACCATTCCAGGTGAGCAATTCGCGGAAAACAAATTCAGCCGGGGTATTAATGGCTATCCGGTGGATATTCAGTAAACGGTAATTATCTACAGGAACCCCTGTCCGGCTTAAAATTTTTTCGCTTACTTCAGTATCTGTCATGGTATACGCTGGCATACGAAAATCTGTTATTTGGAGCTATCCGAAGGTTTGTCAGATAGTTTTTTACGGATCAACGCAGCTACTTTTTCCTTTCCTGGTAGCAAAAATAACTTTCCATACCGAGTATGGTAGTGATGATCCATAAAAAAATCAAGGGAATTTTCCTGAAATTCTTTCGTGGTCAAATCACTGATCCCCATATCGCGCCACTCTTTGCGTAATTTTTCAGCCTGAGAAAAGTAATCGCTGTCATCTGAGAGGTAAAAAAGATCGGCATCGCACAGCATCCGAGAAATGTCATCTTTCGGTTTTTGCGGGACTTTGGTAGCCATGATGGCCTGGGTAACTTGTTTAATTTCTGATTCCCCGGCACCTTTCTTTTGCATAAATTCCTGGGCATAATTTACTCCGACTTCCTCATGTCCGGCATAGCAATCTACATAGCCCACGTCATGAAACAATGCGCTTACACGGAGCAAATCGAGATCCTTCTCGCCCAAATTTTCAAACCTGCCGATTGTTTCGGCGTATTTTAAGACATCAAGAGTGTGCTGAGGATTGTGGTAATGAAAACCGGGATCCAAACGCTCAGAAAGCAATTCCATCACATATTGGCGCGCTTCATGCACTATTTTGCCATATCCCTTATTCATCATTTGCAGCATCCCTTAACTTCTTATTGGTTTCCCTGAGCCTGTTGGACATCTTTTCCAAAAGCCGGTAGGCGAGGGTAGGATCTTTTTGGATGGTCTTGTAAAAGTTCTTTTTATCGATGGTCATGACCTTGGCATCACCCATCGCCCGGACTGTACTTGAGCGGACATCTTTCTCGAAGAGCCCCATTTCACCGAAGAATTCTGTTTCTCCAAGTTCTGCCAGCTTGATCTCTTTATTTCCGGATTCAATGATGACTTCCACTTTGCCTTCCTGTATCACATACAGACAGTCCCCTGTATCCCCTTGCTTGATAATGACTTCCCCGTCCTTATACTGCCGACCTAACTTTTTGTTTTTCATATTGCTTGTTATTTTTTGTGGTTTTGTTCCTGAATAATAATCCCTGCGCCGAATATCCGAGCAGGTTAAGGATGAACATAGGGTTCAGTGCCCGTTTTAATATGTCCGTATACGGTGCGCTGCCGGTGAAGGTATCCCAGAGAACCGAGCTCATGATCCGCTTTTTCGCCTCCTTCTTTTGTTCCTTGATGACCATCCGAAGCAGTCCTCTTTTCAGTATGGGAGATTTCTGGATCACTGTCGTCACGATGAATATCAGTTTCCCGATAAGATTATCCCTGTCTAGGTCTGCACAAACCGGCTGATAGTGTTTTTTGAAGTCCCGCTCGGAAATCCCTTCGAATATGGCTGTTTTTGCCGCTGCTTTAGCAGTAATGTAGGCAGCACCGATCCCATTTTTATACAGCTTGGAAGAGGCGGAATCACCGATCAGTACCACACGGTCGCCGAATGCCGTGCTGGCTCCTTTTACATTGATGGAAGGATAGCACTGGCAGGGCATGATTTTCTGCAGGTCAATAGATTCAGGAAAACAGCTCTGTACTGCTTCAGAATTAAGAAAAGAAGACACAACATCCTTGTTGATGTCAGCCCCCAGCAGTACCATCGTAACATATTCTCCTTTGGGAATAAGTGCGCCAAACTTGATATTGGGGAGATTCAGAAGGAAAACATGCATCGAATCGCCAAAATATTCATCTACAACTTTTTCACCCAGCAGGAATTCGCAGATGTGCGTTTTGGTGGTTTCCGGTGGCTTGAAAGTGGTGGTGCAAAGTGGTTCAAAAAGCTTGAAAGAAAGTTTATTCAAACCGATAGCTCCGACGACAAGGTCATATTTCTTTTCAAATCCATCCTTGGTCTTTAAAACGATGCCGTCCTCTTCACGGATCGCTTCATTGATCTTACCGATGATCTTTTCAGCTCCCTTTTCAACACAAAGATCCATCAGGTAGTTATCAAAACTGAGTTGCGAATCGTCTGTGGATCCCCTGGGCCCGAATCCCCGGAACATGGAGGCGATCCTTTGCTCATGAAGCGGTGTTTCGATGACTGTTGTTCCATTTTCAAGGTGAAGGGTATAGGATTCGATACCCCGGCGAATGACATGGGACGGAAGCACAACTCCTTCTGCTGATAGATTCTGGATCAGTGATTCCGAAACAATTCCTCCGCAATGGTTACATCCGGGAGGGCCTGTGCGCATAAAATTCTTGGCCTCTATCATATCTACCTGAATATCGAGGCCATACCTGTCTGCAAAATCCAGCGCGAAAAAGGTAAAGAAGCTGCCTGCCGGGCCTCCTCCCACTACCGCGATCCTTGAACCATCAGTCAATTCAATATTACCATTCCCATCATTTCCCATGTTCTGTTTGTTTAATCCACCTTCGGGTCCGCTTCGGCGGACAAGAGGGCGGGTTGTTAAATTACCCGATCCGGAGGATCGGAATTATTAATATTACCCAATTTACAGCTCGATAGCTATGTTTCGAGCTTGTTCATCTCTAAACGGCTTCCCTGCTGATCTTTTGTTCAACAAAATACATATCTACTTCGCCAACATTCTTGGCTTCTATCTTACCCCGGTAATGACACTGATAATGGTCCCTGATCATGGCATAGGAAGCGGCGGAGATATTCACCTTTCCAGGTTCCCCGTTCGACTCCATCCGGCTGGCGATATTTACCGTACTCCCCCAGATGTCGTAGGCATATTTTTTCTTTCCTACCACACCGGCAACAACGGGTCCGGTGTGTATTCCTACCCTGAGTTCCCATGGAATGAGACCGTTTTTCTTTCGTTCTTCATTGATCGACTTCATCACCTCCTGCATCTCCAGCCCGACTTTTACCGTTTGAAGGCAATGGTCACTGGTTTCGGTGGGGAGCCCGCCTGCACACATATAGGCATCACCGATCGTTTTTATCTTTTCCAGTTTGTATTTCTCCACAATGGAATCAAATGCTTCAAAAAAAGTGTTGAGCTCCGTGACCAGTTCGCCAGGGGTAAGTCCTTCCGCGATCCTTGTGAAGCTTTTGAAATCGGTAAACAAAACCGTAACGCTCTTATAGTTTCGCGGTGTGGCCTTTCCCTTCAACTGCAATTCTTCTGCTACTTTCGCCGGAAGAATATTTAAAAGCAGGGATTCAATCTGCGCCTTCTGCCTGTCGAGCAATCTGTTCACTTTGACCTTATGGAGGTAATTTCGGAATGTGATGAAGGCGATGATCAACACGAGGGCGATGCCGACTATGAGTGCATTCCTTGTGAATTTCTGCTTCTGGATAGTTAATTCCTGCAGCTGTTTATCGCGGGTCAGGATATCTACCTCAGCCTGCTTTTTCTCCAGGTCATAATTGAATTGCAGCCGCTGGATCTTCTTGTCGTTCTCAGCATTGTAGATGGTATCCTTGTAATCAGAAAAAAGCTTTTGGTACTGATAGGCTTTTTCATAATCGGACATCGAAGCATAGGTTTTTGCCAGTGCCTCAAAGGTGTTTTTTATCTGATAATTTACTTTCAGTTCCCTGGCAATGACTTCGGCCCGCAGAAAATAGGAGACGGCATTTTTATATTCACCTTTTTTAACATACGTATTTCCAAGGGCGATGAGGGCCAGGGTTTTGTCCAGCGCACTATTGTTTCTTGTGGCTAATTCAAGCGCTTCATTCTGGTATTTGACCGCCTGATCGTAATCATTTTTCAAGGCATAAGCTTCCCCGATGCTGTTCAGGGTATAGGAAACATTACCTGAAACCGATCTTTGCATCGCTTCCAGCGATTTGTTGAAAAAATAAAGTGCTGAATCGGCATTTTCCTTCCACAGGTAGTAATCCCCGGTATTTACGGCAGAAGTGCCTATCGCTTCGGCGTTGCCAATATGCTGACTGATCTCATAGGCTTTCAAATAATATCCCAGGGATTTCTCCCTTGTGTTTGTCTTATTGAAATATACACCTCCGATATTATTCAGTACTGTGGCTATCCTGAGGGAATCCTCAATTTCCTCAGCTACTTTAAGTGTCTGAAGGTACATTTCAATGGCTTTGGTATCGTCACCCTGGTTAAAATAGATGGCACCGATATTGCTTAGCATATTGGCCACGCCTTTGGTGTTACCCGCCTTTTCGAATACATCCCTGGATCTTTTCCAGTATTGTATTGTCTCAAGGTACCTGCCCTGGAAATAGTAAGCCATCCCGATATATTTCAATGCAGTGGCTATCCCATTCTGATAGTTCAGCTTTTCGGCGAGTTCTTCGGCTTCTTCGCAGATAAGGATGGCCGTGTCAGGTGCTGTCCTGACATGGTAGCGGCTGAGTTCGATAAGCAGATCGACCCTGGATGTATCCTGGCCGGTTAATGCAATCTTTTGGGTAAGTTCTATAAGTGCGGAGTCCTGGGCAGAAACGCCGGAGCAAAAAAGAATGGCAAGGAAAAAAAGAAAAATAAACTTATGATGATTCATACCTGCGCTTCAATTACCTTGAAATCCTGCCCCGGAATATTATTTCCCGGGGCAGGAAATCCATTCTTTCTTACTATTTATTGATCTCTTACCCTGCTAAACATAGCAGAATATAATCTATCTTTTGATGATCTTAATTGTTTCTATGTTCGTATCCGTATTTATGCTGACAAAATAGATCCCCGCCGGCAGTCCGGTCATATCAATGGACAGGCGGTTGCCGGCAACCTGCTGCCAGTTAATTTTTGAGACCTTGCCATGCAGTTGGGTAACAGACACCTCCCTGACAGCCATATCCTTTCCAAAAACCAGGTTCAGTCTGCCAGCCACAGGATTCGGATAGGCCAGCATGACGTGTTCCTCCTTATCTTTTTCAAAGGCCTCTGACGATTTGTTGCAGTTCTTGGAGTCGGAGCTGGCTTCCTGCGCGTGCGAGGTCTTGTGATCACTATCCTTGCTGCTAACAGTCCAGACCATGGGTGTGCCATCGAAGTAAGCCTCCCATGTTCCGCCGCCAGGTTCAAACTTAAAGGGCTGCATGGAAATGTCAGGATCATTGCCGCCGGTGACGATGTTGTCGGGTCCAATAAGAACATATACCGGGTCATCATTCTTGTTCTCATAAAAGAAGTACGCTGTAAAAATCCCGTCCTCATTCGCTTCTACGCAATCCAGTTTGGGCACGACGGCCTTGGTGCCTGGTCCTGCAGGATTGACGAATAGATTGATGGGGTCCGGGAAAATGATGTTGTAATTTTCTGTTCCCGGTATGGTGACTACATATTCACCCGGTCCGCTGGTGGCGGAATCATAAACGGAATAATCATCCGGGTCAATGATCGAATAGTCGGGTCCTTCAGCGCCGAAGACGGACAGTTCATCATCTTCATAGGCAAAACCACTGTATGTAAATGTAAATTCCGGTGCTGCCATGCCTTCATCTATTACCTGGTCGTCCCCATAAACTTGCAGGTCGCCCTTCAGGATGGTAAGGTCGCCGAGATCGTACTGAATACTGAAATTGTTAGCCATAAACGCTCCAGGAGCGATCTTATGCGTTTCCCCCTCAGAAGTCACTGTGTTACCAGATATAGCGTTTACTGATATGAATTCGATGGTGTTGGTTGAAGCTGGATCTGTCAGGGTCCTGATATCATCACCCGTCAGGATCAGGACGGCGTCATTGTTGTTCGCATCATTAAAATTATTGGAGTTGACCAATGCAAGCGCTTCGCCGTTGACCAGTGCCAAAGCTTCGCCGTTTACGAGTGCCAGGGCTTCCCCGTTTGTGAGGGCCTCTTTGTTGACCAGCGCCAGCGCTTCGCCATTGACGTAGGATTCATCCAGCCAGGCTTCATCAGGATTGTTGACCAGCGCCAGGGCCTCCCCGTTGACCAAAGCAAGTGCTTCCCCATTTGTCGCCGTCTCAATGTTGACCAGTGCAAGGGCTTCGCCATTCACCAATGTTTCCAAATTAACGAGAGCGAGGGCTTCGCCGTTGACCAGTGCCAGGGCTTCGCCGTTGACCAGTGCCAGGGCTTCGCCATTGACCAGCGCCAGGGCTTCGCCGTTGACCAATGCCAGGGCTTCACCGTTTACCAGTGCCAGGGCTTCGCCATTATCTATTGCATCATAGGCGCTTTCAGAAAGGAAATAGCTGTTGTGTACATACCCTCCCTCAGCATCCACCATGAATTCTTCCGATTCAAGGATTACTGCAAGGTCGGATATGATATCCGCTTCGTAAGTCAACAAGAGTGATTCCTGGATGATGGCATCATTTTCCGGTTCTATTAGATTGTTATCATAGGAAAAGTCATATGAAAAACCTGAAATTGGTTGTCCATAGTATAATATCATATCGTCCGGTGTTATGGTCAGTTCCAGTTTCAGGATTTCCAGGTTGCCCAATTCAAATACGAAATTGTAATTTCTCAGCAAATCGTATTCTATGGTTCCTTCCGACGGAGCAGGTCCAGTATAGAATGGATTGAGCACTTCCTCCGTGGAGAGGGTGTATGGCCAAGTGCCCACATCTTCCAGGTCGCTTGCATTGTTATACAATTCGACGGCAAAAATCCTGTCCAGCTCATCTTGAGAAAGTCCGGCATCCTCAAGGGGGATCGTTGTTCCATCAAAATAAGACAAGGTATAGGTCAGGTTCACATCGGGCATAACTTCCCCGAAGTACTTGGTGACATCATTCATATTCCCTGCAATGGTCGGCTTCTGTGTGAAGTAAAGTGCATTCGACATGCCACCATCTTTTAGTGAAGGTGTAACCGGCGGGTTGTAGGCTGTGATTGGAGGATACAACTCGGTAAATGGCGGTATTTCAGCCGTAATGGTTCCATTGGCCGGATCAACCATTGCCCCTGTAATCTCCATTCCATCGAAGTAAAGTATTGTATTTTCAGTAAAATATCTTCCTTGCAGGGTAATGGTAACAACCTCGGCACCCGGTACACCGCCCGATTCAGTAGTCAAATAATCCAGCACAGGCGCAGGATTGGCGAAACTAAACAATGCCATATCGGCCTGTATGAAGCCATTACCGTAAGCAGGATCATAAGAACCTGAACCTATTGCAGTAGAGGAGAGGGCAGACCTTATATCCTCAGGGGACATGAACTCGTCATAATAAGCAGATTTTGCCTCCAGTAAAAGAGCCGCTACCGCTGCAGCATGTGGTGCTGAGGCAGAAGTGCCGAAGAAATTAGGGAACAGATCGTTATCACCAACAAAGTCGCCATTTCCAAGATCTACTGTGGTGTTGACTCCATTGGGCGCGGTAAAATCCGGTTTATACCTGTCGACACCGGCTATATCAAGTCCACCGCGGGAAGAAAAGGACATAATACTGATGTTTCCATCATAAGCGGGGGTATAATCATAGCGTACAGCTCCCACGGTCATGGCGCCGGAAGAATTGGCGTGGCCTGTAATAGTAGATTCCCCTGCCGTAAATTCATTGATGTTAAATAAGCCTCTGAAAACGACATACTTGAACCTGACATTGACATCATTATCAGTTGCTTTAACCACGACGATATTCAGATCAGTCGTTTCCGTAACAACGAAAGGCAATACTTCGAGGGCCTTGTTCCCATAATTCATGGTGTTGTATCCGATGATGCCACCGGTTTCCTGGGTGAGATAAATATCCAGGTCTGTTTTTGTGGCGCTGAATGTTGAAGTCGGATCGTCATCCTCCCACTGCAGCACCAGGGTGAAATACTGTGGCGGCTCCGCGGTTTCCGGAATTTCGGCCCTAGCCGCCTGGTATATATCCTCTGCGCCATCCACGAAGCCAAATACATGCGGTATACCGTCAATACCGGGTATGGATTCGGAGGCTGGATTGAATACCGCAGTGCAGCTTCTTTCCCCGAAGTTGCCTGCAGAAGTAAAGTAAGATATATCGCTGTTGCTGACCACGTCATCGACCTTTTGGGCAACGATACCATCCTCAAAGAAAGGTTGTGAAATGTAAGTGACATCGTCCACGATAATATCGCATCCGGCATCGACAAGTTCGCTGATCGCTTCACACATATCCACGGCTCCGAGCATACCGGTGCGGAAGGCAAGGTTTGCGCCGGGCGCCACATCATGGATGATCTGCATCATGGCCCGTCCTTCATCGGAGGCTTCGCCATACGGATATTCCTGGATAACCTGTACATTGGTTTCGTTATAAGGATTAGGAACGGGTGTTCCATCAGGTTGGTAGCCAATTCCAGGAAGGTCAAATTTCAAAACATCATCATTGGCCTGGTTGCTTGGGTTTGTCATGGTATTGAAGCTGTTGGAGATCACACCGATCTTAACTCCTTCTCCGGTGATCGGGTAGCGGTCGCCTTCCACTGTTTCGACGGTAAATATTTTGCGGGCTATATAAGCATACATAGAGGTATCGCCCTGACTTGTAGCCAGCCCAATATTGGTCTTTACCGGATAGGCAGGATTTGCCGAGTAAAGGCTTTCCAGTTCATTAACTGCTTTTAGGCTGGCAATAGGGATCTCCCCGGTAATCATCTCTTCCTGGGGGTCGGTGATGGTATTTCTCAAGCCATAGTTGGTCTCCAATTCGTTAAGCAAATCAACATACGCTCCATCCATCGGATAGAATTCAGCGAGTACATAATATACCAAGGTGTTCTCATCATAAATGACGGTAAACACTTCGTTGCTATAGGGCGTGCCATTGAATTCCGCCAGATAGGTCAGTTCGTTACCGATTTTATTATCTGACTCGGTTAACTTGGCATCAGCAGGCATCTGGTACAGACCGCCCACCTTACAGTCGAGCACATACTCAAATTCGGCTCTGGAGAAGTCAATTTCCAGATCGTAGGTTCCGGCTTTTACCATTACCGTCTGATCCTGTAATTCGGTCAGGGTGTAGGTCACGCTGAAAATCCCTGCGTTTCCATTTCCCATACCGTTGATGCTGGCAACCTTGAAACCCAGCTTATCCCAACCGCCCTGTTCAGGACCGAGAACGATACCATTATAGCTGACATCACCATAGATAAGTGTCCAGCTGATATCAGAGTAGGTTCCAGGTTCAGCTTCGACATAATATTGGTTTATTGCTTTACAATCCTCATCCGAACATCCATTGTGCCTGACCCGGAGGACTATCGTATAGGTTCCGTCATCGTTCATCTCAACGGAAGAAATGGCTGATGAATAGCCTGAGCCATGGCTTTTGGGAGCCGCACAGCTGGATTGGGCGAAAAGGGTGACCGGGATGGCAGCTAACAGGGACACCAGGCCGGTCATCATGAGCCATAATGTAGCGCTTCTAATTTTCATCATTTTCTGATTTATATTTGCTGAAGTGTGAATTTTCAGGTTTCATTGTCAAATACAAAACTGCATCTGAACAAACGATTATACCAGCGAGATCATACCTGTTTCTTAGGTGTATAAAATCTTTCTCAGCTGTTTCAGTTGTTTCTTAAGGAGGAGAATACAGGATGATCCAACGCTGTCATAACAGCTTGATCATTTTGGTTTTTTCGGAAAATAAAATTAACAATCAGCGCCTTGCGTAATTCAGAAAAGAATTGAGATATATGCGGATTAGCATTGATATAAAGCAATATATTTCCGATTGAAATCAATTTTTCAACGATTTAAATCGTTACTTGATTTCTTAGTTTCATGATAGTTAATTAATATTCAGGTTTTTACAAAAGTTTAGAACGACAGGTGTTAAAAGTGAATGGTACTGTAAAAAAGAGTTTCTTGTCCTGATCGGTTTTTTTAGTGTAAATTTATGTCTTGAGCATAAAGTGGATATCCATGGGTCATTTGTTTAAATTTTTCAGGCGCCACCTGGAGCTGATCTTCTGGATTACTGCACTTGTGCTTCTTTTTTTAATCACCCCGGATAAGGTTCATTTTACATTGTGTCCGCTGAGTAACCTGGGATTTGATTTCTGTCCGGGCTGTGGCGTGGGCCATTCCATACATTATGCGATGTGGCTGGATCTGCAAAGGTCCTTTGGGTGTCATCCCCTGGGCGTAGTAGCCTTATTCATTATCATTTATCGAATTACACAATTAATCATATTACCCTTTAAACTAACAAATCATGAATGATGACCTTATTTTCCTGGTTCCCGGAATTGATATGGACGAATTAAATTATTTGAAGAGCCTGACCAAGGACCTAACCCCTGAGCAGCTCAAAACATTTGCCATGCTTTACAATTCCGAACGCCGCAAGCCTGATCACATCCTGATCGGAGGATTGCTGGGGCTGTTCGCAGTTGCCGGAGTACAGCGCTTCATGGTAAACCAGATCGGTATGGGGATCCTCTATTTCTTTACGGCGGGGCTTTGTTTTATTGGTACCATCATAGAACTGATCAATTAAAAATCACTTGCCTATGAATACAACCAGCAAATAGCAACCAAAGTGTTGCGCGCCACATTGACCATGAAATAAGTTCATGTTTCAATTGTGTTGAGGCATACCTGCTGACGGGTATTAATTGTTGAGAATCTTTTTAAATTACTGACAGATTATAATTCGGTACTTGCGGTATATTCCTTATTGAATAATTTTATCGCAAAAAATCACTGTTATGAAGATTTTCAATTTTGTTGTTGTAATAATGATGGTGTTGGTACTTGCTGCCTGTTCAGGTGATCACCATACCACCCATTACGAACATGGGGAAGGGAATGTGCATGGTTACCTGATCCCGGGACTTGAGCATGGACTTGTGCAATCACCGATTAACATCCTGAGCGCTGACACGAAGGCGGGTCACCACAATATCGAAGTCAATTATTCGGGAATGGTTACGATGGTGGAAAATAAGGGGCATACTGTTCAGCTAGATTTCGAACCCGGAAGTACCGTCAGGGTTGATGGTAAGACTTATGACATGATCCAGTGTCATTTCCACACCCCCAGTGAGCATTTGATCGACGGCATGACCTTTCCCATGGAGATGCATATCGTTAACCGGCTGCAGGGGCAAAGTGAGGGGGATACTCCTTCTTACCTCGTGATCGGTTACATGTATAAAATGGGAAAGGAGAGTGATTTCCTCAGGCGTTTTATTGAGCTTATTCCTGAAGAGGCGGGCACCACCAAAGAGGTTGCATTAACTACCCTCTTCGGGGAAAGGACACCGCAGGATGTGCTTGAAGACTGGACCCATTATTACCATTATAAAGGATCGCTGACCACGCCGCCTTATACGGAAAGTGTGGAATGGTATGTATTGTCAAAGATACACGAAGCTTCCCCGGAACAGATCATGAGAATCAATACGATTGAAGGGGATAATGCCAGGCATATCCAGGGCATATACGGACGGGAAATAGATCAGTAAAAAGGAGGTGGGATTGCCTTTACAGGTATGCCCGAAAGCCCAATCCATAAGGGCAAACTATCAGAACATCTGCCTTGGATTCAGCAAGTCCTGGTATTTATAGACATCTTCTCCATATAATTCCATGTTGTCCCCGATCATTTTCACTGTGCTGTGTTCACCGATGATCTGGGAAAAGAGAATCTCAAATTCCTGCCTTGATTCATCTACAGCGATGACCATGGCCAGGTTAACGTGTTTACCTGAAGAGAGGTTCTGATGACAGACGGGGCAGAAAAGCG